>JBMHDP010000123.1:0-4351 GCA_049889335.1 Planctomycetota bacterium
GGGAGTGCGGCGCCGCGTAGGATCTGGCCTGCCGAGACGAGTCGGCCAGCAGGTGCCCATGCCCGACCCGATCCCCGACCCGCTGCAGCCGCTGATCCAGCGGTGGCTGCAGAGCGACGAGCCCGACGCCCTGCTCGAGGAGCTGTGTGAGCAGCACCCTGAGCATGCGGACGCGCTGCGTGCGCGGCTGGCGGGCCGCGTGCACTCGGTCGCGCGGGACGGCGTCCGCACCGGCGCGGCGGAGTCCCCCGGCGAACCCGAGCAGATCGGCCGCTACCGCATCCTCGACACGCTCGGCGAAGGCGGGATGGGCACGGTCTACCTCGCCGAGCAGACGGAGCCGGTGCAGCGACGGGTCGCGCTCAAGCTGATCAAGCTGGGCATGGACACCAAGGCCGTCGTCCAACGCTTCGAGCAGGAGCGCCAGGCGCTGGCGGTGATGGACCACGAGGGCATCGCCAAGGTCTACGACGTCGGCACCAGCGAGCGCGGCCAGCCGTACTTCGTGATGGAGCTGGTCAGGGGGATCCCGCTAGACAAGTACTGCGAGCGCCACCGGCTGTCCCTGCAGGGCCGCCTCGAGCTGATGCAGCAGGTGTGCGCGGCGGTGCAGCACGCGCACCAAAAGGGGGTGATCCACCGCGACCTCAAGCCGGGCAACGTGCTGGTCGGCGAGGTCGACGGTCGCCGACAGGTGAAGGTCATCGACTTCGGTCTCGCCAAGGCGATGGGCCAGAAGCTGATCCAAGAGTCGCTGTTCACCGAGCTGGGCGTGGTGATGGGGACGCCGGAATACATGGCGCCGGAGCAGGCCGATCCGAGCAACCTCGACGTGGACACGCGGGCGGACGTGTATTCGCTCGGCGTGATGCTCTACCAGCTGCTGGTCGGCCAGCTGCCGTTCAGCAGTGAGGAGCTGCGGGAGGCCGGGCTGTTCGGGCTGCAGCGACTCCTCCGGGAGATCGAGCCCGTCAAGCCGAGCCACCGGTTGACCCAGGCGGGCCAAAGCCCCGAACAGGCGGCGACGCAGCTGCGGATGTCGTCGGCGGCGCTGCGGCGGGCGCTCCGGAACGACCTCGACTGGGTGGTGGTCAAGGCGCTCGAGAAGGACCGCGTCAGGCGCTACCAGAGCGCTGCGGCGTTGGGAGAGGACCTGCAGCGCTACCGCGACCTCGAGCCGCTGGAGGCCGGGCCGCCGAGCGTCGCCTACCGCCTGCAGAAGCTGCTGCGCCGACACGCGGGCGCCTTCGCGGCCGCGGCGATGGTGCTGCTGGCGCTGCTCGGAGGCGGCGTCGCGACCTACGTTTGGTGGCAGGATGCGGTGGCCCTCGCCCGAGAGAACGCCGCGCTGGCTGACTCCGAGCGCGCGGCCAAAGAAGCCGCCGCGTCCAGCGCGGCGAGGTTCGCGGCCAAGGTCACCGAGTTCGACCAGCTGGCGGGGGTCGTCCGCTACCAAGAGGTGCTCGCGGCCTTGCCGGCGGTGCTGCAGCTGGGGCCGTGGCCGCAGGCGCAGCCGCCCGCCGAGGCCTGGCTGCGCGACTGCGACGAGCTGCTGGCGATGCGGGCGGGCATCGACGCCGCGATCGCGTCGCTGCGCGAGCAGGCGGTGCCGTGGGACGCGGCGTCGGAGGCCGCGTTTGCGGCGCGAGAGCCGGAGGCCTACCGGCGCTGGCAGCTGCAGGCCCCCGCGCTGCGTTCGCTCGATTATGCGCACGCGGTGCGCTCCGGTCGCGAGGAGCGCCAGGAGGTCACGTTGACCGATGAGCAGCGCGGGCTCGACGCCGCGGCGCTCCAAGAGCTCGCGTGGGCGCGCGTCGCGCCGGAGCCAACCGAGCGAGAGGTCTGGGGAGAAGAGGCGCTGGGGCTCGCGCTGGCCCAGCTGGCGGCGGAGAAGGCGCTGGGGGATCCCGCGCACCACGAGTACCTGCGGACGCTGGCGTGGGCGGAGCTCGCCAACGGCGGGGACGACCTCGCGCAGCGGTGCATCGACGCGGCGCTCGCAGCGGCGCCGCAGCGCCTCAAGCAGGACTACGACGCCTCCCGGCGTGCGTTGGCAGCAGCGATCGAGGAGGCCCCGGCGCGCCTCGCGGCGGCCATCGCCGCGCGAACGGAGCGGCCGGTCTGGGAGTTCGCGCCGTCGGACAAGTCGCAGGCGTTTCTGCATCGGTCGCTCTCCGATCTGAGGATCGAGCTGGCCCGACTGGAGAACGAGCAGCGAGCGCAGGTCGACGCGCGCATGCGCTGGTCCGCGGAGATCGAGCGGCTGACGCGCGCCCACCCCAACGCGCGGGTCACGTGGAGCGTGGTGCGGGAAGGGGTCGCGCGCTCGTCGCTCTACGCCGGCTGCGACGTGCCGCTCGGCGACGCCGACGTCGGCAGCCGGTGGCTCGGCCTCGTGCCGATCGGCGCCAACCCGGTCACCGGTCTCTACGAGTTCTACCACCTGCGCAGCGCGTGCGACGGCGACGTCGCGGCGGCCGCCCAGGTCGAGATCCCGGTCCACGGGGCAGACGGCGCGATCGAGGTGGACGAAGCGACGGGCGTCGTCTTCGTGCTGTTGCCCGGCGGGCGTGTCACGCTCGGCTCGCAGGCGGACGACGAGGGCGCCGACCTCTACGATCCGGACCGGCAGCCCCGCGAGTCGCTGCACGAGGTCGAGCTGTCGCCGTTCTTGCTGGCGCGCCACGAGCTGACCCAGGGGCAGTGGGCGCGGCTCTGGGCGGGCGGCGAGGCGGGGCGCGAGCCTAGCGGCTACCGCGCCGGGATGCGCGCGGACGGTCGACGGCTGACCGCGGCGCACCCCGTCGAGCGGGTGGACTGGTCGATGAGCCGCGACCTCGCGCGCAGCTACGGGCTGGTCCTGCCGACCGAGGCGCAGTGGGAGTACGCGTGCCGCAGCGGCAGCCGGTCCCCTTGGAGCGTCGCCGAGGCCGAGCTGGCGGGCACAGCCAACCTCGCGGACGAGACGTCGTCGCAGGCCGGCGCTCCGTGGGCGCACGAGGCGTGGATGGACGGGTTCACGGTGCACGCGCCGGTCGGGAGCCTCGCAGCCAACGCCTTCGGGCTCCACGACATGCACGGCAATGTCTACGAGTGGTGTCGTGACGGGCACGGTAGCTACGGCTCGGAGCGCGCGGGCGACGGCCTCAACGAGGTGCTGGGCTGGTCCGACCGCGTTCAGCGTGGCGGGAGCTTTAACGAGCGCGCCATCGGCGCGCGGTCGTCTTGCCGCGGCCACGCTGCGCCTACGATCCGTAGTCAGAGCGTCGGGCTCCGACTCGCGCGGCGCCTCTGAGCGACGCAGGCCTTGGGACGCGCTGGCTCGGTCTGGTGCCGCTGAGCTCCTCGTCCTGGCCGGCCGGCGGGCTCGCTTCGGTCCGGCTCAGCGCTCGTCGCAGGCGAGGAACGCCATCACCGCGAACTGCGTCGCTGCGTGGCTGATGTAGTGCTTGCCGTCCCGCCGGGGCGAGCGGACGAACCAGCGTCCGCTCTGCCGCTGTCGGCTGCGGAGCCAGCGCAATCCTCGCTGGGCTGCCGGGTCGTCCGGCGGGACTCCGCCTTGACGGAGCGCGAAGACCGCGAAGCCGGTCGCGTAGGCGTCGCTGGGTAGCGCGCCTGGCGCGTCTTCCGGCCGACGCCACCCCTCGCCGCCGAGGTCGGTGAGTCGCCAACCGCCGTCTTCCCGCTGGGTCGCCCGCAGCTCTCGGAGCCAGCCGTTCCGCTGTTCGTCGGAGACCACGCCGTCGAGGCCGGTCGCGACCCACAGCAACATGCCCTTGTGATGCAAGTTGGCAGCGGGGTGCGAGTCCAGGTAGCTGCGAAGTCGCTGCTCGGCTCTACGCACGTGCGGCCGGCGCCGGTAGCTCGCGGGCGCGCTGCCGAGCGCCAGCGCCGCCAGGGTGACGCCGAAGTGGTCGTCGATCTCGTAAGGAGGCCAGCGGCACTTCAGCCAGCCGCTCCATGAGCCGTCCGGGTCCTGTCGTTGCCAGATGTGGTCCAGGGCGCTCCGCGTCGATGTGCTGAGCCTGCCGTGGGTCGCCATGTCGCTGACGGCGAGCGCGCTGGCGGCGGTGACGATGCCTTCGACCGCGCCGCGCTGGCCCTTGGGCTTCTCGCCCTTGACGACGTAGTCGTCCAGGTAGGCCGCGGCGAGCTTGCGGGTCTCCCGATAGGGGCGCGCGCGCGTCGAGCGCTCGGCGCGTGCGATGAGGTAGAGGCCGTTGGTGTGACACGTCACGCAGCCGTGTTTGGCGTTCCACATCTGCGCCGCGTCGTCCATGAACGCGATCGCGCGCTCGAGAGAGAACGCGTCGGCGGCGGGCTCGGAGGATCGGTTGGCGAGGAACGGCTT
>JBMHDP010000124.1:0-14226 GCA_049889335.1 Planctomycetota bacterium
GACCTGCAGGCCCGCCTTGTCGCACGCTTGCCGGATCGCAGGGACGGGACCGATCCCCATGATCTCGGGCTCGACGCCGGCCAGCCCCCAGGACTTGATCTTGGCCTTGACGTCCAGGCCGAGCTCCTTGGCGTGCTCGCCGGTGGTCACGACGAGCATCGCGGCGCCGTCGACGATGCCCGACGCGTTGCCGGCCGTCACCGTGCCCTCCTTGCCGAAGGCCGGCCGCAGCTTCTGCAGCGCCTCCAGCGTCGTCTCGGGCTTGATGTGGTCGTCGGTGTCGACGACGAACTCCTTCCTGCCCCTGGTCACCGTCATCGGCGCGATCTCGGCGGCGAACTTGCCGGCGGCGACGGCCGCGGCGCCCAGGTGGTGGCTGCGCAGCGCGTACTCGTCCTGCTCCTCGCGCGAGATGCCGACCTTCTTGGCGACGTTCTCCGCGGTCTGGGCCATGAAGAACTTGCAGAACGGGTCGTAGAGCGCCGCGAACAGCAGGTCCTCGATCTTGGGCTCCATGCCGAAGCGGAACCCCTCGCGCGCTCCCCGGATCACGTGCGGCACCTGGCTCATGTTCTCCATGCCGCCCGCGAGGCACAGCTTGGACTCGCCGAGCAGCATCGAGTGCGCCGCGGAGACGACCGACTGGATCCCGGAGCCACAGAGCCGGTTGACGGTCAGCGCGGGCTTGGTGTTCGGCACGCCCGCCTTGAGCGCGACGTGGCGCGCGCCGTAGATCGCGTCACTGGAGGACTGCGAGGCGTTGCCGACGAACGTCTCGTCGACCTGATCCGGGGTCACGCCGGCGCGCTCGAGCGCCGCCTTGGCTGCGTGGGCGCCCAGGTCGAGCGCCGTGACGTCCTTGAACTTGCCGAAGCCGGGGGTCCCCGAGTACTCCGCCATGGCGGTCCGCGCGCCGCCGACGATCACCAGATCCGAATTCATGCGAGCAGCATCGGCCACGGTCTCGACCGACGCAAGGTCGCGCCTGGGCAGACGCGGACGCGCTGCTGCACAGGCGGCTCGGAGCGACTATCCTCGCGCCATGCGCTCCCCCCATCGCGCCTGGCTGCTGGGCTCGCTGCTGACGGCAAGCTGCGGCAGCGTCAACCTGTACTCCGACGCGGACCTCGAGCCGATCAGCCTGGAGGCCTACGCCGAGGCGACCGCGGGCTACCCGCTGGTCGACTCGGGGCCGGAGCACGACCAGGTGCAGGAGGTCACGCGCCGGATCACCGCGGTCACCGGCGTGGACTTCCCGTGGGAGGCACGGCTGCTGCGCGCCGACGAGGTGCCCAACGCGTTCTGCCTGCCCAACGGGCGGATCGCGGTCTACACCGGCATCCTGCCGATCACGCAGAACATCGACGGCCTCGCGGCGGTGATCGGCCACGAGGTCGCGCACGCGACGCGCCGGCACGGCGGCGTCCGCATGACCCAGAAGGTGCTCGGCGGCTTCGCGCTCGCCCTCGCCGAGGCGGGCCTGGAGCTGTCCGAGATGGACCGGGAGGAGCGCGCCCTCACCATGGCCGCGCTCGGCGGCGTCACGCAGTACGGCGTGCTGCTCCCCTACAGCCGGCAGCACGAGACCGAGGCGGACCTCGACGGCGTGCGCTTCGCCATCCGCGCCGGGTTCGACCCCTGGGAGGCGCCGAAGCTCTGGGAGCGCATGGCGGCGCTGGGCAGCAGCGGCCCGGAGTTCCTGAGCACGCACCCCGACCCGCGCAAGCGCGCCGCCAGGCTCCGCGCGGTGATCCCGCAGCTGCTCGCCGAAGAGCGCGCGCGCGGCGCAGCCCGCGACGACTGAGCCGGATCAGAAGGGTCGCCAGGGCTCGCGCCCGTCGCGCGGCCGCAGGAACTTGGCGTCCACTTCGCGGTACCAGGCGTGCAGCATCGCGCGCATCCGCCGCACGCGCTCCGGCTGCGCGGCGGCGAGGTCTCTGCGCTCGCCGACGTCCGCGGCCAGGTCGTAGAGGTGCACGCGGCCGTCCTCGAGCCGCTCGATCAGCTTGTAGTCGCCGAGCCGCACCGCGCTCGCCGGGAAGCCGCCCTGGTTGCCGTAGTGCGGGTAGTGCCAGTAGAGCGGCCGCTCGGCGAGGGCGCCGCCACGCAGCGCCGCGGCGACGCTGACGCCGTCGATCTGGTGGTCGACCGGCGGCGCGCCGGTCAGCTCCAGCAGGGTCGGCAGCAGATCCACGCTGCTCATCGGCTCGGAGCACGTGCTGCCCGCCTTCGTCACGCCCGGCACGCGCCAGAGCCACGGCTCGCGGATGCCGCCCTCGTACATCCAGCCCTTGCCCCCGCGCAGCGGCAGGTTGCTCGTCGGCGAGCCCTCGCTGGTGGACAGCCCGCCGTTGTCGGACGTGAACACCACGATGGTGTTCTCGGTGAGGCCCAGCTGGTCGAGGCGGTCGAGCACCTCGCCCACAGCCGAGTCCATCGCCTCGACCATCGCGGCGTAGGTCGCGTGGCGCTGCTGCAGCCGCACCTTGCGCGGGCGCTCGGTCCGGAACACCTGCTCTTCGCGACCGAACTCCGACCCCTCGAGCGGGCGCTCGGCGAGCCTCGCGCGGTACTTCCGGATCAGGTCGTCGCGGCCGACCAGCGGCGTGTGCACGGAGTAGAACGACAGATACGCGAGGAACGGCTCGTCCTTGTGCCGCTCCACGAAGCGGCAGGCCTCGCCGGCCAGGCGCGCCGGCAGGTGCTCGCCTTCGGGGCCGTCTTCGAGGCGGGGGTTACCGTAGGGCACGAAGTACCTGCCGGGGCCGTACGGCCCGCCCTTGACCCAGCCGCCCTTGTTGACGTCGAAGCCCTGGCGCTCCGGCCAGAACTCCTCGGTCGGGCCCAGGTGCCACTTGCCCGCGAAGAACGTCGCGTAGCCGCGGTCCTTGAGCTCCTCGGCGACGGTGCGCTCCGCCAGCTCCATCCGGTCCTTGGCCTCGGCCGGCCGGAAGGTCTCGGCGCGCCGGCCCATGAAGTAGTTGGTCGCGTCGGCTCGCGACGGATACCGGCCCGTCATCAGCGAGAAGCGGGTCGGCGAGCACACCGGACACGCGGCGTAGCCGTCGGTGAAGCGCATCCCGCTCTCCGCGAGGCGGTCGATGTTGGGCGTGTCGTAGAGGCAGTCGGGGTTGTTGGCGCCGATGTCCATGAACCCGAGGTCGTCGACCAAGAACACGACGACGTTCGGCGGGCGCTCACCGCCACGCGCAGCGGACGCCGAGACCTCGTGACGGGACCTGGTCGGCTTCCACCCGATCCGGTGCGTCAACACCTCGACCGCGCCGCCGTCCTCCACCGCGATCGGCTCGCGGTAGACCTCCCACCGCTTGTCCGCGCCGAGCGGCAGCCGCCGATAGCCGATCGAGGCGCCCGGCTCTGCGCAGGTCAGGGTCATTCGATGCGCGCCCTTGCTCGTCTCGGTGAACGCGCGCGCTGGCGGCGTCTGCGGCTGCACGCCGTCCGGAGGGTAGATGTGCTCCTTGACGAGCGCGGTCTCGGGCAGCACGAAGCCGAGGTCGCCGGTGTCTTCGATCCACGCGTCCAACGCCTGACGCAAGGAGTCGGCGACGGCCGGGGCCAGCGGACGGTCGATCAGGTTGGCGGTCTCCCACGGGTCCTTCTGAGTGTCGTAGAGCTCCTCGCGCGGCCGCCTCGTCGCCGCGAACTGCCACTGCGCTGCGGGCAAGTCCTCGCGGCCGCGCAGCGCGTAGAGATCCGCGGTCATCGGAATGCGCTCGCGATAGGCGTTGGCGATCAGGTAAGGCTGGTCGACGACGTAGTTGCGCACGTAGCGGAAGCGACCGTCGGACACGCTGCGCTGGCGGTCGTAGACGGCGTCGAAGCGGTCTGCGTGGCTGTACGCGTAGCCGCCGCCCTGCCGCGCGTGCGGCCCCAGGAACGGCACCCCGTCGAGGCGCTGGTCCGGCGCGACCCCGCACAGCGACAGCACCGTCGGCCCGAAGTCGACGAACTGCACGACCCGGTCCTCGGTCTCGCCCGCGCGGGCGCCGTCGGGGAACCGCACCATCAGCGGCACCCTGGTGCCGGTGTCGTAGCAGGAGCGCTTGCCCCGCGGCAGACCGACCCCGTGGTCGCTGTAGAACATGACGATCGTGCTGTCGAGCAACCCCGCCCGCTCCAGCTCCGCCAGCTTCTTGCCCACCCAGCAATCCATCGCCGCGATGTTGTCGTAGGTGCGCTTCATCGCCGCCCGCACGTTCGGGGTGTCCGGGTAGATCGGCGGCACCGGCACGTCCGCCAGCGTGACGGCGTCGGGGCTCGGCTTGCGCGACGGGAACGCGCCACTCTCGTGCGTGCCGCCGTGGTTGAACACCGCGAAGAACGGCTGGCCGTCGGCCCGGCCGCGCCAGTGCGCCTTGCCGTTCGATTGGTCCCAGACCGTCGCCGGCTCTTTGAACTGGTAGTCCTTCTTGGCGTTGTTGGTGCAGTAGTAGCCCTGCGCGCGCAGCAGCTCGGGGAAGCACCGCACGAACGCCGGCGGCGCGCCCTCGTAGCCAGGGATGTCCTTGTAGGCGTCCGGGTTCTTCTTCACCGCCGCCGCGCTCGGCTTGTTGTTGCGCATCTGCATCGTGCCGATGCGGGTCGCATACATCCCGGTGATCAGCGACGACCGCGCCGGCGCGCAGACCGGCGACGTCGCGAACGCGTTGGTGTAGCGCACGCCTTCGCGCGCGAGCCGGTCGCAGTTCGGCGTCGGGACCGTGTCGTCGCCGTAGCAGCCGAGCCACGGGCTCATGTCCTCGACCACCAGCCAGACGACGTTCGGCCGCTGCTGCGCGGAGACGAGCGCGCAGAGCGACGCCAGGAGCAAGGAGGTCAACAGGGAGCGGTTGCTGCGCACGAGCCCAGCGTAGCCCGCCGGACGCGCCGGCCGAAGCGCTCCCCGCGCCGCCTGCCTGGCGCTAGCGCTCGGCGCAGGGCCGGTAGGCCCGCTCGTTGCTGCCCTGGTAGACCTGGCGGGGACGCGTGATGCGCGCCGCAGGGTCGTTCTGGTACTCGAGCCACTGCGAGATCCAGCCGGGCATGCGGCCGATCGCGAAGAACACGGTGAACATGTCCGACGGGATGCCCAGCGCCTTGTAGATGATGCCCGAGTAGAAGTCGACGTTGGGGTAGAGCTTGCGCTCGATGAAGTAGCTGTCGCTGAGCGCGATCTGCTCCAGCTCGAGGGCGATGTCGAGCAGCGGATCCTTCTGCCCCAGCTCGCCGAGCACGTCGTAGCACGCCTGCTTGAGGATCAGCGCGCGCGGGTCGTAGTTCTTGTAGACGCGGTGGCCGAAGCCCATCAGCCGCACCCCGCTGTCCTTTTGCTTGGCCAGCTCCATGAACTGCTTGGCCGAGCGTTCGCCGTCACGGATCGACTCGAGCATGTTGATGACGGCCTCGTTGGCGCCGCCGTGCAGCGGGCCCCAGAGCGCCGAGATCCCCGCGGACACGCTCGCGAACAGGTTGGCGCCCGAGCTGCCGACGGTGCGCACCGTGCTGGTCGAGCAGTTCTGCTCGTGGTCGGCGTGCAGGATCAGCAGCAGGTCGAGCGCGCGGGCGATGACCGGGTTGGGCTCGTAGGTCTCGCACGGCGTCGCGAACATCATGTGCAGGATGTTCGCGGCGTAGCCGAGGTCGTTCCTCGGGTACATGTGCGGCTGGCCGATCGAGTGCTTGTAGCTGTAGGCCGCGATCGTCGGCATCTTCGCGAGCAGGCGGATGGCGTCGATCCAACACTGCTCCTTCGTGCGCGGCCCCTCCTTCTGGTAGAAGGTCGAGAGCGCGCCGACCGCCGCCGCGCAGACCGCCATCGGGTGTCCGGCCTTGGGCAGGCTCGCGAACAACCGCTTCAGGTCCTCGTGCAGCATCGAGTGGTAGGTCACGTCGTGCGTGAACTGCTCGAGCTGCGCGGCGCTCGGGAGCTCTTGGTGCAGCAGGAGCCACATGACCTCGACGAAGCTCGACTCCTGCGCCAGCTGCTCGATCGGGTAGCCCCCGTAGCGCAGGATGCCCTTCTCCCCGTTGAGGAAGGTGATCTTCGACTGACACGAGCCGGTGTTGCCCAGGCCGGGGTCGAAGGTGACCGCGCCGGTCGACGCCCGCAGCTTGGTGATGTCGATCGCGACCTCCCCCTCGGTCCCGACCATGACCGGGAGCTCGATCTCCTTGTCTCCGAGGGTGAGCTTAGCGGTCGAGGGAGCGGCGGGGTCGGTCATCGGGGGTCGCTGGGCGGGGCGTTCAGGGCGGATTCGAGGCGAATACACTAGGGCTGTCCTCGCGCCCCGACCACTCCAAAAAGCGGCCGGGACACCGCCGTGACGGCCGGGCGGATCGCGCCGATCGACCGCCGCCCGAGGCCCGCGCCTAGAGCGGCTCGTTGCCGATCGCGTAGCGGCGCCAGTCCCGGTGGTCGAAGTGCCACCACTCGTGCTCGTAGACCTCGAACCCCTCGGCCTCCATGGCGCCGCGGAGCAGCTCGCGGAAGTGGCGCTGGCGGGAGGTCCCACCGGGATAGTCGGGGTAGGCCCGCGGGGTGAATTCGTCGTAGCCGGACGGCATCTCGATCGGGGCCCCCGACGCGAGGTCGTAGAGGGTCACGTCGACCGCGCAGCCCCGGTTGTGCCGGGAGCCGCGCATGGGATCCGCGACGAACAGCTTCAGGTGCCTGGGCGCGGCGTCCCAGAACACCTTGGTCACCCACCAGGGGCGGTACGCGTCGAACACCTGGATCCCGACGCCGTGCGCCGCGAGGCGGCGGTGCGCGCGCAGCAGCGCCTCGGCGGCAGGCCGCTGCAGCTTCGCGACCGGACGGTCGTACACTTTGGCGCCCAAGAAGTTGTCCGCAGTCGCGTAGCGGATGTCGAAGCGCAGCTCGCCTTCCGCGCCGAAGCGTCGCAGGTCCACCAGGTCGTGGGGACGCTCGGCGCGGGCGAGCTCCGCTGGCAGCGTCGCCTCCCGCGCGGCGACGATCAGCTCGGGCACCGGTCGAACCGCCGGCATGCGGAAGGTGCCCGCGGTCGGGCCGGGCCTTCGCTCGAACCGCGCGCCGCCGACCACTGCGGCGACCACGGCGCCGTGCTCGTCACGCTCGAACTGCAGCTCGTCGTCATGGTACATCCCGGGCGGGAAGCTGTAGCGGTCCGGCTCCTCGAGGTCGGGCAGGTCGCGCACCACCCACTCGATCAGTACGCCGAGGCGACCGCGGTCCTCGTAGACGATCAGCGTGTTGTGGTCCCACCCGTACTCCCCGAGCAGCTCGAGCAGCGCCGGCGGCGCTTCGTCGGGCGGCGCCGGATCCCGCACGTACTCGACCTCGCCGTCGTGCAGCCGGCCGCCCGCGAGGAAGGTCAGCCGACGCGGCCCCTCCAGCCCGAGCGGGTCGTCGGCGACGAGGGCGCCGTCGGCGGCCAGCCGCATGCGCGTCCGGACCCCGATGTTGGGGTCGTAGTAGAGCTCGCCTCGGCGCTCGTACAGGTAGACCCAGTTGTCGCCGCACCGCCAGGCGCCCGCCAGCTGCCGCGCGCGCTCGACGCCGACCGGCGAGGGGAACGCGGGCGGCGGCAGATGCTCGCCGCGGCGACGGGCCAGCGCCGCGCGCAAGGCGCGGTCGGCGATCGCGTTCGCCACGGCGTTGGCGAAGTCCTTGGTGCAGACCACCGCGACGGCGAGCCCCTGCTCCGGGAGCGCCGCCAGGGTCGACGCGAACCCGTAGACAGCCCCCCCGTGCGAGACCTTGCGGTGGCCTTCGAGCGCGCCGACGAAGAAGCCCAGGCCGCAGCCGCGGGCCGCCCCGTTCGGCGGCTCCCACATGCTCGCCTGCGTGTCCGGGCGCAGCACGCGACGCTCCGCGTCGGGGAACCAGCTGCGCGCGAAGCGCACCAGGTCGACCGTCGTGCTGCGCAGCTCCGCCGCCGGCGCGTAGCCGAAGCGCCAGCTCGGCGTCGGGATGTCGCGGCCGTCGTAGGTCCACATGACGCCGTGGGCTTGGCGCGCGACGAGGTCGGGGCGCGGCGCGAAGTCGCTGTCCTGCAGCCCCAGCGGGTCGAGCACGAGGTCACGGGCGGCCTGTTCGAACGACCGGCCGGTCACGCGCGCGACCACCTCGCCGACGACGCCGATGCCGGGGTTGGAGTACTTGAACTCGGTGCCGGGCCGGTGCACCAGCTTGGTGTCGTTGAGGCTCTGCACCGTCGCCGCCAACGTCGGCTCGTCGGGGTCGAAGTAGTGACCGACCGGCGACTCGCGCACGAGGCCGGCGCGGTGGCCCATCAGCAGGCGCAGCGTGATCGGGACGCCGTAGGGATCCTCGGGCGCGAGCTCGGGCAGGTAGGTCTGGATCGGCGCGTCCAGGTCGAGCGCCCCGCGCTCGACCAGCGCCATCGCCGCGGTGTCGGTGAACAGCTTGCTGATCGACGCCACGCGGTGGGTCGCCAGCACGTCGCGGCGGTGCTGCGGCGGGGAGCTGTTGACGGGCTGACCGAACTGCTGCGCCCAGAGGTGCTCTTCGCCCGTCGCTGGGTCCACCTCGAGCAGCGCGATCCACACGCCGGGCACCCCCATCTCTTCGATCTGCCGCCACACGTAGCGGCTCAGGTCCGCCTGGAACGGCGCGAACCGCGGCGCGTCGAACGACGGAGGCCACGCCGAACAGGCCGCGATCGCGGCGGGGAGCAGCAGCAGGGGAATGCGACCCATGGCCTAGAAGGTGCCCGCTACCATGCGGCCCAGCAATGACCGAGGCGCGGCACTCCTTCACCTTCACCTTCGACGCAGCGTTCGTGACGCGCGCGCTCCGTCGCGACAAGCGCTGGGCCCTCTCCAAAGTGGTCCTGCTCTACGCCTGCGCCGTGCCGCTGCTCCGCTTCGGGCTCGGCGGCGACGGGCCGCTGTTCTACGGCCTGCTGGGCGGCGGCTTCGTCGCGACCGTGACCCTCGCCGTCGCGCTCTACGCCAAGGCCGGTCGGTCCGTCTACCAGCTCTGGCTGCGCCAGTCGCCCTCTCGGCAGATCCGCTACGAGCTGTTCGACGACGGCTTCACGATCCACATGGACCACGCCAGCTCGAGGTTCGCGTGGCGAGGCCTGCGGCAGCTGTGGCGCTACCCCGACGTGTGGTTGATCGAGGTGGTCCGCAAGCAGAGCGCGTTTTTCCCGCCCGACTGCGCGTCAGCCGAGGCGCGCGCGTTCGTCGAGGAGCGCTGCCGCAGCGGCGGCGCCAAGGTCTGAGCCGACCCGAGGCAGCGCGCTAGGCGAAGCCGACCTGCTCCTCGCCGGCGATCCGCCGCTTCTTCGCCGGGTCGGCAGGCGCGGCCGCTCCGGGCACCCCGCCGTCCTGGATCGTGTCCACTTCGCTCAACGCGACCGCGATGCGCGAGCTCACACCGCGCCGCTGCATCGTGATGCCGTAGAGCACCTGGCACTCCGCCATCGTGCGCTTGTGGTGGGTCACGACGCAGAACTGCGTCTCGCCGGTGAAGTCCCGCAGCACCCGGAGGAAGCGCTCGACGTTGGTCTCGTCGAGCGCCGCGTCGACCTCGTCGAGGATGCAGAACGGGCTCGGCCGCACCTTGAACAGCGCGAACAGGATCGCGACGGCCGTCATCGACCGCTCGCCGCCGGACAGCAGGTTGATCGACTGCAGCTGCTTGCCCGGCGGCTGGGCGACGATCTCGATGCCCGCCTCGAGCATGTCGTCCTCCATGTTCGAGAGGAACATGTCCGCCTTGCCGCCCTGGAAGAGCTTCCGGAAGATCTCCTGAAAGTTCTTTCGGGCCTCGTGGAACGTCTCCTCGAAGAGCGACTTCGACTCGGTCTCGAGCCGCTTCAGCGTCTCCATCAGGGTCTTGCGCGACTCCTTCAGGTCGGCGACCTCTTGCTCGAGCTGGGAGAAGTTGCCCTCTTCTTCGTCGAGTTCCTGCACCGCGTCGACGTTCACCGCGCCCAGCCGGTCCTTCTGGCTCTGCAGCACCTGGACCTCCTTGCGCGCCTGCTTGGCGTCGAAGTCGTCTTCGAGCCACAGACGGCGTAGGCCGAACCACTGCTCGACGACCTCGGGCGGCAGCGGCGGCCCGTGCAAGAAGGTCACGGCGTCGGCAGGCGCCGCTGGGCCGTGCAGCAGCGCCGCGTCGATCCGGCCGATGCCCTGGACCTCGCCCAGGCAGCGACGCAGCTCGATGCCGGTGTCCTCACGCAGCCGCTCTTCGAGGCGTTCGAACCGGTGCTCGACGTCGGCCACGGCGAGCCGGGACTGCGTCAGCGACTCGTTGGCCACCGCGTAGCGCTGCTCCCATTCCTGGACCTGGTCCTGGACCTGCTCGCGCTCGACGCGCGCGTCGGCGACCTGCTTCTCCGCCGCGTCCTTCTTGACGGTCAGCTCGCTGGCCGTCGCCTCGAGCGCCGCCGCCGCCTCCTGGAGCTGCTCCTGCTCGGCCAGGGCTTCGGCGCGGTCCTGCTCGGCCTGCTGCTGCCGCTCGGTGAGCTCCTGCAGGGCGCGGTCGAAGTCGCGCAGCGCCTCTTCGTGCATCTTGATGGCGCGCGCGAGGCCTTCGCGGACCTCTCCGGTCTGCACCTGCTGGATCCGCAGGTCCTGCTCCTTGCCCTGCTCGACCCGCTGCGCCTCCTCGGCCGCGCGGATCCGCTCGCCGTGCCCTTGCTCGTCGGCGCCTGCGATCTTCTCCAGGCGGACGAGCAGGTGCTGCTGCAGCAGGGACGCGCCCAGGTCGGCGTAGGCCGCCGCGCCGTCGCGGCTAAGCTGCGCGGCTTCCTGCCCGATCTCGTCGAGCTCGCGCGCGATGTCGGCGCTGCGCGCGACCAGGCGCGACTCCTGCCCGTGCGCGGCCTGCGCGGCGCGACGCACCGCGGAGAGCGCATCACCGACGGCCTTCAGCTCTCGCTTGAGCCGGTCGACGCGGCCGGTCGCGGCGTCCTTGCCCTGCTGCAGGTCCTCCATCTCGGCCTTGAGCACGTCGGCGCGCTCCCCGAGCTCGACGATCTGCGAGCGCCGCACGACAAGCCCCTGGTGCCCCTCGGCCGAGAGTCCGCCCTCCATGCGCGGGCCGCACACGAGGGTCCCGTCCGGCGTGACGAAGCACAGGTCCGCTCGGCTCGCGTCCGCGATGTCGAAGTCGGCGACCACGACGCCGCGCAAGAGCCACGCCATCAGCTTGCGGCTCGCGGTGCTGCCGGCGTCGCCGCCCTCGCGCTGCTCGTCGACGACGTGACGGATCAGATCCGTCAGGTAATCTGCGCCCGACGGCGGCCGCAGCAGCGAGCTGCCCTTGGCGCACGGCGGCTCGTCCTCGAAGGACTCCTCGACCAGCAGCAGCACGCGCCCGAGGCGCTGCTCGGACAGGTCGCGCACGATCGCCGCGGCGTGCTCGCGCGTGTCGACGACCAGCGCCTGGACGTAGGGACCGAGCGCCGCCTCCAGCGCGGCGCCGTGCTGGCTGTCGACCTCGATCAGGTCCAGCAGGCGGCCCCGGAGGCCCTCGGGCTGCTGCTCGAGGACGTAGCGAGGCCCCTGGTCGAAGCCCTCCATGTGGGCCTCCATCGCCATCAACGCCTGGCGCCGCCCCTCGACCTCGGTGAGCTGGTAGCGCAGCGCGGACTCCTGCTCCGCAAGCTCGGCGGCCGCAGCGTCTGCGCCCTCGAGGTCGCGCAGAGCCACCTGTTCACGCTCCTCCAGCAGCCGCTCGCGCGTGCCGTGGTCGGTGAGCTCGGCGCGCCAGCGCCCGAGGTCGGCGTCGAGCCGGCCCGACTCCTCGCCCAACACCGCGCGGCGCTCGCCGAGGCGCGCCTCGCGGCTGGCCGCCGCCTTGACCTTGGCGGACGCGTCGGCGGCGAGGTTGCGGGCCCGCGTGCGGCGGTGCAGCAGCTCCAGCTGCCGCTCGCGGATCTCCTCGCGCACGCGGACGAGCTCCTTGAGGGCGGCGGCCGTCGCCGCGGTCGCCGCGCGCTGCTCCTCGAGCTGCTTGTGCAGCTCGATCAGCGCCGACTCCTTCTCGACGAGGTCCGCCCTGGCTCCTTCGAGCACGGCGCTGCGCTCGTCGCGCTGGCCGCGGATGCCGTCGCAGCGCTGGCGACCGCGCTCCAGCTCGGCGAGGCGGTCTTCCGCGCGGCGCGCGAACGAGCCGGCGCGCTCTCGCTGCTGGAGCAGCTGCGACTGGCACGCCCGCAGCTCCTCCTGGACCCCTTCGAGCGCCGCGGTGAAAGCCGCGATCGCCGCCTCGCGCTGCTGCAGCTCCTGGCCCTGCTCCTCGCGGCCAGTCTCGGCTCGGACCAGGTCCTCTTGCAGGGTCGTCAGGCGCTCCGCCTGGGCGTGCCACTGCTCACGCAGCTGCTCGCCGTCGACGACCGCCAAGGCGGCGCGGAGGTCGCAGAGCGCGGCCTGCAGCTCCTTGAAGCGGCGCGCCTTGCCGGCCTGGATCCGCAGGCTGCGGATCCGGCGACCGCGCTCCTCGAGCAGGTCGGTGACCCGGGCGAGGTTCTGGTCGGTGCGCTCGAGCTTGCGCAGGGTCTCCTTCTTCTGCAGCTTGAAGCGGGCGACGCCCGCGGCCTCCTCGAAGATCGCGCGGCGCGCCTCCGGGTTGGCCGACAGGACCGCGTCGATCCGCCCCTGCTCCATCACCGAGTAGCCCCCGGTCCCGAGCCCGGTGTCGAGCAGCACGTCGCGCACGTCCTTGAGACGCACCTCGCTGCCGTTGACGAGGTAGCTCGACTCCTTGTCCAGCGTCAGCCGGCGCGAGATGTCGATCTCGGTGTGTCCGTCGAAGCGGCCCTCGGGGTCCTCGAAGGTGATCGTCACCTCGGCCATCCCCATGGCCTCGCGACCTTCCGCGCCCTTGAAGATGACGTCCGTCATCGCGGCGCCGCGCAGGCTCTTGGCGCGCTGGTCGCCCAGCACCCACTTGATGGCGTCGACGACGTTCGACTTGCCGCAGCCGTTGGGCCCGATGATCCCGGTGAGCCCCGAGTCGAACTCGAACTCGGTCTTGTCCGCGAACGACTTGAAGCCGCGCGCGACGAGGCGCTTGAGACGCATCGGCTAGCCCTCCCCTGCCCAGCGACCGCCGAGCGGATCAGCGCGCCCCTGCCGCGCGGCCCCAGGCGCCGGCGGCGAGAGCGTCGCCACGGCGCCGCGGCGGCGCGAGCGTTCGGCCTGCACCGCGCCGTAGCTGACCGCCGCCGCGGGTTGCCCCGTCACGACCAGCGCGTGCTGGACGGCGTCAGCGATCTCGGTCGTGCTCAGCACGAAGCCGCCGGCGTTCGACGCGCCGTCGCGCCGGGTCCGCAAGCCTTCGAGGACGACCGTAGCGAGCTCGATGGCGCGCCAGTCCTCGTCGACCCCGATCTCGTAGAGCGCGAGGTGGATCGAGCGGGCCAACTTGGTCGCTCGGAGGTATTCGCGCCGACCGTCGCGCTTCTCAACCAGATGCTCCTTCCGCCTCTTCATGACCGCCCTCCCGCCGCTTCTCCAGCATTGGCTTCAGCTCTTCGAGGAACTGGCTGACGTCCTTGAACTCCCGGTAGACCGACGCGAAGCGCACGTAGGCGACCTGATCGAGTTGGCGCAGCTCCTGCATGATGAGGTTGCCGACGACCTTGCTCGGCACCTCCTTGTCGAAAGCCTCCATGCACTGCCGCTCGATGCGGTCGGCGACGTCCTCGAGCTGGTCGTTGGACACCGGCCGCTTCTCGCACGCAGTCAGGAGCCCACGAAGCACCTTGTTCCGATCGAACGCCACGCGGTCGCCGCTCTTCTTCACGACCCGAAGCGGCGCCATCTCGGCGCGCTCGTAGGTCGTGTAGCGCCTGCCGCAGTCGGCGCAGACGCGCCGACGCCGGATCGCGAAGCCGTCCGCGCTCGCGCGCGAATCGATGACTCGATCGTTGTCGGCCTTGCAGTAGAGACAGCGCATGGACGTTCGGTTCGCCGGCGGCTGATGACGTCCACCGCCGGGAGGTTGCTCCGTGGAGCCAGGAGACCGTCTGACCACGGCCTCCAGCACTTGCACGCCCGGCGACTCTACCGCCCCAAGCCCTTGTGTGTCAAAACCCCTGCGTCGCGGCGCGCGGGCTACTTGCCCAGGCAGAACCGGCCGTAGATACGGTCCAGCAGGTGCTCGGGCGAGTGCTCGCCGCCGATCCCGTCGAGCGCGCGCAGCGCCGCCTGCAGGTCGGCCGCCGCCAGCTCGGGCTGGAGCCCCCCCGCCGCGCGCGC
>JBMHDP010000125.1:0-12212 GCA_049889335.1 Planctomycetota bacterium
GCCGCGCGCGCGCGGGACGCCGCCTGCGCGCGGGACGTCGGCGAGGTCGAGCACGCGCTCGACCAGCCGGACGCGCTCCTGCATCGCGAGCGAGGCCACCGGCACGTAGGGGACGTCGAACTGCTCGAGCAGCAGCTTGACCATGCCGTCGATGCGGAGCACCTCCTCCCAGTCGACGCTGGCGCGGACCCCGTCTTCGGCGAGCAGCTCCCGGTGCGGGCGCAGGAAGAACACCACGCCCTGGCGAACCCACTGCATGTACTCCTCCAGGCGCGGGTCCCGGAAGATCTGGGCGGTGATCGCGGAGTGGTGCGCCGCATACGCGATGTTGCAGAACGCGCGGTCGCTCACGAACGGGCCGGCGACGGCCCGCTCGGCCTCGATCTGCCTCGAGAAGACCGCGGCCTGGTAGCGGCCGACCAGGTCCAGGTCGGTCCGCAGGGTCTCCAGCCGCGCCTCCATCTCGGCGAGCACGCCGCGCGCGACCTCGGCGATCATCGGGATGCCGTAGCGGTCCCGGATCCAGCGCGCGACGGTGGTCTTGCCGGTGGAGTGGGCGCCGACGAGGTAGACCCGCTTGGCGGACGATCCTTCCGGCGTGCGGTGAGGCAGCATCCCGGCAGCGTAGCCGCCGAGGCGACGCGTTGCCCCGCTAATCCGCGTCGCGGTCCTCGTCTTCGTCCTCGTCCTGCTGGCGCGCCGCGGCGTCCAGGGCGAGCTGCGCGCGCGTGGCGACGTCCGGCTCGGCGAAGGCGCGCTCGATGAAGCCGCGGGAGCCGTTCAGCGTCTGCAGGAGGAGGTCCGCGAGCAGGCCCGGGGGCGTCGAGTCCGGCAGCGGCACCGGCTCCTGGAGCCGCGCGCTCGCGGCGTCGCGCAGGCGTCGCGCCAGCTCTTCGGCTTCGGGCTCGGGGACCGTGGTCTCGAGGAACGGCAGGCACTCCACCTCGCGGTAGAGGTGGTCGCTCGGGACCTCCTCGACGTGCACCCGCGCGAGGCCCAGGACCCAGATCATGAAGCGCCCGTCCGGGAGCTGCTCGTGGCGGAGGATCTCGCCGAGCCCGCCGACCGGGACGATCGCCGGCGGGTGGCCCTCGGTCTCGCGTGCTCCGACCTGCGGCGAGGCGATCACGAACCGGCCGGGGCCGTCGAGCAGGTCGCGCACCATGTCACGGTAGCGCTGCTCGAAGATGTGCAGCGGGATGACCTGGTGCGGGAACAGGAAGACGCCCGACAGCGGGAACACCGGGACCGGGCCGTTGGGCAGCGCAGGCGGTGTCGTGTCGAACTCCACGGCGTGGTATGGGGCACCCTCCGGGGATTCGCAAGGGAACGTCTGCCCTCCCGCAGCGCCCGCGCCCGGCCGCCGCGGGGTCCCCCCTCGCGGTCAGCGCTGGTAGATCTCGGCCTCGAGGGGGCCGCCGCCGACGACCATCACCGTGCCGTCGGGGAGCTCGACCGCCACGGGGAAGAGGCGCGGCGCGGACAGCGAGCCCGTCGGCGCGATGGTGTTCGGGGACGGCGTGAAGACGTCGGCGGTGTCGGTCGCGTCGGCGACGAAGTTGCCGTTGGTGATGTCGATCGAGAGCTGGAAGCCGCCGGCGATCAGGGCGCCGCCGCCGGGCAGGCGGGCGAGCGCCGCGCCCGCGCGGCCGACCTGCATCCCGTTGACCTGCTGGAACGAGCCGAAGAAGCCCGGGGTGTAGACCAGGCAGTCGTCGCGGGTCCCGATGATGATGTCCGCGATGTTGCCGGTCTGCAGGAACACGGACAGGTCGACGCTGAGGCCGCCGCAGAGGAGCACCCTGCCGTTGTCGAGCGCGACCGCCGAGTGCAGCAGGCGGCCGCCGTTGAACAGGCTCGGGAAGCCGAAGTTGCCGGTGTTCGGGTTGAACAGGTAGGCGGTCGCGGACACGGTCGGCAGGTTGACGATCGGCAGCACCGACAGGCCGCCCGCGACCAGCGCCTGTCCGCTGCTCAGCGTCGTCTGCGTGTGGAGCGCCCGGGCCTCGAGCATGCCGGGGCCGCTCGAGAACGTGCCGGCAGCCGGGTCGAACAGCTCCGTCGAGTTGAGGATGCTCTGGAACACCGACAGCGGGTTGGTCAGGTCGAACGACTCGAGCCCGCCCGTGATCAGCACGAGGCCGTTGCCGAGCTGCGAGGCGCCGTGGCCCGCGCGCGCCTGGTTCATCGTCAGGTTCGTCGTCGTCCCGGCGACCGGGTCGTAGATGGCGGCGGCGTCCGTCGGTTGCCCGGTGGTGAGGTCCAGGCCCCCCGTGAACAGCACGCGGCCGTCGGTGAGCGGGGTGGTCTGGGAGAGCAGGCCGACGCCGAACGTGCCGCCGGCGAGCGACCATGTCTCCAGCAGGGAGTCGTAGCGCTGCGCCGCAGGGCCGGTGCCGCCGATGAACAGCACGCCGCCGTCCCCGGTCGCGACCGCGCCGCCGCCGAGGATCGGCAGGGGAGGCGTCTCGAGGCTGGGGGCGAAGGTCCCGGGCTGCTGCGGCGTCACCCGCACCAGGTTCGAGACCTGGTACGGGCCGGCGCCCGAGACGGCCTGGAAGGAGAACACGCAGTCGGTCAAGGACGGGTCGGCAGGGACCGTCGCGGTCGGCGCGGCGGCGCCGGCGCCGTCCAGCATACCCACGAAGCCCGGGGTGTTGGCGGTCCACCACGCGAACTGCGTGGTGATGTCCAGCTGCACGCCCAGCGAGGGCACGAAGGTCGGGAACTCGATCAGGTCGAGCAGCACCGCATAGGGCGCGTTGGGCTCGCCCTGCAGCGGGCAGGTGACGGCGCCGCCGAGGCCGCCGCCGGTCTTGTCGAGCGCGAGGTTCTGGGCCTCGGCGCTGGCGCTCAGAGCGACCATCGTCGCGGCCGCGACGGGGAAGAAGGTGGACGTGCGCATGGGGTGTTGGTCTCTGGGGGCTGTCTCAAGTATGCGGCACCTCGTCGCGCTGCGCGAGGTCCTCGTCCGCTCCGCCGACGGGGCGGCGTCGCGCGCCCGCGGAAGAGCCCTTGTCATCGGCGCTCGGGTCGTCGGGGCCCGTGTCAGAGGGGCCCGGGAGCCTGCTCAGGATTGGGTCGTCAGTTCTGGATCGTCGCCGAGCCGGCGTTCGAGGTGACGATCCCCAGGGCGTTGACGCTCGGGTCCACGACGCACCACTGGTGGTAGAGGGCGAGGCCGACGAGCGAGGGCGCCGTCGGCACGGCGACCGGCGCGCGGGCCTCGCCGTTGGCGTCCGTCGGGACCAGGGTCAGCAGGTCGGCCGACACCAGCAGGTCGCAGCCCGGCGCGCCGGGCAGCGCGAGCGGCAGCGGCAGGCCCTGGTAGACCTGGTCGTCGAGCCCCGACGCGAGCAGCGCGAGCGAGCCGCTGACGGCGTCGCGGAGCGTGGGCTCGTAGCTGGTCCCGAGCTGCGGGAGGCCGTCGAAGCCGATGGCCGGTTCGCGGCCCGCGCTGGGTTGCTGGCAGAGCACGCGCCACGCCGGCCGCTGCACCAGCCCCGACGCCGTCCAGTTGGACGGCCCGTTGACCAGGTCCCGGTAGTAGCCGCCGCCGCTCGCGCCGCTGCTGAGGTTGCTGATCACCGCGTTCTGCGAGGACGTGTCCAGGCCGAGGTAGAACCGCCCCGAGACGGTCACCGGCGGCGCGAACGTCGCCGTGTAGAAGCCGGGGGTGCCGTTGACCTGCACCGTGGTCGAAGCCACCGGAGCGGCGGCCGGCGCGCCGCCGCTGTCGAGGTAGATGTGGGCGGGGATCGTGACGGACGCGCCGGTGGCGCGCGTCCAGATCTCGAAGCCCGTGACCGTGAGCGCGTCGGGCTGCGTGACGGTGTAGCAGTACTCGTTGTCGCGCGTCGTGTTGGTGAGCGCGCCGCCGGCTGCGTTGAGCTCGGGGCATGGCTGCGGCGGCTGCGGCACCGAGCCGGGGCAGCCCGCTCCGAACAGCGCGTAGGCGTCCTTGGTGAGCACCACGTCGTGCACGACCGGCGCGTCGTAGCTCGTCACGGTGACCTGGATCGACGTGGGCAGGTGCCCCGGCGCCTCGTAGGTGACGGTCCACGTCCCGAGCGGCAGCCAGAGGCCGTAGCGGCCGTCGCGGCTCCGGCTGCGCGTCTCCTCACCGGAGTTGAAGATGCCCGGGCTGAAGGTGATCTTCGCGTCCAGCGGCGCGTTGCCGACCGAGGACGTGACGTGGCCGCGCACGGCCGGACGCCAGCTCTTGAGGACGTGCTCGACGCCGGGCCACACCCGGGCCTCCTCGGCGGTGGTGAGGGTGAAGTTCGGCTGGAACGACGTGCCGATCTCGATCAGGAACGACATCGCGCCGCCTGACGCCCAGTGGTCCTCGGGCGCCTCGCCGGAGGCCGACGGGTAGCGCTTGCCGTAGGTCATGGGCGCGCGCAGGTCGTCGGCGTAGCGCTCGATCAGGTTGAAGGCAGCGCTGGTCTCGTTGGCGCAGGGCGCATAGGTGCGCAGGACCTCCTGGCCGCTGCTGTGGAAGTCGAGGTAGATCTCCGGGCGGAGCCGCTCGATCGCGTTCCGCATCGTGACGGTCTCCGGCTCGCTCGCCGGACCGGTGCCGCGGTAGATGCTCGAGGTCTGGCTGCTGGACGAGCCGCACTGCCCGAACAGGAACGGATAGTTGCGGTTCAGGTCGACGCCGAATGAACCGCCGCTGTTGGGGCAGCGGTTCTTGCGCCAGAACTCGTCGACGTTCCAGACGTAGTCGACGCCGTCGGGGTTGACCATCGGCACGAAGTAGAGCTCATAGCCGTCGACGACGGCCTGGATCGCCGGGTCGGTCGCATACGCGGTCAGCACGCGGCCCATGGCGCCGATGACCATGTGGGGCGAGTTGAGCTCTCGCGCGTGGTGCTGCGCGATCACGAAGATCGCCGGCTCGTCCTCGTCGCTGGCGACGTTGTCGCTGACCTTGAGCGCGTAGATCGAGTTGCCGTTCCACGTCTGCGCGCCGCCGGGGAGCGCGCTCAGGTCGACCTTCTGTGCGATGCCGGGGTGCGCGGCGACCTCGGCGTCGATCGCCGCCTCGATCTCGGCGACCGTGTAGTAGGCCGCCGGCGGCGGGTTGTCGACGCCCGCAGCGGCCATCGCCTGGTCGTAGGTGTCCTGGAAGCTCTGCACCTGCCGCTCGAACACAGCGCTCGGCAACAGCGCCGCGACCAGCCCCTTCTGCGCGTCGGTGGCCACGAATTTGGCCTGCCCGTCGATCGGCATCACGCCGCAGCAGCTGTCTAGCGCGTCGAAGTGCTGCTGGACGACGAGCCACTGGCCTGCCGTGGGGTTCGGCAGCGAGTAGAGACGGCGCGGCGCCTGGGCGACGAGCGAGAGGGACAACCCGAGCGCGGCGATCGCGGAGAGGGTGGGTTTCATGACACTCCGAGGGGCAGGTCCGTAAGTATACCGCCCGCGTCGCTGCGGCCACAGCCTGCCCCGGGACGGGCGCCGGTGCCGCCCGTGCCATCGCGCGGAAGTCGGTTCGCGCGCTGGGTTCGCGGCGATTTCGGCGTAGGATCTGCGACCCGCCATGACCTCGCCCCGCTACCACCTCACCAGCTACGGCTGCCAGATGAACAAGCTGGACAGCGAGCTCGTGGAGACGCGCCTGCAGCAGCGCGGCTACGTGCCCGCCTCGGACGAGGGCGCGGCCGACGTGGTGCTGATCAACACGTGCTCGGTCCGTCAGCACGCCGAGGACCGGGTCTGGTCGAAGCTGGGCAAGCTGCGCATCCGCAAGCGCTCCGAGCCAGGCCTCGTCGTCGGCGTGCTCGGGTGTATGGCGCAAGAGCACAAGCGCTACATGCTGTCGCGCATGCCGCACATCGACGTGGTGGTCGGCCCGTCGGCGTTCGGCGACATCGACGAGACCGTGGAGCAGGCGCGGTCGAAGAACGCGGTGCTCGCGCAGACGCGTGAGCCCGCCCGGTCCCGCCACGAGGTCGTCGGCGCCGGCGTGCTGAGCGTCGACGACGGCGTCAGCGGGGATCGCATCCGGCGGGACGTCAAGGTGCGCCCGCTCAAGAGCCAGGCCTACATGTCGATCATGCGCGGCTGCAACATGCCGTGCAGCTACTGCATCGTGCCCACTACGCGGGGCGACGAGATCTCCCGGCCGATCCCGGATCTGCTGGACGAGGCCAACCGTCTCTGTGACGACGGCGTCACCGAGATCACCTTGCTGGGCCAGACGGTCAACGCCTACGGCCGCGACCTCAAGGGCCAGGGCGCGGACCTGGCGCGGCTGCTGCGGACGCTGCACGAGATCCCGTCGCTGCGTCGACTCGCGTTCATCACCTCGCACCCGAACTTCCTGAGCCCGAGCCTGATCGACGCGATGGCCGAGCTGCCCAAGGTCGCGAGGTTCCTGCACCTGCCCGCGCAGTCGGGCAGCAACCGGGTGCTCAAGGCCATGCGGCGTGGCTACACGGTCGAGCGCTACAAGAAGCGGATCGAGCAGCTCTGGGCCAAGGCGCCCGACATCGAGCTGCACAGCGACTGGATCGTCGGCTACCCCGGCGAGACGGCGGCAGACTTCGACGAGACGGTCGCGTTCTGTCGGGAGATCGGCTTCGCGCAGAGCTACGTGTTCAAGTATTCGCCGCGCCCGGGCACCTTGGCCAGCGACCTCGCCGACGACGTGCCGACCGCCGAGAAAGAGCGGCGGAACCAGGTCCTGCTGGCGGTGCAGGAGGAGCTCACGGCGCAGAAGCACCGCGCGCTGATCGGCGAGACGGTCGAGGTGCTCGTCGAGGGGCCGAGCAAGGTCGCCGGTCGGATGACCGGGCGAACGGCGCAGCACCGCCTCGTTCACTTCGAGAGCGCCGATCCGGGGCTCGTCGGCGAGTACGTGCCGGTCCGGGTGACCGAGGCGTTGGCGCACTCCTGCGTCGGGGAGTTGCTGGCCCACGACCAAGCCGAAGCAGGCCGGTTCGACCGGGTCGGGGACGAGGGGGCCGTGTGAGCCGGGAAGAAGAGCTGATGCGCGAGGCGCTGGAGCTCGCAGACCGCGGTCGGTTCGAGGTCGAGCCCAACCCGCGGGTCGGCTGCGTCCTGCTGCGCGACGGCGAGGTCGTCGCGCGCGGGTGGCACGAGTACTTCGGCGGGCGTCACGCCGAGGCCATGGCGCTCGACGAAGCGCGCGCGCGCGGCGTCACGGCCGACACGGCGGTCGTGACGCTCGAGCCCTGCTCCACGGAGCAGGGCGCCGACGGCAAGAAGACGCCGCCGTGCGCGCGCGCCCTGATCGAGGCTGGCATCCAGCGGGTCGTCATCGGCGCCGTCGACCCGGACCCGCGGCACCGGCGCGCCGGCATCGACCTGCTCGAACAGGCGGGCATCGAGGTGCTCGACGGCGTGCTCGCGTCCCGCTGTGACCAGCTCTACGTGCCGTTCCGCAAGGCGCTCAAGCTCGACCGTCCGTGGATGCTGTGCAAGTGGGCGATGACCCTCGACGGCAAGACGGCCGCGCCGACCGGCGAGGCCCGCTGGATCAGCGGCCCCGAGGCGCGCAAGAAGACCCACGAGCTGCGGGCGCACTGCGACGGGGTCATGGTCGGCTTCCGCACGGCGCAGATCGACGACCCGGAGCTGACGGTGCGACACGTCGAGGGCAAGCAGCCCGTGCGCATCGTCATCGACCCGCTGGGCGAGATCGACGACGACAGCAACTTGGTCCGCACCGCCAACCAGGCGCCGACCTGGTTGCTCGCCAGCGAGGACGTCGACCCGGTGCGGAGCGGCCACCTGCAGGACCTCGGCGTGCAGGTGCTGCACATCCCGACCGCAGAGGGGCCGCGTCGTCTGCACCTCGGCCGCGCCTTCAAGGAGCTCCGGCGGCGCGGGCTGCGGCGCATCCTGGTCGAGGGTGGCGGCGGCCTCGTCGCGCAGATGTTCGCGTGGAACGCGGTCGATCAGGTGCTGGCGTTCGTGGCGCCGAAGATCATCGGCGGCCAGGGCGCGCCTACGCCGGTCGCGGGCGACGGGCGGCCGTTCATGGCGGAGGCCTGGCAGCTGAGCGAGGTCCGGATGGAGACCTACGGCAGCGACATGGCGTTGGCGGGGTTCGTGTAGCCGCGGCCGCCTCGCGGCCATGGCTGCGTGGCCGCCGATCGCAGGCTCGTTCGCGTCGGGCTCCGCCGGGCCGGCCTCGCCCGGCGCAGCGGCTGTCGTGCGTCGACCGCGGCACGGGTAAGTCGCGACGCGTCTATCGGGGCGCGGGCCGCGGGCTCAGCCACGGGAGCCGCGGGACCTCTGCCGGGGCGAGGTAGACCTGGCCTCGCAGCTGGGCGCCGACGAGCCGGTGGTCGTCGCGCAGCGCGCGGAACGAGAAGTGCACGTGACCCGGCGCGCGCTCGTCGGCGCGACGGGTCAACCGGATCTGGTCGCGGAGCTCCGTCGCGCGGACGTTCGGGCCCGCGTCGCGGATCCGGGACGTGTAGAGACCCGGCCAGATCGCGCGTCCGCGCGTGTTCTGTCCGTGCCAGTAGTCGAGCAGGACCGCGAAGGCCTGGGGACGTTGGTCGATCGGCCAGTAGAGCTGCGGCGTCAGGTAGTCACACCACCCGTTCTTCAGCCACTTCGGCACGTCGGCGTATAGCTGGGCGTACTGATCGAGGCCGGCCTGGATCCCCGCCGGCACGCCCGGGCGCGCGATCCCGAACGGGCTGATCCCGACCATGACCCACGGCTTCTCGTCGTGGACGAGGCGGTACATGCGCTCGACGAAGGTGTCGATGTTGCGGCGGCGCCAGTCGTCGCGAGCGAGCGCGCCGCCGCCTTCACGGTAGGCCCGCCAGGTCGCGTCGTCGGGGAACGGCGCCCCGTTCTCGGGGTAGGGGTAGAAGTAGTCGTCGATATGGACGCCGTCGACGTCGTAGCGACGCACGACGTCTTGGATCACGGCGAGCGTCCACTTGCGGGCCGTCGGATGGCCTGGGTCCATCCACTGGTAGGCGCCGTACGTGCGCGTCAGCTGCGGCGCGCGCTGGGTCACGTGCTTGGGGTGCGGCGCGGACGTGCCCGACTTGTGCCAGCAGCGGAACGGGTTGAACCACGCGTGCAGCTGGAGGCCGCTTCGGTGGCAGCGCTGGATCACGTAGGCCAGCGGGTCGAAGCCGCCGTCCGGGGCCTTGCCCTGGGTCCCGGTGAGCCACTCGGACCAGGGCTCCAGGCGCGACGGGTAGAACGCGTCCGCCGCGGCGCGGACCTGGAACACCAGCGCGTTCAGTCCCAGCGCGACCGCGCGCGCGACGATGTCGTCGAGCTCGCGCCGCAGCTCCGACGACCGCAGGCCCTTGCGCGACGGGAAGTCGATGTTGTTGACGGTCGCGACCCAGGCTGCGCGGAACTCGGCCGCGGGCGCGGCCCGGCGAGGCTGCTGCGCCTCGACCGGAGCCGAGCAGGAGACAGCGAACAACAGGCCGCCGAGCAG
This sequence comes from Planctomycetota bacterium, assembly GCA_049889335.1. GTDB lineage: Bacteria > Planctomycetota > UBA1135 > UBA1135 > UBA2386. The sequence goes on from JBMHDP010000125.1 coordinate 9,452, forward strand.
CAGCCACGAGGACGTTCGGAGCATCGACGAGGAAGGACGGGTAGGGGCCGGTCGCGCGACCCGCCGCCGCGCCGAGCAGAAGGAGCGCAGAGTTCGGCGGGGCGCGGTTGGGTCCTGCCTGCCCAGGGTCTAAGTTCACGGCGCCGATGTCCAACGTCAGCTTCGTGTTCCGAACCGTCGTGCTCTCCCTGGCCGGCAGCGTGCTCGTGTTCCTGGGCGTCGGTCAGCTGCTGGCCGACGAGTGGACCGTCGCGACGACCCGGGTGATGGCCGCGTCGTCGACGCAGGTCGCCGCGCCTGTCGTCGACATGAGCCGCTGGGAGGATTGGTGTGACCTGAACCCCCCGTTGGGCAACCCGACCACGCGCGAGGTGCGCGGCGCGCCCGGCGAGGCAGGACAGCAGATCGAGTGGCGCGGGCCGCTCGGTCGCGCGGTCATCACGCTGGACGCGGTGACGCCGGGCGGCGTCGACTACCGCCTCGAGTTTGGCCTAGGCTCGGGTAGCGAGGATGGAGTGTTCCGCGCGGGCGGCAAGCTCAGCGGCAGCATCCGCTGGGAGCCTCGAGACGGCGAGGTCGCGGTGACCTGGACCGAACACGGCAGCCTCCCGACTTTGATCGAGCGGTGGAGCAAGTGGTTCGGCGCGCTGCAGGAGAAGGTGCGACAGATCCAGCGCGCCAGCCTCTCGGCGCTGGAGGAGCACGTCACGGCCTCGTCCGCGGTGCCCGCCGATGGTCCCAAGTAGCGGCGCTCGGTCGCCGGGGCGGGCCGCGCGTCTCGCCCTGGCTGGGATCGCGCTGCTGGCGGCGACGGTCAGCGCCCAGCGGGGAAACGCCCAGGCCGGTGACCCCCAGCCGGGTCGCGCCCAGCCCGACAGGACTCCGGAGACGGATCCGGTGACCAACCGCCTCGGCGCGAGCGCCTCGCCGTACCTGCGGCAGCACCGCGACAACCCTGTGCACTGGCAGCCCTGGGACGACGCGGCGCTCGCGCTGGCGCGGCGGCTGGATCGCCCGATCTTCCTGAGCATCGGCTACTCGGCCTGCCACTGGTGCCACGTGATGGCCGAGGAGAGCTTCTCGGACCCGGAGGTGGCGGCGCTGCTCAACGAGCGGTTCGTGTGCATCAAGGTGGACCGCGAGGAGCGCCCGGACATCGACCAGATCTACATGGGCGCGCTGCAGGCGATGGGGCGGCCCGGCGGGTGGCCGCTCTCGGCGTGGCTCACGCCGGCGGGGCAGCCGTTCTTCGGCGGGACCTACTTTCCTCCCGAAGACAGCCGCGGCCTGCCGGCGTTCCGACGGGTCTGTGAAGCGCTGTCGACGGCTTGGCAGGACGAGCGGGAGCGCGTGCTCACCGGGGCCAAGGAGCTGAGCGAGCACCTCGCGAGCTCGCTCGCGCCGCCGCTCGAGCCCGGCGAGCCGACGGCGGCGATGTTCGACGGGGTCACGGCGGCCGCGGCCGGCTGGTACGACCGGGACGCGCCCGGGTTCGCGTCGCCCCCCAGCTACGCGCCGAAGTTCCCGCAGGCCCCGCACCTCGCCATGTTGCTGGAGCACGACGACGAGTCCCGCGCGATGGCGCTCGCGACCCTCGACGCGATGCGGCGCGGCGGGATCCACGACCAGCTCGGCGGCGGCTTCCACCGCTACAGCACCGACCGCGCGTGGCGGGTCCCGCACTTCGAGAAGATGCTGTACGACAACGCGCAGCTCGCCTCGGTCTACCTGCGGGCGAGCGCGTGGAGCGGGGCGGACCGCTTCGCCGCCGTCGGGCGACGGACCCTCGACTACCTGCTCCGGGAGCTCCAGTCGCCGGACGGCGGCTTCTGGTCGAGCCAGGATGCGCAGTCCGAGGGGGTCGAGGGCAAGTACTTCGTCTGGACCCGCGCCGAAGTCGAGGCCGCGCTGGGGGACGCAGCCGACGAGGTGTGCGGCGTCTTCGGCGTGACGGCCGGTGGCAACTGGGAGGGCGTCAACGTGCTCACGCTCGCGCGGGAGCGCCCGGACGCGGCGTCGTTCCGAGCGGCCACCGACGCGCTGTTGGCCGCGCGCTCGCGACGCGTCGCACCCGCGACGGACGACAAGGTCCTGGTCGCCTGGAACGGCTTCGCGATCGAGGCGCTGTGTGACGGCTACCGGTCGCTGGGCGAAGCGCGCTGGCTCGAGGCGGCGCAGCGCGCGGCCGGCTTCCTGCTCGAAAGGTGCGTGCGCGAGGGGCGCGTCCGCCGCAGCTGGCAGGGCGGCGCGGCGCCGTTGGCCGGCTACCTCGAAGACCACGGCAGCCTCGCGTGCGGCCTGCTGGCGCTGTTCGAGTGCGACGGCGACCCGCGCTGGCTGGCCGCGGCGCAGGCCGTGCTGGAGGCGACGGTGCGGCACTTCGGCGCGGCGGACGGGTCGTTCTACTTCACCGCGGACGACCACGAGACCTTGCTGGCGCGGGCCAAGAACGCGGGCGAAGGCGCGACCCCGTCGGGCGTCGCCCTGGTCGCCCGCGCGCTGCTGCGCGGCGGGCTCCTGCTCGGCAGCCAGGAGCTGTACGAGCGCGGGGTCGCCGCGCTGCGCGCCCACCACGACGTGCTCAGGGGTCAGCCGGACGCCGCGCCCTCGCTGGTCCGGGCCGCGCAGCTGCACCTGCGCGGGCCACGCGAGGTGGTCGTCGTGGGCGACCCCGCGGACGCGCGGACCCGCGCGCGGCGGCGCGCGGCGGGGGCCGGGGCGGGGCGCCCCGCGGGGGTGGGGCGGGGGCACGCCCGCCCCC
>JBMHDP010000126.1:0-19406 GCA_049889335.1 Planctomycetota bacterium
CGCGGCCGATGACCGGGTCGACCTTGCCCTGGCGGCACATCTGGACCAGGTCGCGGCCGTAGCGCTCGAGCGCCTCGTAGGTCGCCTCGGGGTTCGCGCTCTGCACGCGCTGGTTGCCGCGCACCTCCTTGAGCGCCGACAAGAACCTGGCCTCGTCGATCGCGAACACATCGAGCAGCTCTTTGACGTCGCCCGTGGCGGTCGCGAGCAGCGCCAGGAACACGTGCTCGACCGAGACATACTCGTCCTGCATCTGCTGCGCCTTCTGCTCGGCCAGCTGCAGCGCCTGCGCGAGCTCGGGCGTCAGGAAGATCTTGTCGGGCTGGTAGCCCGCGCCCGACACCTTGGGCTGCTTGCGCAGCTCGGCCTGCAGGCCGCCGGCGACGGCGTCGATCGGGACGTCCATCCGCTCGAGCAGCCGGCGGATCAGACCGTCAGCCGGCTCGATCAGCCCGAGCAGCAGGTGGCGAGCGTCGAGCTGCTGATGGCCGAACTCGACGGCCTGCTGCTGGGCGGCTTGCAGGGCTTCCTGCGACTTCTGGGTGAGCTTGTTCGTGTCCATGGGCGTTCTCCTGGGTTGGGAGAGCACCCATTGCGAGCGGCGTGCCGAGCCGCCTGATAAGGCGCAAACCTGTTTATTGATCAGGCTTACGACGCCTCTGCCTGCCCCCGAGAGCGGCTCGCCAACATGTCATAGTGACATGAAAAGGGATCGGATGCCACTTTGACACCCTAGCCCTGAGCGGCAAGAGTCACAGCGTCTCCGCTCGCCTAGGCCTGCGCGCGGCGCGCACCCGGCAGCCACTCGAGCAGGCCGCGCCAGGTGCGCAGCAGCACGAACGCCGCGCCGACGAACACCGCCAGGGCCATCGCGAACAGCTGCCCGCCGTCGTCCTGGACGACGATGCCCAGCTTGGTCAGGTGGAAGAAGATCGCGCCGCTGATCACGCCGAGCGACATCGCCGCGCCCGCTGCCGCGAAGCGACGGCCCGGAATCAGCAGCAGCGCACCGGCGATCAGCTCGGCCACGCCGCTGCCGATGCGGCCCCAGGGCTCCATGCCGACCGTCTCGAAGATGTAGACCGACTCGGGCGCAGCCGTGAACTTGAAGACCAGGGTCTGCAGCAGGATGACCGCGACGACGACGCGCGCGAACCAGGTGAGGCGATGGGAAGTCATGGCAAGGGCTTCGTTGGAGGGGGACCGCCGCTGATACGGCGGCGCGGGCGATTCGATCTCCAGGCGTGGAAGAAACTGCCTGCGTGGCCGCTCAGACCCGCAGCTCGCCCGCCATGCCCTCGAGGTCGACGCCCTGCAGGCGGGGCGAGACCTCCTCGGCGACGAACGCGTCGACCTGCTCGGCGCAGCGACCGACGAAGCGGCTCGGCTGCATCAGGTCGGGCAGACGGTCCTTGATCGCAGCGAACGCCAGATCGTTCGCGATCAGCTCCATCAGCGGGTTCGGCTGGCCCTCGGCTTTGACCGCGTGCGCCGCAGCGCGGCTGTGCACGCGGACGCGCTCGTGCAGGTCCTGACGGTCTCCGCCGGCCTCGACGCCGGCCATCAGGATCTCCTCGGTCGCGAGGAACGGGAGCTGCTCGGTCAGCTTGCGCTCGATCACCTTGGGGTAGACGACGAGGCCCTTGGTCACGTTCTCGATCAGCATCAGGATGCCGTCGATCGCGAGGAACGACTCGGGCAGCGCGATGCGCCGGATGGCCGAGTCGTCGAGCGTACGCTCCAGCCACTGCGTCGCCGCCGTGTGGGCGCTCGTGTTGGCCGCCTCGATGACGTAGCGCGCCAGCGCGTTCACGCGCTCGCAGCGCATCGGGTTCTTCTTGTAGGCCATCGCCGAGCTGCCGATCTGCTTGGACTCGCTCGGCTCCTCGATCTCGCCTTCGTGGGACAGCAGCCGCAGATCGTTCGCGAACTTGCTCGCCGACTGGGCGATCGCCGACAGCGCTTGGTGGATCGTCCAGTCGATCTTCCGCGTGTAGGTCTGCCCGCTCACCGGCACCGACCGCTCGAAGCCCATGCCCGCCGTCACGAGACGGTCGATCTCCGTCACCTTGTCGTGGTCGCCGCCGGCGAGCAGCAGGAACGTCGCCTGCGTGCCGGTCGTGCCCTTGACGCCGCGGAACGGCAGCCACGCTGCGACGCGGCGCACCTCGTCGAGGTCCAGCAAGAGGTCCTGCGCCCACAGGCACGCGCGCTTGCCGACGGTGACCGGCTGCGCGACCTGGAAGTGCGTGTAGCCCAGGCACGGCTGCGCGCGCCACTCCTCGGCGAAGCGCGACAGGTTGTGGACACAGGCAGCCAGCCGCCGCTCGAGCAGCCGCAGCGCCTCGCGGTAGATCACGAGGTCGCCGTTGTCGGTCACGAAGCAGCTGGTCGCGCCGAGGTGGATGATCGGCTTCGCCGACGGCGCCAGCTCTCCGAAGTGGTGCACGTGCGCCATCACGTCGTGGCGCAGTTCCTTCTCGAGGGCGGCGACGCGCTCCCAGTCGAACGTGTCGCGGTGCTGCTTGAGCTCCTCGATCTGCGCCTCGGTCACCGGGAAGCCGAGCTTCTGCTCGGCCTCGGCGAGGCAGATCCAGAGGTCCCGCCAAGCCCCGTGGCGGGCGCGCGGCGAGAACAGGCGCGCCATGTCCTCGCTCGCGTAGCGTTCGATGAGGGGGTGGTCGAAGCGGTCGCCGCGTTCCATGCGGGTATCCAACAGGACCGACGACCGCGACGCCACGGTCAGTAGCGCACCCAGACGCGGCGCTGCCGGCTCTCGTAGCGAGCCGGCACCCAGACCCGCTGCCAGCGCGCGGGCGCGACCACACCCCAGACCCGCGCGCCGCACAGATCGAGGACCCAGCCGTGGACCGCGGGGACCGCGCGCGTGTCCCAGTAGCCTGGCAGCCGCACGCGCTCGCAGCGCAGCTCCCAGTGGCCGCGCCCGAACGACCGCGAATCGAAGACCTCGCGGCCGCGCACGCCGCGGGTCACGACCGGGCCGCGCGGGGCCACCGGCGCGACCGCCCTGGGGCGCGCGGCGCGCGCGACGTAGCGCGCTACGGGCCGCGGCGAGGAGCACACGGCGGAGGGGGAAGAGGTCGGCCGCGCGCGCTGCGCGGGCGACGAGAGCGCGACCCCGAGGAGAGCCGCAGACAGCAGGATCATCCGCTTCATGGCGGCACGGTCAGCGCAATCGACCGGCCGGCGATGCGCGCCAGATCCCAGAATCGATCGAGCACGCGACGTTCTCGTCGGCGCGACAGCCTGTGCCCCGCAGACGCTGCATCAACCCAGGTAGGTCGCGGCCAGCACGCCCGACGTCGCCGCGCACGTCGCCAGGAGCGCGCTGCGCCGCCAGCGATTCGACACGCCGACGGCCCCGCGCAGCAGCACGACCGCGAGCGCCGCGCCGGAAGCGTCCGAGACGAGGTCGAACCACGAGCAGTCGCGACCCGGCACGAACGACTGGTGCAGCTCGTCGACGACGCCGTATCCCGCAGCCAGCCCCCACGCGCCGACCGATCGCAGCCGCTGCGGACGGTCCGCCGGCCGCCGCGACCACGCCAGCCAGGCCGAGCCCGCGAGGCACGCGTATGCGACCACGTGCATCGCGTTGTGCGCGAGCGGGCCACCCAACCGCGGGAGCCCGTCGGACGTGGTGCGCGAAGACGACCACCAGAGCGCGCACATCCCCGCGATCGGCACGGACCAGCGAACGGCCTGCGGGACCCGCAGCCAACGATCCACGAACCGCGCCATGCCGCCGCGGCTCACTGGCGCTGGATGCGCCCCGAGAGGCAGAGGCCCCCGTCCGGAGCGTGACCTGCGCGTAGCTCCTCCAGATAGACCGACAGCAGGAACAGACCGCGACCGCGCTCGCTGTCGAGGGACGGCATGCCGTTGGCGGTCTCGGCGAGCACCGCCGCCAGCTCGACGACCTGCTCGGGCGGCATCTCCGGGTCGAAGAAGTCGATCGTGAGCGCGTCCCCTTGCCCGAGGATCGCGACCCGCAGCTCGGCGGTCCCCTGGCGGTAGGAGGCGCCGTGCTCGATAGCGTTGTTCACCAGCTCGTCGACGACGAGCGCGAGGTTGTCGCAGACCGCGGGCTGCGCGCCGAGCGCCGCAGCGGCCGCGCGCACCTCGGCGCGGACCTGGCGCAGCACCGCGCCGTCGGCAGGGAAGGAGAGCTCCCCGCGGCTCACGCGACCCCCTCGACGACCATCGAGAGGTCGATCGCAGGCGCGGAGTGGGTCAACGACCCGACCGAGATCCGATCGACGCCCGACTCGGCGTAGCGACGGACGTTCTCCAGCACGATCCCGCCGGACGCCTCGGTCTCGACGATCCGATCGACCGCCTCCGCGCGCTCGCGCACAGCCGCGACGGCAGAGGCCAACGGGTCGCCCGCCTCGAAGTTGTCGAGCAGGACCACGCTCGCGCCGCCGTCCACGGCCGCGACCGCCTCGTCGACCGTCCGCGCTTCGGCGATGACCGGACGCTCGTGCCCCTCGCAGCAGCGCCGCACGACGTCGGCGTAGGCAGCAGGTCGGGCGAAGCCGAAGTGGTTCTCCTTGAGGAGCACCTGGTCGAAGAGCCCGATCCGATGGTTCTCTCCGCCGCCCGCCACGACGGCGGCCTTCTCGAGGTAGCGGAGCCCGGGGGTCGTCTTGCGGGTGTCGAGGATCCGCGCGCCGGTCCCAGCGACGCGGTCCACGAACGAGCGGGTCCGCGTCGCGACGCCCGAGAGCCGCTGCAAGAAGTTGAGCGCGGTGCGCTCGGCGGCCAACAGGGGACCCATCGCGCCCTCGAAGCGGAGCACGCAGTCTCCCGCAGAGACCCGGGCCGCGTCTCCCACCACGGCCTCGACCCGCACGTCGGGGTCGAGCAGCCGAAACGCCTGGACGGCGCAGTCGACGCCGGCGAGCACGCCCGCTGTCTTGACCCGGATCTCTCCGCGACCGCGCTGCCCGGCCGGCAGAGACAGCGATGAGGTGACGTCGTTGGCGACGGAGAGGTCTTCGGAGCCCAGGTCTTCGGCGAGGGCCCGGCGGACGGCCTCGCTCAGGTCTGCGCCGACGCTGCTCATTCGGCGCGAGACTACCCGAAAGCGACAGCTCACGCATACCCGGCGCGCTCCGGCAGACGTCGCGACAGGCGGCGCGGCAGCCCGTGCGCCGGCGGCCGCAGCCCGGCTCGCCGACGTCGCACCGATGGACGTCGCACCGATGGACGTCGCACCGATGGACGTCGCGTCGGCTGCCTTCGCACCCGCGCTCCTCGCATCGGCGTCCACCGCGTGGGCCGACAGCGCATCCGCGGACTCCTCACCCACCGGCCCTCCTGCCGACGCCGAACCGGACGTGCGGGCGCAGGCGGCGGAGCAGGTCGTCCCCGAACCCGTCGACCCGGTCCAGGTCCTGCAGCGCTCGGAAAGGCCCGTCGCGGAGGCGCGACAGGACGAGCGCTTCGGCGCGGCTCGGCCCGACTCCTGGCAGCACCTGCAGCTCCGCTGCGGACGCGCGGTTGACGTCGACGCGGCACGGGGTGATCGCGATCGTCGCGGGCGGCGTGACCACTCCCCGGTAGAGCGCGCGCGCCGCGAGCAGGGTGACCGCGACGCTCCAGGCCACGAGCAAGCGCTGCGACCGCGCTACCAGCGGCGGATCTGCGCGAGCATCCGCGCCTCCACGCCCCGCTGCGAAGCGCGCGCCCGCGCCCCCTGGACGCATGCCTCGACCTTGTCGGCCAGCGCCTGCAGCGCATCGCTCGTCTCGCACCCCTGCTCCCCGTCCCGCTGTTCCGCGTCCCGTTGTTCCGCGTCCCGTTGTTCCTCGGCCCCTCGCGCCTGAGCCCCTCGCGCCTGAGCCAGCACCGGCGCCTGACCCAGCCGCCGGTGACTGACCGACGCGTCCTCCGGCACGGCGCCCAGGTAGTGGATCGGCAGGTTCGCGAAGCGGCGAGAAACGTCCGACATCCGCTCATAGGACGCGCGACCGATCGAGTCGTCACCGACGCGGTTGACGGCGAGGTGCACTTCGGGCCGCTCGGGCTGGCGCGACACGCACTTGATCACCGCGTAGGCGTCGGTGAGCGCCGCGATCTCGGGGTTGGTGACGAGGACGACGTGCTGCGCAGCGAGGACGGTGATCATCGACTGCGGGGAGAGCCCGGCGGCGCAGTCGAGCAGCAGCACGTCGAAGCGCTTCGCGAGCTGGTCGAAGGCGCTCGCGAGCATCTGCATGTGCCGATTGTCCAGCTCGGCGAGGCTCGTCAGGCCCGAGCCGCCGGCGATCAGGCTCGGCCCGAAGTCCGTCGGGGTCAGGACCTCGGTGGCCATGTGCTGGCCGTCGAGCAGGTGCTGCATCGTTCGCTTCGGGCTCACGCCGAACAAGAGGTGGGCGTTCGCGAGGCCGAAGTCACAGTCGACGACCGCCACCCGCAGCCCGCGGCGGTGCAGCCCGATCGCGACGTTGGTCGTCAGGAACGACTTCCCCGTGCCGCCCTTGCCGCTCGCGAACGCGACCACCGCTGCCTCCCGACGCAGCGCCGCCGACGGACGCATCCGCAGCAGGCGCCGCAGGAAGCCGCGCTCGGAGGGCGTCGGTTCGAGTTCGTGGTCCACCGCTTCGCGTCCCGGAGAGGCGTGCGTCCACCGCAGCGCGACGGCGCCCTGCGCACGGCAGCGCGCCGTCTCTCCGTTCGCGGGACACCCCCCGCCGCAGAGCGGTCGAGGAGGCTCAGGAGTCCCGAGGCGGAGACTTCGGCTTCGTCACTTCTACTGCAGAGCTCTCGGGGAGCGAGTCCGTCGAGGCGACGGGCTCTCCGAGGGCAGAATGCTCTTCGGGCGTCAGCCTGGACGCCGCCAGGCTGGAGCGCAGGCTCTCGCCGGCGGGCGCTGGCGCGCCCTGGCGAGGGTGCCGCGGCTCCTCCGCTGCCGGCCGCCCCGTAGCGGGGCGGACCTCGGCCCGCTCGCTCGCGCCGCGGACCGGATCCCCGGGGGCGCGGCGCACGGCCGCAGGTCGCGCGCTCAGATCGAGCCGCGCCCGCCGCGCGAACGCGCGGAGCAGCTGGTCGCCGAACCGCCGGACGTCGCGGGGGCCCTGGAGCCGCAGCACCAGGCCGGTCGCGGACCGACCGAGGACGACGCCGTCCGAGGTCTGGACCTCACCGAGCAGGTAGCCGCTCCACGTGATCCGCCGCGAGAAGCGGTCGCCCGCGACGACGACATCCGGGTCGATGTTGCGACACAGCCGCTCCAGCTCAGCCCAGACGTCGGTGTGCGCGCGCGGCGCGCAGAAGTCCGGGCCCTCGGCAGCGGCGGCGTCGTCGCCACGCGGGCGCACTCCGCCGCGCGAGAGCCAGCGGACCGCGAGCCGCTCCTCGCCGCCGACTCGGAACGGCTCCAGGCTGCAAGCGTCCAGCCCGCGCAAGGGCAGCTCACACAGCTGCTCCAACAAGCTCGCGCTGCCCTCCGTCCCGACGACGAGGAGGCGCCCGCGCCTGCCGTGAGAGAAGTTCGCCTCGGGCATGGCTTCAGGGAGCGCGGCGCCGACCCGCTCCAGGAAGCGCTCGGCCGCCAGCGCACGCGCGGTCAGCAGCGAATCTCCCTCGATCGCGAGGAAGACGAGCACGGGCCCGCCCGCGGCGTCTCGCGCGACGCCCTCGACCACGCCGAGCGCCGGATCCCCGCACTCGAACGACTCCAGGACCAGCTCCAACCCCGACTCGATCCGGTCCAGCCGCTTGGAGACGAGCTCCCACAGGCTGTCGCGCATCTTCGGCAGTCCGGGTCCACGGATCATGGTCGATTCGGCGCAGGGCAGCGACCGCGTCCGCACGTGGGATGCTCTGGACGAGCGCCACCTGCATTGCGAATCCCCCGCGCGTTGCCAAGTATCGCCGCCGAGCCGCCGCGAAAACAACCGTCGCGGGCCGGGTCAGTTTCCCTGGCCGCGCCCGCGCCGGGGCATCTCTGGGACGTTTAGCGGCCCACCCCTCGACGCGAGCAGCGGCGATCGCAGCTGCTCCAGACGGGTCCACGCGACGGCGAGCGCGTCGGTCGCGTCGGCGGGCAACGATGCGCCTCCCGCCGCCTTCAGTTCGGGCATCAGCTGGTGCAACATCCGGGCGACGGAGTCCTTCCGCGCCGCGCCGTGGCCGGCGACGCAGCGCTTCACGCGCGCCGGCGTGAACTGGTGCACGGGCAGTCCGCACCGCGCCGACTCGGTGAGCACGACGCCGCGGGCCTCGCCGATCCGCAGCGCCGCCTGCACGCTCTTGCCGAAGAAGGCCTCCTCGATCGCCACCTCGGTCGGCCCGAGCTCGCGCACGACCGCGGCGAACTGCTGCGAGAGGGACAGCAGCCGACGGGTGATGTCGACCCCTCGCGCGCCGAGGCGCAGCGTCCCCGCGGCCACGAACCGGACGCCGGCGACGCCGTCCGCGGCGGCGGGCCGCACGACGTTGCTGCCGCGCATCGCCAAGGGGCGCGCGCCCGCGCCGCCGGTCGCGCCAGGAGGCGCCGCGGCCGGCAGCTCGAGGCACCCGTAGCCGACCACCTGGGTACCCGGGTCGATCCCCAGAATCCGCGTCACCGCCACGAGGCGGAGTGTAAGGTCGCCGGACGTGAAGGTCGCCATCTTGTTGCTCGCGGCAGGACGCGGCACACGCCTGGGCGCCGCCGTGCCCAAGGCGTTCCTCGAGCTCGGCGGCGACGCGCTCGTCGTGCACAGCGCGGCGCGCCTGCTGGCCGCCGTGCCCGCGGGCGACGCGTGCGAGGTGCTCGTGCTGATCCAGCCCGAGGACCGCGTCGCGCTCGTCCCCGCGCACGCAGCCCGGCTCCGCGCCGCGCTGCCCGCGGACGTCGACCTGACGTTCGTCGACGGCGGCGCCACCCGTCAGGAGTCGATGGAGCGCGGCCTCGCGGCGACCTCGGACGACGTCGACCTCGTCTGCGTCCACGACGCCGCGCGCGCGCTCGTCCCGGTCGAACGCGCGCACGAGTGCCTGCTGACCGCGCAGGCCACGGGCGCGGCCCTGCTGGCGGTGCCGGCGGCCGACACGCTCAAGCGCGCCCGCGACGGGCGGGTGGTGGAGACCCTCGACCGGAGCGACGTCTGGTACGCGCAGACGCCGCAGATCGCCCGCCGCGACTGGTTCGTCGAGGCGGCGGCGGCGGCGCGGCGCGCGTCGTTCTCGGCGACCGACGACGTCTCCCTGCTCGAGCACGCGGGACGGCAGGTCGCGGTCGTCGCAGGCTCCGCCGGCAACATCAAGATCACCCGCCCGGACGACCTCCCCGTCGCCGAGGCGCTGCTGCAGCGTGACCCCACCCCGTTCCGGAGCGCATGAACCAAGACCTCCCACGCATCGGCCTCGGCGTCGACCTCCACCGACTCGAACCCGGCCGCCGCTGCGTGCTGGGCGGGGTGGAATTCGAGAGCCCGGTCGGACCGACAGGACACAGCGACGGCGACGCGGCGCTGCACGCCGCGTGCGACGCGGTGCTCGGCGCCGCCGGCCTCGACGACCTCGGCACGCTGTTCTCGGACCGGGACCCGGCGCACGCCGGCCGCGACTCCGCTGAGTTCTGCCGTGAGGTGACGGCCCTGGTGAAGGGACGGGGGCTCACGGTCTGGTCGATCGACGTCGTCATCGAGACCGAGCTGCCCAAGCTCAAGCCACGTCGCGGCGAGGTGCGGGCGCGTATCGCCGAGCTGTTCGAGCTCGACGCCGACCGCGTCAACGTCAAGGGAAAGACCGGCGAGAAGGTCGACGCCGTCGGTCGCGGCGAGGCCTGCCGCGCGACGGTCGTCGCGCTGCTCGGGCCGGCCGCTGCGGCGCCGGTCGACGGCTAGCGCGGCACGGCCGAGTCGAACACCCGCACCGACTTCCAGTTGTCCTTGTTCGCGTCGATGAACGCGAGGTGCGCAGGGTCGTCCTGGTAGGCGTCGTGAGCGGCGCGGTCCGAGAAGTACACGTGCAGCGCGACGTGGAAGCCCTGGTCGTTGACGTCTCGCGTCAGCTCCGCGTCCCGGTCCCCGGCGGCGAAGTAGACCACGCCGTCGATCGGGGCGAGCTTCTCGTAGCAGCTGTCGACGAGGCGCTGCCGCGCCGCGGCGGAGGCGTCGATCAGCTCGAAGTAGACGTCGTGGGCGAGGCCGGCGGTGGGCATGGTCTGGCAGGCTCCGAGGAACAGCAGGAGAGCGAGGGGGAGGGAGAGGCAGCGGGTCATGGCGCCGCAGCGTAGCCTCACACGGCGTCCGTCCGCATCTGCTTGTCGAACATCCGCCGGTAGGCGCCGTCCAGGTCGAGCAGCTCCTGGTGCGTCCCCGCCTCCACGACCTGGCCCTCGTCGAGCACGACGATCTGGTCGGCGTCGACGATCGTCGAGAGGCGGTGCGCGATCACGAACGAGGTCCGGTCGCGCATCAGCGCGCTGAGCGCCCGCTGCACCGCGACCTCGCTCTCCGTGTCGAGCGCCGAGGTCGCCTCGTCGAGGAACAGGACCGCCGGGTTCCGCAGGATCGCGCGCGCGATGGTGACGCGCTGCTTCTGGCCGCCCGAGAGGTTGGCGCCGCGCTCGCCTGCGACGGTGTCGTAGCCGTCCGGCAGGCCGGCGATGAACTCGTGGATCCGGGCGGCTTCGGCCGCGGCTTCGACCTCGGCCTGGCTCGCGCCGGGCCGACCGCAGGCGATGTTCTCCCGGAGGGTGGTGTTGAACAGGAACGGGTCCTGGCTGACCACAGCGGTGCTGCGCCGGTAGTCCGCGAGCCGCAGCTCGCGCAGGTCGCGGCCGTCGATCAGGATCGCGCCGCGGTCCGGGTCGTGGAACCGCATCAGCAGGTCCAGCGTCGTGGACTTGCCGCAGCCGGTCTTCCCGACGAACGCGACCGTCTGCCCCGCCCGGGCGGCCACGCTGACGCCGCGCAGCACGGGCTCCTCGCCGTAGCTGAAGTGGACGTCGCGCAGCTCGACGTCGCCGCGCACCGCGTCGACCGGCGCGCCGCCGCGCATCGCCGGGTCGGCCGCGGTCCGCAGGATGTCCTCGATCCCGGCGAGCGCGCCGGCGGACTCCCGCATCACGTTGTAGGCGCGCGTGACGCGCTTGACGTGCTGGTAGGTGGTCGCGAGCGGCGCGATGATGACCGCGACGTCGTCGAACGCGATCGCGCGCTCGACCAGCACGAGATAGCCGAGCAGCACGAGCACGGCCGCGGTGGCGGCCTGGTAGCCGACGAACGAGGTCGCGATCGAGCGGGCCTTGGCGCTGAGCACCCGGCGCGTGCGGTCCAGGAAGCGCGTCGTGCTCTCCTCGAAGTCGCGCATGTGGGCGTCCTCGAGCTGGTAGGCCTTGACCGTGCGGATGCCGGTCAGGATCTGGTTGAGGGACTCGGTCGTCTCCCCCATCGCCTGCAGGCTCTTGCTGCTGCGCTTCTGGACCTTCTTGCCCTGCCGGTACATCGGGACCGCCATCAGCGGCACCATCGCGATCAGGACCACGATCGCCTCCGGCACGAACCAGAGGATCGCGACGGCGTTGCCGAGGATCATCAGCGGGTCGATCACGACGTTGTCGGCCGCCATCTCGAACGACCGCTGCATCACCTGCGTGTCGTTCGTGACCCGGCTGATCATGTCGCCCATGCGGCGCTTGCCGAAGAAGCGGAGCGGCAAGCTCAGGAAGTGCCGGGCGAGCTCGCCGCGGAGGTCCGCCACCACCCGGTAGGCGAAGAACCGCGAGGTGGTCTGCACCAGATAGATGGTCACGGCGCCGAGCAGGCCGCAGGCAAGCGCGACGACGCCGCACGCGACGACGACGGTCATGCCCGAGCTCTCGAACGACATGCCGAGCAGCCGGCAGAGGCCGGCGGCGAAGTCGGCGAACCACGCGTTGAACGCGTCCTCGAGCTCGCCGTCGAGGCCCGGCGAGGCGGCGGTGTCCTCGCCGAGCTCCCGGCCCATCTCCGCCATCAGCGGCTTGACGACCAGGAACGGCAGCTTGGTGAAGACGGTCTGCAGGATCGCGAGGACCACCATCGCCGCGACCATGCGACGGTAGCGCACGACCGCGGCCCAGATCCGGCGCAGCAGCGCCTGGACGTCACGACGATCTTCCGGGGACCCCGACACGGGGCTGATCCTAGACCGTCGCCGACGCTATTCGAACTTCGCCTTGGCGATCACGCCGTTGGCCCACTCCAGGAAGCGGTAGGTGATGTAGTCCTCCCGCACCAGCTCGCGCTCGCGCTCGACCTTGACGCTGATCTTGCGACGGGCCGGGGTCCGCGAGTTCACGCGGCAGATCATCCACGACTCGGGGCCCTGGATCGGGCCGAGCGTCTTGCCGACCTCGGCGTCGAAGAACAGGTGCTCGGCGATCGAGTAGCCGTCGAGCAGCTGCGTGAACTCGTTCTCCCGGAGCTGCTGTCGCAGCTGGTTGAGCGGCAGCATGCCGAGCACGCCGCGCTTCTCGTCGTTGGAGAAGAACTCGGTGTGCTTCTCGAGCGCCTTGTCGAAGGTCAGCTCGCCGCTCTCCAGCTTGGCGAACAGGGCGTCACAGCGCTGCTTGGCCTCCTCCATGCCGCCCGGGGTCCACGCGCCGGTGCGCTGGCTGCGCCCCTGGAACGGGATGACGCTGATGTCGCACTGGCCGTCGGCGAAGAACGCCGCGCGCTTGTCGGCGTGCGCCTGCAGGTTCTCGTCGTTGATCTCGTCCTTGATCAGGTCCGAGTAGGACGAGATCAGGCGCCAGCGCGCCCGGAAGGCCTCCAGGCACGGGTAGCCCTTGAACCGCGTCGCGATCACCTCGACGGTGAACGGCGTCGAGTCGTAGGGCTCGCGGTACTCGTCGTAGCGGTTCGTGAACTCTTCGTCGCCGATGTAGACGCCCTTGGCGACGAGCTCCTGACGGAGCGCCTCGCGCACGGCGACCTCCTGCATCGCGCGCTCGAGGTCGTGCACGAACAGGCCCTTCTTGATGAAGTCGAAGGCCTCCTCGGTGCCCCACTCGAGGTCGTTGACCCGCAGCACGGTCTCCGCGGGCAGCCCGTGGGAGGCGTAGCGGATGTCGCTCCAGCTGCGCAGGCCCTTCTGCACGAACTGACGCATCATGTTGACCCAGAACTCGGGCAGCTGCTTCGGGTTGCCGTTCTCGTCGACGCCCTCGGTCGCCTTCTCCAGCTGGCTGATGAACTCGGGGCCCTGCTCGCTCTGCGTCTGCGCCTTGATGGCCTCCTTGGTGATCTCCGGCCAGTCCTTCGGCGACCCCGGGAAGAACACGCGGTCGAACAGGATCGACTCCTTGCGCTGCTCCATGAACGTCTCACGGCTCAGCCCGTACTGCGTGCGCACGACCTCCCAGAAGTCGACGCCCGGGTTCTTGGTCTCGAACTCCTTCTGCATCGGCGCGAGGTTCGTCAGCACCTCCTCCTCGGTGACCACGAACTCCTCCGCCTTGCGCTGCCCGGTGTTCACCTGCTTCATGATCTCTTCGAGGATGAAGAAGTTGGCCACCTTGGCCTCGACCAGCTTGCCGCCGGCGAGGTAGACGCACTCACGCATCACGACCAGCGGGTCCAGCTGCTGCCCGTTGACCTTGAGCGTGCGCATCAGCTTCGAGCGCTCGTCGACCAGCTGGTCGTTCAGCTTGCCGACCTCTTGCTCGAGCTGCTGGACCTGCGCCTGGGCGTTCTGGGCGACCAGGTCGGGGAGGGCGAACGCAGAGGCCGCGGTGAGCGCGGCGACGACGACGGAGGCGCGATACATGATGGAATTACCGATCGGAGAATACGGGGCGAGCAGCTTAGCTGTTGGGCCGGAGTTGACCACCCGCGGCGGCCATTTGTGCCCTATCGGTGCGCGGAGACGCGGGACCGAACCCATCCCTCCCGGAATGCGCGCCCGGCGTCCCGCGGAGCGACCGAATCCGAACCGGGGACCTAGTGTCGCCCCGAACCCCCCGTAGCATGGGACGCGGGCCCCCATGAGCTACGACCCCCGCACGATCGCCTTCGCGGCCGAGATCCTCTACCCGCCCCACCAGCTCCGGGCGGACCTCGTCCAGAACGTCCACAACGCGCTCTACAAGCAGCCGCAGCTGGGCTATCAGAACTTCCAGGTCGCGCCCGACGGGATCCACCTGAGCAACCTGCCGCAGGCGCCAGGGCAGGTCTCGACGGCGAGCTTCCGGTTCGACCGCCTCGTCCTCCGCGAGGAGATGCGCGGCGCGACGGTCGAGGACTTCGCGACCCGGACGGTCAACGTCGCGACGACGGCGCTCCAGACGCTGGGGATCCCGAGCACCCTGGCCCAGAGCTTCGTCGTGCGCTCCCTGATCGCGCCGCGCAACTTCCAGGACGGGCGCGAGTTCCTCTCCCAGCGGCTGATGCCGAGGGTCGCCGACGACGGGGCCACCTTCGGGAGGCCGATGGCCTCGCTCGGCGTGCGCTACGTCTTCCCGCCGCACGAGGCGCAGACGGAGACCTTCCAGGTCCGCGTCGAGACGTGGCCGCAGGACCAGCGCTCCATCTGGGTCGAGAACACCAGCAGCCACCCGGGCGCGCTCCCCGCAGCCGACACGCCGCGCCTCGCCGACCAGCTCGCGTCGACCTACCAGTTCGTCACGGGTCCGGTCTGCTCCTTCCTCTCGAGGCTGGACACGCCGTGAGCGCGCGCGCGAACACCCTGCTCTTGCTAACGCTCACGAGCCTGCTCGCCGTGGGCTGCGAGCCGAGCGCGCCGGCGTCCGACCGCAGCGACCCCCGCCTGATCGAGGTGGACGGCGTCGCGATCACGTTCGAGGAGCTGCAGCCCTACTACGACTGGCTGACCCAGTTCCGTCCAGGGCTCGGCAAACGCACGAAGTACGTCTGGGCCATGCGGGAGCACGTGCTGCCGCTCAAGATCGCGGAGCGGGAGTTCGCCGCCGAGCGGGCCGAGCAGCTGTCGCTCGCAGAGGGGCTCTGCTCGGTCGCGACCAACGTCCAGGAGCTCGAACAGCGCGCGGCGCTCGTCACCGACAAGACGCGGAGCAACCTGACGCGGCAGTCGGCGCTGCTGCCGGTCGCGATGTTCCTGTTCGACGAGCTGACCCTCAACGCCGTGAGCCAGCCGATCGCGCTGCCGCACGGCTTCTTCGTGGTGAGCGCCTACGAGCGCTACGAGTCCCCGCTGGTCATGGCGGACTACGTCGACGCGCTGCAGGTCGGCTTCATCACGCACACGTCGCTCGAGTGGCAGAAGTACTGGACCGCGAAGCGCGCGGAGATCGGCGCGCGCGTCACGTTCCTCCACCCCGACTACCGCGACGACATGCCGGACTGGATCCGGCCGCCAGCACCCGAGAAGCCATGAACCACCTGACCCCGACGCGCTGCCTCGCCGGGCTGCTCGCGCTCGCCGTGACCGGCGCGCCCGCGCCCTGCCAGCGGCCACCGGCGCCTCCGCGGCCCGCGGCCCGCGCCCCCGAGCAGCAGCGCCCCGAGAAGCTCACGGAGTGGCCCGAGCTGAAGAAGGCCGACCGCGACCGCGCGCGCGCCAGCGCCAAGCAGCTCCGCAAGACCAAGGAGGCGCTCCGCAACGCCGCGGTCGAGAAGCTCGTCGCGATGGGCGCCGGGGTCGCGCCCGTGCTGATCCCGCTCGTCAGCGACCGACCGCAGAACGTCAACGCGTCGCTGTTCGCCGTGCTCGACCGGGTGACCGACGCGCGGCACGCCGCGCTGCTCGGCCGGGAGTCCGGACGAAAGAGCGTCGCCTGGCGGCGCTACCTCACCCGCCGACTCGCGGGGCTGCGCGACGTCGAGCTGCTGCCGCTGCTCCGGAAGCGGTTCGAGGACAAGGACGAGGACATCGCGTTCTACGCGTCCCTCGGCGCGCTCGCGCTCGGCGACGACGGCGGGCTGGACACCGTGCTCAAGGCCGCCCGCGAGCGGTGGACCGAGCAGCGGGAGCTGATCGCCGCGACCCTGACGCCGGCGCGCTCGGCCGCGGTCGGCCTCAAGGTCTGGGAGCGGATCGGCGCCGCGCGGCCGACCGACAAGATGGCGGGCCTGCGGCTGCTGCGCTACCTCGCGACCGAGGACCAGAAGATGCTCCTGCGCAGCTACCTCGAGTCGGCGGACTTCGCGGTCAAGCGCGCCGCGATCAACGCCGCGCGCGTCCTGCACGGCGAGCCGGCGCTGGAGAAGCTGTCCAGCTTCCAGGCCATCAACCTAGCCAAGCAGTGGCTGCAGAAGCTCTGAGGTCCGCAGCGTGAACCGACACATCTCCCGGCTCGCCCTCTTCCTGATCGCCGCGTGCGTCGGCGGCGCCGCCTCGCTCACCGCCCAGAAGCGCAAGGACAAGTGGAAGGTCGACCCCTACACGAAGAACGACCCCGAGAAGATGGCCGCGGCGGGTTACCTCAACTACGGGCCGTTCGAGTTCGGCTCCCTCGCCGCCGACGAGGTCTCCTCGACGGACGTCGCGGCCACCCTCGAGTATGTCGACATCATCTGGATGGAGACCGCGCACTTCCGGATCGGGGTGCAGCTCCCGCAGTGGTCGGTCCCGACCGAGGCGACGACCAAGAAGAAGCTCCGCGCCGAGCTGACCGCGCTGAAGGCGCGGCTGCCGAAGGTCAACCCCAAGACCCGCAAGCTCGACCCGTGGCTGCGCGCGCACCTCACGGCCTACCGGATGGAGAAGCTCTACAGCGAGACCATGACGCTCTTCGGCGTCACGGACGAGAGCTTCCCGCAGGACCCGGACAAGGTCCTGATCGGGCCCAAGGACAGCTACATGGGCTACGGGCCCTACCTCGGGATGCGCGACAAGTTCCTGCTGCTCGTCACCGAGAAGGAGTCGACCCACCGCCAGTACCTCAAGAAGTTCGTCGGCCGGGACACGAAGTTCCCCCAGCGCTGGCACTTCACCGACGCCGGCTCGCTGCTCTTCGCGTGTCCGACCGAGTCCGACGACTTCCCGCTCAAGCACGACACGGCGCTGCACTGCGCGCTGGCGTTCAACGTCAGCCAGAACCTGCTCGACGGGTTCCGCCACTACTCCTACGACGTCCCGGTCTGGATCAAGGAGGGCTTCGGCCACTGGAACAGCCGCCGGATCGACGGCAAGTGGCCGAGCTTCGACCAGAACGAAGGCTCCGTCGCCGACATGAAGCGGCTCGACAAGTGGCGGCCCTACGCCAAGAGCCTGCTCAGCAAGAAGGGCAAGTGGGCGCCGTTCCCCACGGTGGCGGGCTGGCGCGACTTCGGCGCGATCACCTTCAACGACCACGTGATGGTCTACTCGCGGATGGACTACCTGATGTCGCTCGGGCCGACCAGGTGGCAGAAGTTCCTGCGCGCCGTCAAGGGCCGCGTCGACGACCAGTGGCAGCCCGACCAGCGCGACCTGGTCGGCGCGACCCGCGAGGGCCTGAAGCAGGCCTACGGGCTGACGTTCCTGAACTTCGACGACCGCTGGCGCGCGTGGGTCAAGGAGACCTACCCCTCGAAGTAGCGGGGCGGCCCGAAGCCGCGCCCCCCGTCACAGGAGCGGGCGCCGCGTCGCCCGGTCAGCGCGGGCTCCTCAGCTCGGGTCCCACAAGATCATCCGGTAGACCGGGAGCAGGGAGAGCAGCGAGCTGCGGACCCAGGCGTCGGCCTCGCCCCCCATCTCCAGCGCGTCCTCCTTGGGCAGCTGACGCTGGACGTGCAGCCAGTGCTCACCCGGCGTGTAGTGCTGCATCAGCTCCTTCACCGCGCCCGGCGTGACCGACGCGCACCAGTGGTCGGCGCGCCAGTCGTGCAGCTTCAGGTTGAAGCCGCCGGGCAAGGCCTTGAGCTGGACGCAGAACTCCTCCATGGCCGCGGCGTCGTGGAGCAGCTGCTTCTTCAGGTTCTCGCCGTCCCACCACGCCTGCGGGTGGATGCGCAGCGCAGCCTCGACGACCTGGTCGTCTAGACACACCTCGAGCACGGTCTGGATGTAGTGCGTCTCGGCGTCCTTGCCGAGGGCGTCCCCGAAGAACGCGGCGAGCTTCTTGCGCTCCTTGGCGCCCCGGCACAGGTACGCGCGCTGCTCCTTCACGCGGTAGCTGTTGAAGGTGTAGGGGTGGTGCAGGCCCGCCTGCGCACCCATGTCGGTGCCGAGCGCCTTGGCCTCCTTCTTCACCTTGTCGGCGATCGCCTTGAGCTTCCGCCGGACGCTGAGGCGCAGCGCGTTGTACTCAGGGTCGTCCTGGCGGTGGCGCTCGTAGGCCTTGAAGTCACGTTCGAGGAAGGCTTCGGACATCGTGGACGAGCGTAGGAAACGGCGGGCCCGAAGCCAGCGGTCTGGCGCGCCGTGTGCGCGCGACCTACGCTGCGTCCATGCGATCCCTGACCGCGCTCTTCGCGGTGGCGCTCACCGGCTGCACGTCCACGGTCCTGACCGAGCCGGTCGTCCACGTCTCGCCCTACCTCGCGCTCTACCGCCTGCGCGGGGACACGCGGATGCAGTCCGAGCAGCCGCCCGGGTCGGGCACCATCGCGGACAACGGGGCCCTGCCGCTCCGCGCGTTCGGCCACGACCGGACGCGCGAGGACGTCGGCCTGCGCGTCGACATCGGCGACGGCTTCGGCGGCCTCCGCGCCGACTACTACCGGCTCGACATGAACACCGCGCGCAGCGGCCTCTTGACCGAGGACTGGGGCGACCTGCTGGTCAACGACCTCGCCAGCATCCGCGCCGAGATGGACGAGCTGCGGCTCGGCTACGTCGAGCCGCTCGCCGACACGACCGTGGCGTGGCGCGGGGAGGACCTCCGGCTCCGGGTGGGCGCGGGCGGCGTGTTCGCGACCCGGCAGATGAAGATGCGCGGCCGCGAGTCGACCAACGTCGCGACCCAGAACCTGGAGTTCTCCGGCGACCAGGTCTACGCCGCGGTGCGCGCGCAGGCGACGTGGCAGGACATCACGCTCGACCTCGACTACGCCGTCTCGCCCGAGTCCTTCGTGATCGGCGGCGACGTCGAGGACGTGTCGCAGGACTTCGAAGCGCGCGTCAGCTACCAGCTCCCGCAGCGCGACATCCGCTTCTTCGCCGGGTTCCGCTACAGCGAGCTCGCCGCGAGCGGCGACGCCGGCCCCTACCGATTCGAGAACGACCTCGTGATCGACGGCGTGCAGCTCGGCGTGCTGGTCACGTTCTGACGGCCGCGCCGCGCCCGCTCACGACAGGCCGAGCTCCTTGAGGCGGCGGTAGAACGTGCTGCGGGCCATCCCGAGCTGACGCGCGGCGCTGAGCTTGTCGCCGGCGGCCTGCTGCAACGCCCGCTCGATCGCGTCCCGTTCGGCGGCGTCGCGGTGGTCGCGGAGGTCGCGGATGGGCGCGCCGACCGCCCCGCGCGGACCGAGCGCGCCCTCGTCGCCGCGCCGCACCGG
>JBMHDP010000127.1:0-6983 GCA_049889335.1 Planctomycetota bacterium
TGCTGCTGGTCTCGCTGGTCAGCCGCCCGCAGCTCGGCGGCGGCGCCCTGCTCGGCGCTCGCACGCACCACGTCGTCCTGCTCGACGACAGCGCGTCGATGACGCAGCGCAGCGGCAGCTCGAACCTGTTCGAGAAGGCGCAGGACAAGGCGCGCCAGCTCGCCGACGACCTCGCGCAGCGACGCGGCGGCGACGTCTTCTCGATCGCGCGGACCTCGTCGCCCGACGCCTGGGCGCTGGCGCCGCAGCGGATCGGCAGCAACTTCGGCCGGACCGCCGGCGCGGCGCTCAAGGAGATGGTCGTCAGCGACCTGCCGTCGGATCTGGGCCAAGCGGTCCAGGCAGCGGTGGAGCGGAGCGCGGCCGTCGAGGACGCCTCGCGCACCGAGTACTACGTCATCGGTGACCGCCGCGCGTGGGACTGGGCGACCGACGACGACAAGCCGCGCGCCTCGCTGGCCAAGGGGCTCGCGGCGCTGAACCCGGACCGCGACCACGTCACGGTGCTCGCAGTGGGCGGCCAGCACGACAACCTCGCGGTGGTCGACGTCAAGCTGCAGGACCGCCTGGCGATCGCGTCGGTGCCGGTCACGATGGGCATCGACGTCAAGAACTTCGGGCTCGACCCGACGCCGGCGACGACCGTCGCGATCGAGGTCGACGGCCAGACCAGCGTCAACCAGGACGTGCCGCAGCTGGCGCCGGGCGAGCGCGTCACGGTGCCGTTCGACTACACCTTCCACGCGCCCGGCGCCCACCGGGTCGAGGCGACGCTGGAGCCAGGCGGCACGCACCCGTTCGACGATCGGCGCACGCTGGCGCTGCAGGTGCGCGACAAGAGCCGCGTGCTGCTCGTCGACGGTGAGCCGGACGAAGACGACGGCGAGACCTTCTTCCTGCAGGCGACGCTCGACGTGCCGGAGTCCGGCATCGAGGCGCAGGTGGTCACCGAGTCCGGGTTCGACGAGGTCAACCTCGGCGTGTTCGACATGGTGTGGCTCTGCAACGTGCAGGCGCCGACCAAGGAAGCCGCCGAGCGGCTCGAGGCCTTCGTGATGTCGGGCGGCGGCCTCGCGATCACGCTAGGCTCGCTGGTCGATGCGCCGCGCTACAACGAGCTGCTGTGGCGCGACGGCGACGGTCCGCTGCCGCTGCCGATCGGCGAGATCGACGGCGACCCCGATCGACCGGAGCCGGCCTTCCTGTCGTCGGCCGACCACCCGATGTGCGACGGCGTCGCCGAGCTGTTCCAGCTGGTGCTGGGCAAGTGGGTGCAGGTCAAGCGCTGGCTGACCGTCGAGGAGCCCGACGGCCACGAAGCCGCGGTGGTGGCCAGGGTGCGCGGCGCCGACGGCCCGCCGCTGCTGTCGACGCGCAGCTTCGGCAACAAGGGCGGCGAGGTCGCGCTGTTCGCGATCACCGCGGACCGCTTCTGGAGCAACCTGCCGAGCACCGACCTGTTCCTGGTCGTCACGCACCAGCTGCACCACTTCGCGGCGCGCCGTGACGACCCCAGCCGGCAAAACCTCGCGACCGACGCCGTTTGGCGTCAGCAGCTCGACCCCGGCCTCTACCGCCCGGACGTGACGCTGCGCGCGGCGACGGGTGACGACGAGCGCACGTTCACTGCCGAGGCGCCGACGGTCGACGGAGAAGGTGAAGGCGAAGAGCCTGACCCGGGCACGCAGCCCGAAGACGTCGAGCAAGGGGAGCCGCAGCCGCTCGAGGTCTCGGTCGCGCTGCGCGAACTGTCGCAGCGGGGCGCCTACGAGATCGACCTGCAGCGCCACGACGGCGTGGCCGAGCGTCGCGTGATCGCGCGCAACGGCCCCGTCGACGAGGGCCGCCTGGTCGCGTTCGACGAGGCCGGCTTCAAGAAGCTCTACCCGTCGAGCGTGCACGACCTCGTCACGTTCGCGCGCGGCGAGAGCGACGTCGGCGCCGCGGCGAGCGAGGGCGAGGCGTGGCCGCTGCTCGCGGCGCTGTTGCTCGCAGGTCTGCTGCTGGAGTCCCTGTTGGCGTGGAGGTTCGGCCGCCGCTAGGCGGGACAAGGCGATGGACGACTTCTTGCGATGGCTGGCGCAGTGGCGCGGGATCGAGGTCGAGCCCGGCTCCGAGCTGCAGTTCGAGTTCGCGAGCTTCCCGACCGGCGGCCTGGGTCTGCTCGTGCTCCTCGGCATGGCGGCTGCGGTCATCGTGATCGGGTTCCTCTACCGGCGCGACGGCAAGAACCTCCAGGCGTGGCAGCGGCTGCTGCTGGGCTCGCTCCGCGCGCTCGCAGTGCTCGCCGTCATCCTGTTGCTGCTCGAGCCCAACATCGTCTCGGTCAAGCGTGAGGTGCGTGAGGGCCACACGATCCTGCTGGTCGACACGTCGCAGTCGATGACCCACCTCGACGCGTGGCGTCGCGACGAAGTGCAGCGCCAGAAGGCGGGCTGGACCGAGGTCGGCGTGGACGACCCCGCGACCGTGACGCGCCTGGAGCTCGTCAAGGCGCTGCTGGCCGCGGACGAGCAGGCCGTGGTGCAGAAGCTGGCCGCGAAGAACCGCGTGCAGCTCTACGGCTTCGACGGCTCCATCCGCGAGCTGCCGATCGCGCCGCCGCCGCCGCCCAAGCTCGGTCCCGACGGCCAGCCGCTGCCCGTCGACCCCGACGCGCCGGAGCCGACGCCCGTGCTCGATCTCGACAAGCTGGTCGCCGACGGACGCTCCAGCAACCTCGGCGGCGCGCTGCGCACGGCCCTCGACAAGAGCCGGCCCGCTGAGATCGCCGCGGTCGTATTCGTCACGGACGGCCGCCGCACAGCTGGGCCCCAGGGCGCCGAGATCGCGCGCCTGCTCGAGCAGCGCAAGGTCCCCCACACCTTCGTGCTCGGCGTCGGTGATCCGTCCGAGACCCAGACGGTCACGCTGACCCGCATGGAGGCGCCGTCCAAGGTGTTCCAGCGCGACCCGTACGAGATGAGCGCCACGGTGACCTCGCAGGGTTACGACGGCGTCGCGGTCACCGCGCGCCTGGTGCGCGTCGACGAGCAGGGCGCCGAGGTGGTCGTCGGCACCCAGCAGGTGCAGATCGGGGAGCGACAGCAGGCGACGATCGAGTGGAAGGACCTGACCAGCGACGCGCCAGGCCGCTTCGTCTACCGCACCGAGATCGCGCCGCCTGACGGCGAGCCCGTGGTCGCGGAGCGCCACACCAAGACCGCCGCGGTCGAGGTGTTGGGCGAGCGCCTGCGCATGCTGCTGCTGGCCGGCGGCTCAAGCCACGAGTTCCAGATCCTGCGCAACCTGCTGATCCGCGACAAGACGATCGACGTCAGCTGCTGGCTGCAGAGCGCGGACGAGAAGTTCCCGCAGGACGGCGACGAGGACGTCCGGATCACGCGCCTCCCCGAGGAGCGCGTCGAGTTCGACCCGTACGACGTGGTCGTGATGATCGACCCCGACCCGCAG
The DNA here is from genome assembly GCA_049889335.1 of Planctomycetota bacterium. Taxonomy (GTDB): domain Bacteria; phylum Planctomycetota; class UBA1135; order UBA1135; family UBA2386. The sequence continues at coordinate 3,454 of JBMHDP010000127.1, forward strand.
AAGCTGACGCGTCGCTTCTGCGAGAACCTCGGCAAGCACATCACCGAGGGTGGCTGCGGCCTCTGGTGGGTCGCGGGCGAGCAGCACACGCTCGACGCCCTGCGCCCCAACGCCAACACGCAGCCGGTCGCGGACCTGCTGCCGATCCTGCCCAACGTCGAGTTCGCTGAGCGCAAGATGCTCGGCCTCGGCAAGGCCTTCCCGCGGCCGTGGCGCTACCGGCTCACACCGGACGGCATGGACGGCATCGGCGCCAAGGTGATGCGCCTCGACGACGACAAGGACACCAGCAACCTGCTGTGGGAGCGCATCCCCGGCTTCCACTTCTGGTTCCCGGTCGCGGGCCTCAAGCCGATCGCGACGTCGCTCGCCGGGCACCCGAGCCCGGAGTTCCGCGTCGGCGGCAAGGACATGCCGGTGATCGCGCTGCAGAAGCTCGGCGCCGGCCGGGTGCTGTTCCTCGGGACCGACGAGACCTACCGCTGGCGGTCGATCTACGAGGACGCCTACAACCGGTTCTGGGTGAACGGCATCCGCTACCTGTTCGAGGGGCGCCTCCAGGCCGGCAACAGCCGCCTGCGCCTGATGAGCAGCGACGACAAGATCGACCTCGGCGACGCGGTCGAGCTCGTCGCGGAGGCGAAGGACGAGGCGCTGCAGCCGCTGATCGTCGAGTCGTTCGTCGTCAGCGTCGAGCGCGAAGGCGAGGCGTCGGAGACTGTTGACCTCGCGCCCGTCGAGGCGCTCCCCGGCACCTACTCACTCCGCTACCGCCCGACCCAGCTGGGCACCTACCGGGTGCGCCCGGTCGAGAAGGCCGGCAAGGCCGTCGAGATCTCGTTCCAGGTCGTGCCTGCGCAGATCGAGTCGCAGGGACCGATGGAGCGGAGCGAGCTGGCGGCCGTCGCGGGCGTCAACGGCGGCGTCCTGTTCGACACTCCGCTGGAGCTGCTGCGCGCCCTCGACGACGTGCCGTCGCGCTCGGCGACGGACACGTTCCGCACGCCGCACGCGATCTGGGACGGCTGGCCGACGATCACCTTCGTGCTGGTGCTGCTGTCGATCGAGTGGATCCTGCGCAAGCGCTTCAACCTGCTATGACCACCACGACCACCCAACCGCAGCCGGCTTCGCAGCCGCCCGGACCTTCGCTCGGCAAGGAGCTGGAGGCCGCCCGCGAAAGGCTGCAGCAGCAGCGCAAGCGCGTGCGCACCGGCCTGTGGGTCGAGGCGGTCGGCGTCGTCGCGCTGCTGCTGGTGGCCTACGCCCTGCCGACGCTCTTGGTGGACCGCTTCCTGCGGCTCGAGTGGGCGTTCCGCGCGGGCTTGCTGCTCAGCTTCGTGTTCGTGGCCGGGCGCGTCGTGGTCCGCAGGCTGCTGCGGCCGATGGCGGTGCCGCTCAGCGACGAGGAGCTCGCGCTGGCCGTCGAGCGGTCGTGCCCGGAGCTCGACCAGCAGCTGATCAGCTCGCTGCAGTTCGACGAGGAGCTCTCGGGCGCGCAGCCGACCGCGTCGATCGAGTCCCGCGAGATGAAGGCGGCCGTCGTGCAGAGCCTGCGCGACCAGCTGCAGGCGGTGCCCTTCGCGCAGGCGATCGACACCATGCGGGTGCAGAAGTTCGCGCTCGGCATCTTCGCGATGCTGACGTTCTTCGGCGCGTGGGCGGGCATCGACCGGGCGTCGCTCGGGATCTGGACCGCGCGCAACGTTTTCCTGACCAACGTCGACTGGCCGCGCTACACGGTGCTGACGTTCGTCGACAGCGACGGGGAGGTGCGCCTGCCGCAGGGCGACGCGCTGACGGTGCGGGTGCAGGTCGAGGGTCCGGTCCCGGACCAGATGTTCGTCGACTACGAGTTCGCCGACGGCGACGTCGGCGCCGAGCCGATGAGCCTGACCGGCGACGACGAGTTCACCTGGACGATCGACTCGGTCGTCAGCGACCTCGAGCTGAGCGTGCAGGGCGGCGACTCGCTGCCGGTCGGCCTCAGCGTCCGCATCGTGGAGCGACCGACGGTCGGCGATCTGGCGATCCGGGTACAGCTGCCCGAGTACATGGAGCGCGAGCCGTTCGACGTGCCGCCCACCGAGGGCGAGCTGCGGCTGCCTTCGGGCGCGCAGCTGTCGATCTCCGGCCGGAGCAAGAAGCCGCTGCAGCAGGCGTTCCTGCTGTTCGGCAGCGACCGCAAGGTGCCGCTCACCGTCGGCGAGGACCAGCAGGCGTTCGCCGGCACGTTCTCGCCCACCGAGTCCGGTCTGATGGTCGTCGACGTGATCGACCACGACAGCCTCGGCGCGGGTTCGCCGCCCAAGCTGCTGCTGCGCGTCGGCGAGGACAAGACGCCCAACGTCGACTTCCGCCTCCGCGGCATCGGCTCGTCGATCACCTACGAGGCGCGCATCCCGGGCGCGCTGCGGGTGCGCGACGACTTCGGGCTGCGCGCGGTCGGCGCGACGATGCGTTACCAGGAGGACAACCCGCAGACGCGCGGCGAGGACGCGACGCCGCTGCCGCCGATGCCGTGGGCGGACGCCGAGCCGATCTACGACGCGCAGCTGCAGCGCAGCGCGCTGCGCTACGAGGCCGAGGCCAGCGTCGACCTGCTCACCTGGAACAAGGTGCGCGACCAGAACTCGCCCGAGAACCCCATCCGACCCGGCATGCTGTTCTCGCTGCGCTACTCGGCGAAGGACAACTTCGGCCCGGGGGAGCCGCACGAGGGCTTCGGCGAGACGATGACGTTCCGCGTCGTGCCGCGTGACCAGCTCATCGAGGAGCTGCGCCGCCGCCAGGTCGAGCAGCGCACCGAGCTGCAGCAGATCGCCGACGAAGAGGCGTCCGGGACCCTCGAGCTCAGCGAGACGGTCAACCCCGCCGAGGCGGGCGACAAGCAGCAGCAGGCGACGGCCAAGTTCCGCGTCTTCGCGCGTCGCCAGCAGGCGCTGGGTCGCCGCGTGCGCTTCGTCGGCGAGGCCTACCAGCGCATCCTCTGGGAGCTCGAGAACAATCGCCTGATCGAGGAGAACAAGGTCCGGCAGATCGAGGCCGTCATCACGGCCCCGCTGGAGCAGCTCGCCAAGGAGGCCTTCCCGGCCACCGCCAGGCTGGTCAGCGACTTCGTCCGAAGCCGCGACGAAGATGTAAGGGCCCGCGCCGTAGAGGGTTACCGGGAAATCAGCCGTCGCCTCGCCGAGATCATCAAGGCGATGGAGCAGGCCGAGACGCTCGCTGCCCTACTCGAAGAACTCCGGAATGTGATTAATCTGGAGACAGATGCGATCGCGGACGTCAAACGACGGATCAAGAACCGCGAAGACAGCCTCTTCCAGCGGAAGAAGCCCAAGAAGAACAAGGACTGAACCCGACGTGCCCCGCGTCAGTTCGGTCCACCTGAGGTGCCCATGATTTCACGAACCATCGCCGCGCTGGCGACCCTGCTGCTGATGACGCTGACGCCGACGGCGTCGGTGCTCACCGCCCAGCAGGACCCGCCGACCGCAGCCCAGAGCAAGCAGCAGCTCGCCGAGGGC
>JBMHDP010000128.1:0-5090 GCA_049889335.1 Planctomycetota bacterium
CGTCTGCGCCGTGCTGATGGTCTGCTGGGCCGTCGTCCTGCTGCGCGCGGGTCACAGCCACGCGGCGGTCGGTCTGGGAGTCGGCGGCTGCGCCGCGTCCTGGTGCGCCGCGCTGACGCGCCGCCTGCGCCCTTGCAACCCGAGGACCGAGTCGAGAACTTGACAGGATGTCCTCAGCAATCCTGCGCGCCGGCCTCGCGCTCGCCGTCGTCCTGGCGTCGTGCGGCGGCGAACCCGAGCCGGCCTACGACTGGCGCAACCGCGACCTGGCGTGGAAGTACGGCCCGACGACGGGCACCGCCCCGCTCGAGCACCTGCTCGGCACGGGGACCAAGCGCGGCGAGCCGGTCGCCGAGGGCTGGCGCTGCGAGCTGCGAGGCGGCAAGACCCTGACCGTGAAGCCCTTCCGCCTCGCCAGCCAGCACGAGATCTTCGGCAAGGCCGGGCTCGTCGTGGGGTTGTTCGACAAGCAGAGCGAGCAGATCACCACCCTGCGAGGGGACGCGCTCACCGCGCAGAACGCGACCTCCACGTTCGAGCTGGACGAGGAGATCGCCGAGCGCGTCTACGACCTGATCCTCTGGTACGGCAAGCTCTGACCGCCGACGGCGGCATCGATTAAGCTGCCGCGATGCCGCCTCCCCCGTCTCGCGGCGCCGCGCGTCGATCGACCTTGACCGCGCTCGGCGCGCTGTCGCTGTTGGTCCCTGTCTGCGCCCAGACCGAGGACGCCGCGGGCTTCGAACGCGACGCGCGGCCGTTCTTCGCCGCCCACTGCGTGCGCTGCCACGGCAAGGACCGCCAGAAGGGCGACGTCACGCTCCACGACCTCACCGCGGGCCCCCGCAGCGGCGCGCGCCTGGAGCAGTGGCAGCGGGTGCTCGACGTGCTGGAGAGCGGCGAGATGCCGCCCGACGACGAGCCGCAGCCCGACGAGGCCGCGCGGCGCCGGGTGCGGTCCTGGATCGCGGCCGAGCTCGACGCCGCGCCGACCGGGGCGGCCGCCGCGCCGGCGACGACGCGGCGGCTGACCAACCGCGAGTACCACAACACCATGCGGGACCTGCTCGGCGTCGAGCTGGTGATGACGGACAACCTGCCCGAGGACCCGCGGCTCCCCTATCGGTCCCACAACACGCCGCACTTCCTGCGGATGGGGCTCGAGCACCTCGACCGCTACGCCGAGAACGCCCGACGCGCGATGGCCTCGGTGATCGTCGACGCGGAAGCACCCGAGACCGCGCGCACGCGGCAGGACTGGTCGGCGGCCCGGCGACGCGGCATGCCGGACCCGGTCGCGATGCAGCCGGACGAGCTCGGGGTGTTCGGCAACCGCAACCGCACGGTCGCCAACGGCATGCGGGTGTTCGAGTACCCGGAGACGGGCGCCTTTCGGATCCGGCTGCAGGCCAGCGCGGTCCTGCCCGAGGGATTTGGAGAGCTGCCGCTCCGCGTGATGCTCGGCCACGACATCGTCGGCGTCGGCGCGTCCGGCCTCGATCCGGCCGCTGAGGTGGGCACCCTGCGCCTGACCGCCGCGGCCGACGGACCGCAGGTCTATGAGCTCACCGGGCGGATCGAGAACTTCCCGGCCAAGCCCGAGCACCGCTACCGCCGCGGCGGCCGCATCGACGGCCGGCTCGTGATCACGCCGCCGCACTTCACCGTGACCCCGGTCAATGCGTTCGACGACGGCACGCTCAACGACCGCCCCGACCCGCTCACCAAGCCGCGCGCCGTGATCGACTGGATCGAGTTCGAGGCGCCGGTCTACGAGGAATGGCCGCCGGCGCACCACGCCCGCATCCTGTTCTCCTCGCCGCTGCGCGAGGACGACCCCGACGCCTACGTGCGAGAGGTCCTCGCGCGCTTCCTGCCCCGCGCGTTCCGGCGCCCGGTGCAGCCCGAGGAGGTCGAGCGCTACCAGCAGGTCTACGCGCTCGTCCGCGAGCGCCTCGGGCTCGCGACCGTCGAAGCGGCGATGCGCGAGACCCTCGCCACCGCGCTGATCTCCCCGGACTTCTTGCTGCACCGCAACAGCGGCGGCGCGGACGCGCCGCACCAGCTGGCCTGCCGCCTGTCCTACTTCCTGTGGGGCTCCATGCCCGACGACGAGCTGGCGACGCTCGCGGCCCGCGGCGCGCTCACCGACCCCCAGGTCGTCGCGGCGCAGGCGCGCCGCCTGCTCGCCGACCCGCGCGCCGACGACTTCGTCGCCGACTTCTGCACGCAGTGGCTCGCGCTCGACAAGCAACGCGCTGTCCCGATCAACCTGGAGCGGTTCCCGCGCTTCCTGCACACGATCGCGCGCGGCGAGCGCCGCGGCCAGGAGCAGCCCAACCGGCCGACCGTGCGCGCGGCGATGAAGGCGGAGACGATCGCGTTCGTCGCCGAGCTCCTGCGCCGCAACGCCCCCGTCGGCCAGCTGATCGACGCCGACTTCGCCATGCTGAACCGCCGCCTCGCGGCGCACTACGGCGTCGACGGCGTGGACGGCCACCAGCTGCGCGCGGTGCCGGTCCGCCCGGAGCACCACCTGGGCGGGCTGTTGACCCAGGGGGCGGTGCTGGTGGGCACCTCGACGGGCACCGCGCCGCACGCCGTCTACCGGGCGGTGTGGCTACGGGAGGCGGTCCTGGGCGACGACGTCCCGCCGCCTCCCGCCGACGTGCCCGCGCTCGAGGAGTCGGCCGGCGACGACGCCGCGGACGCAACGACGCTCAAGGACCTGCTCCGCGTCCACCGCAGCAAGGAGAGCTGCCGTGACTGCCACCGGCGGCTCGACCCCTGGGGGGTGCCGTTCGAAGAGTACGACGCGACCGGCCGCTACGCGCGCCGCGTGCCCCCGGCGGGCGCGCGCGTCGAGGGCTTCGACCCGAACAAGCACGGCGACCTCGCCGGCTATCGCGCCTACCTCGCGCAGCTGTCGACGCACGTCGTCGACGCCTCGTCGACGCTGCCCGACGGCACGCCGATCGACGGCATAGCCGAGCTCAAGGCGTACCTACTCGCGCGCCGCCTCGACGACCTCGCCGAGAACGTGGTCCGCAGGCTGCTCGCCTACGCGCTCGGGCGCGAGCTGACGACCGCGGACCGGCCGGTCGTCCAGGGCCTGCTCCGCGACAGCGCGCCGAACGGGTATAAGCTGAGAGACCTCGTGGTCGCGATCTGCACGACCGAGGCCTTCCTCCAGACCAGCCCCCGATGAGCGCCCGCCCGATGAACCTGAGTCGACGCGCGCTGCTGCGCGGCTGCGGCGCAGCGGTGGCCCTGCCGCTGCTGGAGAGCATGACGCCGCGGACTACGACGGCGCCGACCCGGCCCAAGCGGCTGGTCGTGACGTACTTCTCGTACGGCGCCTACATGCCGACCGGCGCGACCGGCGTGACCGATCTGGACAAGCCGCACCACGACTGGAGCTGGTGGCCGTGCCGGGACCCGGGGCCGCTCACGTTCAACCAGTCGAGCGCGCCGTTCGCCCCGCTCCGCGACCGGCTCAGCTACCTCCAAGGCCTCGACCACGCGGGCGGCCACCGCCTCGGCGGCCACAGCTCGGGCGACGTCTTCGCGACCGGCGCCGACATGGCCGACCGCGAGAAGACCAACAACATCTCGATCGACCAGGTCGCGGCCAACGCGCACGGCGACCGCACCCGGTACGCGTCGCTCGTGCTGGGGACCGAGGGCGGCACCGGCAGCTACGGCCAGGCCAAGACGCTCTCCCACCGCGGTCCAGGCAAGCCGATCCCGGCGCTGCACCGGCCGCGCGACATCTTCGATCGCATGTTCCGCCCGTACGCGGGCCGCGACCTCGCGGACGTGCGCAGGGAGCTGCAGACGCGCCGCTCGGTGCTCGACATCGTCCTGGACCAGAGCAAGGCGCTCGACCGCCGGCTCGGCCGCGCCGACCAGCAGAAGATGGCCGAGTACCTCGAGTCGGTGCGCGACGCCGAGAAGCGGATCGAGCGGATCGACCGCTGGACCCACGCGCCGATGCCGGAGGTGGACGCCGACGGCCTCCGGCTCGACGTCACGCCCAAGCAGCCGGAGGAATACGTGCGCTGCATGTACGACCTGCTGTTCCTCGCGCTGCAGGCCGACCTCACCCGCTGCGCGACGTTCATGACCGAGAGCGAGCAGTCGACGTCCCACGAGGTCGGCAACTACTCGAACTACCTGTTCGGCTACAAAGGCAACACCCACGACATCAGCCACAAGCGCCCCGACGACGTGTCGGGCCAGTGGGACCGGTGGCGAGGCGAACAGCACGCCTACTTCCTCGACAAGCTGCGGGCCGCCAAGGAAGGGGACGGGGACATGCTCGACAGCACCGTGGTGCTGTGGGGCTCCGCGCACCCCCACCAGGCGCACAACACGCAGAACTACCCGATCCAGCTCGCCGGCGGCGACGCGCTGGGCTTCGAGCACGGCAGGCTGCACCGCTTCGTCGGCGCGGACAAGGTGCCGCTGGCCAACCTGTTCGTATCGATGCTGCGGGCGGTCGACGTGCCGGTCGAGCGCTTCGCGGACAGCACCGGGCCGATGACCGCGCTGAGGAAGGAGGCCTGAGGGTGCGCGCGCTGGCGGCCGCGCTGCTCGCGGCGGCCCTCCACGCGCAGGGCGCGGCGGCGCCGCAGTTGCCGCGCGTGCTGTTGATCGGCGACGTCGGCCTCAACAACCACTTCCAGAACGCTCAGAAGGCGCTCAAGGGCGAGGCCGGCGTGGTGCGCTCGCCGCTCGGACACCTGAGCACCGCAGCCGCGCTCGACCGGCTGGACGAGCTGTTGGGCGAAGAGCGCTGGGACGCGATCTGCTTCTCCTTCGGCGCAGGAGACGCCATGCACAGGGACCCGCGCCGCGACGAGGTGCGCGCGATGAGCCCGGCGGCAGGCGGGGTCCCGGTGACCCCGCTCGCGGCGTTCGAACAGAACCTCGACCGCCTGGTCTCGGCGCTCCACGCGGCGTCCGACCGCGTGATCTGGCTGACGACGCTGCCGTCGCCGCCGCAGCGCCGGAGCACCGCGCTGCGCGAGCGAGACCTCGACCGCTACCGAACGGCCGCCGCCGCGCGCATGCAGCAGCTCCACGTC
>JBMHDP010000129.1:0-2761 GCA_049889335.1 Planctomycetota bacterium
CTTCGCGCTGTCGCTCCTGCTCGCGCTGCTCGAGATAGGCGAGTCGTTCGGCGACGCCCGGGTCGCGGATCTCGTAGACGGCGCTGTTCTTGTCGTAGCGGTGCGCCTCACCTTCGTCGGTCGTATCGAGCAGTGCGCTGGAGCCGAGCTCGACCGGTTGGTCCGAGCAGAACGCGATCGAGTAGGCGAGCCCTCGCAGGCCGTCCATCTTGTGGTAGGCGCCGTCGTCTGCGCGCCTCTCGAAGTACGTCGTGCGGCCGCCGCGCTCGCACGACAGCAGCGACATGTAGAGCGTCTGCTGCTGGCCGAGGGACACGTACGCGAAGTGCTTGCGCAGCAGCTCCTCGAACTCCTCCGCCTCGAGTTCGTCCTGGTGGAAGTGATTGATCGAGTGCTGCAGGTTGTAGGGCGTCTTGTTGGGCGAGGAGATGATCAGCAGGCCGCCCGGCTTCAGCACGCGGCATGTCTCTTTCAGGAACGCGCCCATGTCGTCGATGTGCTCGATGGTCTCGAAGGAGACGACGCAGTCGAACTCGGCGTCCGCGAACGGCAGCGCCGAGCAGGGCGCGGTCAGGTACTCGATGTTGTCACTGGCGCCGTATTTCTCCTGCGCTAGCCGAACGGACTCTTTGTCGATGTCTGCGCCGCGCACGGATGCCGCGGTCTGGGCTAGCAGGTGGGAGCCGTAGCCCTCGCCGCAGGCGATGTCGAGCACGTGCTTGCCGGCGACCTCGGCCGCGGCGATCAGATAGCGGTGGTAGTGCTCCAGCCCGGTCGAACTCCGCGTGATGCTCGGCAGAAAGCGCTCGCCAGAATTCTCGAGCGCGGTCTCCCAAGGTGGTGGCTGAATCGGCTTCACGCGGCCACGTTAGCGCCTCGGCAATGCCGTGCTCAGCCTTTTCGCGCGATCATCACGAGCGCCGCCGGATGCTCCAGCGCGAACACTTCGCAGCTGTGGAATCCGGCGCGCAGCGGCCACTGCCAGACGTCGTCGCCGAACTCCGTGTGCACGAGCTGGTCCGCGTCGCTCGTGCCGGGCGCGCCGTGGTAGCTCGGTGGCAGGCCCGCGCGCGAGCGCGTCGGGCGGCCGACGATCACGGGCACGGTGAACAGGCACGCACCGCCGTCGACGAGTATGCGCCGGCACTCGGCGAGTCCCTGCACCGGGTCGGGCACGTGCTCGAGCGTGTCGGAGTGCACCACCAGGTCCCATGCGCTGGCGGCGAACGGCATCTGCTGCATGTCGACTTCGGGATACTCGACGCGGCGGTGACCGGGGCAAGCGGCGAGCGTCGCCGTCAGGCTGTCGGCGCCGTTGATCTCGAGGATGCGCACGGGGCACGTCGCGTTGCACAGCTCGCGCAGTGTGCGGGGCGAGTCGCGATCGGGTGCGAGCTCCCGCGCGATGGCCGCACCGAGTGCCATCGCGCGCAGGTTGTTTCGGCAGTCGAGGCAGTGGTAGCCCTGCTGCCGGTCGATGTAGGCGACCTCCTCGGTCGACAGCTGCCAGGCGTCGACGAGCTCGGCGAACATGACGCTGACCGCCGCGAAGCGCTCGCCTCCGCAGACCGGACATGGACCCGAGAACTCGCTCATCGACGCCGGGCCGGTGGGGTGCGTGGGGCCACGGCGGCTACAGCGGGAACGCCCCGGTGTTCACCCCGCGCCCCTCGAGCGCCAGCACTTCCGCCAGCTGCTCCTCCTGCTGCGAGGTCACGCGGGCGTAGACGTCGGTGACCAGCGTCTCGTCCTCGGGCGGGGCCTCCTGCTCGGCGGCGGCGATCGCACCATTGACGCGCTGCGCGATGTCCTTCTTGAAGGCGGCCTCCTTGGCGTCGTCCCAGAGGCCGAGGCCGACCAGGTAGGTCCGGAAGCGGTCGATCGGGTCGCGCTGCTCCCACAGCTTGACCTCGGCCTCGTCGCGGTACTTGGTCGGGTCGTCCGAGGAGCTGTGGCCGAGGCGGCGGTAGGTGACCGCCTCGATGAAGGTCGGGCCGTCGCCCCTGCGCGCGCGCGCGGCAGCCTCCTGCGTCACCGAGTAGACGGCGAGCACGTCGTTGCCGTCGACGCGCACGTAGGGCATGCCGTAGGCCTTGCCCTTCTGCGCGAGCGTCTCGGACGCGCTCTGCTGGCTCAGCGGCACGGAGATGGCCCACTGGTTGTTCTGGCAGAACAGGATGCACGGGCTCTTGTAGACCGCCGCGAAGTTCATGCCGCAGTGGAAGTCGTTGGCGCTGGTCGCGCCGTCGCCCATGTAGCCGAGCACGACGATGTCGTCGCCGCGGATCCGCGCCGCCATGGCCGCGCCGGTCGCGTGGCTGATCTGGGTGCCGATTACCGACGACATCCCGTAGTAGTTGCCCTCTTTCACCGTGTAGTGACACGGCATCTGGCGGCCCTTGCAGCGGTCCGCGCCGTTGCCGATCAGCTGGTTGACGGCCTCGGTCAGCGACAGGCCGCGCATCATCGCGGCCGCACCCTCGCGCAGCGCCGGGAAGATCCAGTCGCGCTGCTCGAGCGCGGCGACCGAGCCGACCGTGGCGGCCTCCTGGCCGAGGATCGGGCCGTAGAAGCCGATGCGGCCCTGCCGCTGCAGCATCAGCATGCGCCGGTCGAACTCACGCACCTGGACCATCTGCTCGTAGAGGTAGAGCAGCGTGGCCTCGTCGAGCGAGGGCGCGGCCTTGTTCGCGAGCGTGCCGTCGTCCTGCAGCACGCGGACCAGCCCCTGCGGCCGCGCGGCCGCGAGCGGCGTCGCCTG
>JBMHDP010000130.1:0-3492 GCA_049889335.1 Planctomycetota bacterium
GCCGCAGGGCACGGCCCGTCGCGACGCGCGGTCGCGCGGCTCGGGCTCGGCGCGCGCTGCCAGCTGCTGCCGGGCCGTGACGACGTGCCGGACCTGCTCCAGGCCGCAGACCTCCTCGTGCACCCCGCGCGCCGGGACACTACCGGCACCGTGCTCCTCGAAGCGGTCGTCAGCGGGCTGCCCGCGCTGTGCACGGCGGCCTGCGGCTACGCGCCGCGGGTGCAGGCGGCGGGCGCCGGCGTCGTCTTGCCAGAGCCGTTCGACCAGCGCGCCTTCGACCGGGCGCTGCGGTCGCTGCGGACCGATGACCTCGCGCCCTTGCAGCAGTCCGCGCTCCGCTACGCGGACGAGGTCGACCTGCACGGGATGCACGAGCGGATCGTCGCCGAGGTCGAGCGCGCGGCGGAGACGCGGCGCCGAAGCCGCTAGCCGACCGTGACGTCCTTCCAGAAGGCGACGCGCCCGCGGATCTCCGCGGCCTCGCTCTTGGGGTCGGCGTAGTACCAGGCCGCGTCCTTGCTGACGTGTTCGTCGACGACGACGTCGTAGTAGCTGGCGGTGCCCTTCCACCCGCAGAACGAGGTGGTCGCGCTGTCCCGCAGCCGCTCGCGGCGCACCGCGTCGAGCGGGAAGTAGTGGTTGCCCTCGACGACGACGGTCGCGTCGCTCTCGGCGATCACGACCCCGCGGCATATCGCTCGGATCATCCCGTGATGTAGCCCACGAACGCCCGAGGACAACCGCGCATTCCGACGCGCGCCGCGCTCAGCCTCGCCGGGCGCCGGGCACCACCGCGCCACGGATCAGCGCCTGCAGGCGCTCCGGGGCTGTCGCGTCGGTCTTGCACACGAACCCGCTCTTGTGCGCGAACCGGACGTCCTCCTCGCCTTCGACCCGGGAGAAGTCGAGCCGCGGGTCGTCCTCGTAGCGCGCGATCCCGTAGCCGTCCCCGCGCCGGTCGGGGTAGACCGTGACGCCGACGACGTCCTCGAGGCCTTCGGCGCGGACGAAGCGCGCGGCGCTGCCCGAGGGGTCGTCGAGCGCGTCCGCCGAGCGCGGCACGAACACCGCCTCGACCACCTCGCCGTGCGCCTCGACCTGCCAGCGCTGCGCGACCCCGCGCACGCGCTCGATCCCGGCGCGCACGTCGGACAGGTAGCCGAGCAGGTCGCCGCCGACCAGCCGCATGTAGTCGTAGACGACTTCGCCGGCGCGGTGCGCCGCGCCCGCCGCGAAGCGCCGCAGCAGCGTACCGTCGATCGGCGAGTGCAGTTGAGAGACCGCGCGGCGCGGCACGCCGAGCCACTCCGCGGTCTTCTTCGGCCCGCGCGAGTCGAACCACTCGGCCGGCTCCAGCCAGTCGCAGAAGGTGCGGGCGTCCTCGTAGGCGCCGAGCGCGTCGAGCACGAGGCTGAGCGCGCAGGTCGGCGGGTGATCGCGTGGGAAGTGGTGGTGGTCGAAGTTCGCCCGGGCGGCGTCGTGGTCGCCGCCGACGTCGACGACCGCCACCTGCGGATCGGCGAGGTCGGCCGCCGTGGGTTCGCGACGTTCGATCGGGCACCCGTTCCGCGCGATCAGCACGCAGCACGCCAACAGGTCGTCCTTGTGGGCGCCGCCAGGATGAGTGACGACAAGTCGGAGATCGTCCATCGCAGGGATGCTAGCTGCAGACACGCCGGCCCGTAAGCCGGCAGCTGCGGCGCACGCATGCCTCTGATCTCGCCTCAGGCCGTGGTAGCCTCCTCGACGCAACCTGTCACCCAAGGCTCCATCACCATGCGCACCCTCCTCTCCATCGCCGTCCTCGCGACGGCCGCCGTAAGCCAGTCTCCGCTGACGACGACCTTCGCCTCCAACAACGGCCAGTCCGGCAACATGTTCGACGTCGGCGCGACGAACGCCGCCGGCGTCACCGTCAAGAACTTCGAGGTCAACCTCGACCCCGGGACCTGGGACCTGGAGGTCTACGTCAGCAACACCGGCGGCACCCACATCGGCAACGAGCAGAACTCGACCGCGTGGAACCTCGTCGGCACAGCGGCCGGCGTGGTCAGCGCCGGCACCAACGTGCCCACTCTGCTGCCGATCTGCGTCGAGGAGTACATCGCGGGCGGCACCACCCAGGGCTTCTACGTGACCGTCACGAACGGCACGGCGATCAACTACACGACCGGCACCGGCTTCCTGCAGGGCGACCTCTACGCGTCGAACGCGGACATCGAGTTCTTCGCCGGCACCGGCAACGTCTACCCGTTCGGGACGATCTTCGGCCCGCCGTCGGCGTCCCGGATCTGGAACGGCAACATCTACTACGACCTCGGCGACACCACCGGCGCGGGCTGCACGTTCGCGAGCGTCGCCCCCTACGGTCTCGGCTGCGGCGGCAACCCGCCGGGTGAGGCCCAGTACGAGCTGCACTCGGCCTTCGACCTGAGCAACACGGGGCACACCTACCTGTGGACTGGCGCTGGCTACGTGCTGACCGACGGCGCGCAGCCGATCCTCGCGCCGACCAACGCCCCGACGACCTTCGGCGACGACCAGATCCAGGCCGTCTCGCTCGGCTTCACGATGCCGACGCCGCAGGGCGCGGTCACCGACATCGGCGTCAGCTCGAACGGCTGGCTCACCTTCGACTCGACGGTCACGGACAACGACCTCTCCGAATCCATCGCCGAGCTGCTCGACGACACCTGGAGCCGCGTCGCGTTCCTCTGGGACGACCTCAACCCTTCGGCCGGCGGCACCATCAACCTCGAGCAGGTCGCCGCGGGTGAGTTCCACGTCACGTTCACGGACGTGCCGGAGTTCAGCAACACAGGCGCCAACACGTGCCAGATCGCGCTGTTCGACACGGGTATCGTCGAGGTCCGCTACGGCACCTGCTCGCTGCTCGACTGCCTGACGGGGATCTCCCCCGGCTTCGGCGCGGTCGACGGCGGCGGCATCGACTACTCGAACCTGAGCAACCTCGGCGCCGTGCTCGTCAACACCGGCATCGGCCCGTTCAGCGACAGCATGGAGCTGAGCGCGGGTCGCCCGGTGCTCGGCACCAACTGGGACCTGACGACGACCGGCATCGACCCGGTCTCGCCGTTCGCGCTGACCTTCATCGGCGACCGCGGCCCGACGATCCCGCTGCCGGCGATCGGGCTCGCCGCCCCCGGCTGTGACGCGCTGCTGCAGACGACGCTCGGGATCCTGCCCGGCCTCAACACGGGCGCCCCGGTGACGGTTTCCCTGCCGATCCCCAACCAGCCGAGCCTCGCGGGCCTGATGATCAGCGGCCAGTCGCTGGGGCTGACGCTGCAGAACGCGGCCAACCTCTGGACGTCGAACGGCGTCGAGGGGACCCTCGGCAACTGACCCGAGCTTGACGGGACCGCGGGCGCCCGCGCCCGCCGCGCGAGCGGCGCTCGCCCGACGTGGCGCGCGACGCTCGCTTCGTATACAGGCGGGCCGCGGGGTCGGCGACTGCGCGCCGCCCGCGGC
>JBMHDP010000131.1:0-7467 GCA_049889335.1 Planctomycetota bacterium
CGCGCCGCGCAGCGCGGCGCCGGCGGGCTCAGGCGCGCCGCTGGCGGGCAGGCGCGGCAGCCGCAGCGCCGACGCGAAGCCGACGGCCGCGAGCGCGGTCAACACGAGGCCGGCGACCCACACCTGACCGTGCACGTTCTCGAGCAGCAGCCCGCCCGCGACGGTCCCGAGGATGATCGCCAAGAAGCTCGCCGCCTCGAGCTTGCCGTTCGCCGCGGTGAGCTGCGCGTGCGGCAGCGCCTCGGGCAGGATGCCGTATTTGCCCGGCGCGAACAGCGCGCTCTGCAGCCCCATGCCGGCGAGCACCACGAGCGGCAGCCAGCCTTCGGGCTGGCTCCACAGCGCGTAGGTGCCGAGCGCCATCAGGCCCAGCTCGGCGAACTTCGTCCAGACGACGAGGCTGCGCTTGGAGACGCGGTCGCCGACGAGCATGGCCGGCAGCGAGCCGAGCATCAGCGGCGCCGTCAGCGCCACCATCGCCAGCGTCGTCACGCCCTGCTTGGCGACCTCGCCGTCGCCCTCGACGGCCGCGAGGCCGAGGAGCACGACGATCATCTTGAAGGCGTTGTCGTTGAACGCGCCGAAGAACTGCGCGGTGAGCAGCGCGGACAGCGGGAACGCGGGGCGACGGGTCGTAGTCATGAGGCTGGGCTCCTCGGATGAGGCACAGGCAACTATCGCCCGCCGGGATGAATCATGTGCGCTACTTGCAGTTGGCTATTTGATAAGCTGGGCGAAACGATTGACCAGCCGAGGAGCGCCATGATCGACCTGCACCGACTCGCCGGATTCCACCTCGTCGCGACCAGCGGCGGCTACGCGAAGGCCGCCCGCGCTGCAGCCTACCCCATCACCCAGCCCGCGCTGCACCAGCAGGTCAAGAAGCTCGAGGCCGAGGTCGGCGTCGAGCTGCTGATGCGGGTCGGCAAGGACCGGATGCAGCCGACGCCCGCCGGACAGCAGCTGCTCGACTTCGTCGCGCCGTTCTTCCGGGACCTACCGCGCGTGGTCGAACGCGTGCGCACCGGGGACTACGACGGCGCGCTGACGATCCACGCCGAGTCCCTGCTGATCCGCCAGCTGCTGCCCGGCTGGCTGCTCGCGCTGCGCAAGCGCCGCCCCAAGGCGGAGCTGACCCTCAAGGAGCTGCTCCAGGTCGACGTCAACCCGCTCCGCAGCGGCGACACCGACGTGATGCTCGCGCACCTGCTGGAGATCCCGGACGACATCGCGGCGCAGCAGGTCGCGACCGTCTACGCGTGCCTCGTCATGCCCCGGGCCCACGCGCCGCAGCGCGGCCGGCCCAAGCTCGAAGAGCTCGTCGACCTGCCGTTCTTGACGTATCAACCGGGCACGCGGCACCACGCGCTGCAGGTCCAGGCCGTCGCCGTGCACGGCGTCACGCCGACCTCGACGATCGCGCTCGACACCGCCGACGCGATCCTCGGCTACGTCGAGTCGGGCCTCGGCTGGTCGCTGGTGCCGAGCCTCGACCCCGAAGGGCCGCGAGGCCGACGACTCTCGGCCTTTCCCTGGGGCAAGCCGCGCGTGACCTTCCCCGTCTACATGGCGTGGCGCAAGGACGCGCCCGAGCACCCGCTGCTCGACGAGATGATCGCCTGCGCGCCGTCGCCGTGACGGACGCGACCCGAGCGTCGAAGCCGCGCCGCGCAGCCGCAGCGCGGGCAGCGCCTCCCGCGGCGCCTGCACCAGCACCGGCGCGGCCGCGGGGTCGAGCCAGCGCAACAGCGTGAGCAGGTCGCGCCTGCTCATCGCCGTGCAGCCGAGCGTCGGCGCGCGCGGCGCTCCCCAGACGTGCACGAAGATGGCGCTGCCAGCGCCCGGGGCGCACGCCTCGTTGTGCCGCACGACCAGCCCCAGCTCGTAGGCGTCGTCGTCGCGACGCATCCGCTCGAAGCTGGCCCAGCGCGCGCTGGGCTGATTCGGCGCGGGCGCGGGGATGCGCCGCCACCGGTTGTAGTCCGCGGACGCGACGTCATCGACGAAGTAGTCGCGGCGGTCGGCGCAGCGGTAGCGCACGCGGACGCCGTCCGGAGCGGTCGCGGCGTAGCCGAAGGCGTCGCCGAGCGAGAACACCCCCGCGGGCGAACGCCGGTCGCCCTCTCGCTTGCGCGGCCCGGCGCCGAGTCGGTGCAGCCCCAGCCCCCAACCCATGCCGGCGCGGCCGAGCGTCACCGGGACAGCCTCGCCGACCGCTCGCCAGGCGCCCGCCGCGTCGACCTGCCAACGCTGCAGCCAGGCCTCGGACGCGGTCCACGCGTCGCTCGTGACCAGCATCACCTGGCGGCACGCCGGCGGGACCGCGAGCGCCGGCAGCGACGGCGACGGCGCGACGCATGCCGCGCCGCACAAACCGAGCGAGAGCCCCACGAAGAGTCGACCGCGCACGCAGGCATTGTCGTCGCGGCAGGTCGGAAGTCACGGGCGGCCCGGCGCTACGCACCACGGCGGACTTGAGCCGCGAGCGCGCACGGCCGACAACGACCCTGCGCCATGACCCGCCGACTGACCATCCGTCGCAGCCGCGAACGCGGCCACGCCAATCACGGGTGGCTCGACAGCCACCACACGTTCAGCTTCGCGAACTACTACGACCCGGCGCACATGGGCTTCCGCTCGCTGCGGGTCATCAACCAGGACCGGATCGCGCCCGGCCGCGGGTTCCCGACGCATCCCCACCGCGACATGGAGATCTTCAGCTACGTCCTCGAGGGCGCGATCGCGCACCGGGACAGCATGGGCAACGGTCGCGAGCTGCTGCCCGGCGAGATCCAGCTGATGAGCGCCGGCACCGGCGTCACCCACTCGGAGTTCAACCCGCGCGACGACGCGCCGCTGCACCTGCTGCAGATCTGGATCGAGCCCGCGCGCACGGGCTTGACGCCGAGCTACACCGAGTGGCGACCGAGCCGCGCCGCCGAGGACCGCCAGGACGTCGTCGTCATCTCACCCGACGGCCGCGACGGCAGCGCGGTCATCCACCAGGACGCGATCGTGCGACGCCTCCGGCTGGGGGCAGGCGACGAGACCCTGCACCAGGTGCAGCCCGGCCGCGGCGCCTGGCTGCAGGTGGTGGAGGGCGCGCTCGAGGCCGACGGCCGGCAGCTGGAGCCCGGCGACGGCGCCTCGACCGAGCAGCCCGGGCCGCTGACCCTGCGCGCGACCGCGCCGAGCGAAGCCCTGCTGTTCGACCTCGCGTGAACCCGGCCCGCGCCGGCCGGATTCCGCGGCTGGCGGTCGATCCGGGCTTGCCCACCTGTCGCGCGCGGCCCACGATGCCCGACCCGTCAGGGACCACGCCGTGAGCGAAACCCCCATCAAGAAGATCTGGATCGAAGAGGGCTGCATCTCCTGCAAGCTCTGCCAGGACATCGCGCCCGATGTCTTCCAGGTCGAAGACGACGCGGACTGCGTGGTCCGACCGGACGCCGCACGGTTCTTCGCGCCGCAGTCCGAGGACATCGACCAGGCGGCCGAGGACTGCCCGGTCGAGGTCATCCAGGTCGAGCGCGACCCGGGCTGAGCGCCGCCTCCGACGCCTTGGGACCTGGATCTCTCGGCCTCAGATTTACGTCTTGCCGTATCTCTCCACGTCCCGGCCCGAGATGTGCATTCACATATCCGGATCTCTGGATATACTTCTCCGCCCCCGATGACCGTCGACAGCTTCCAGCGGGTCGTGAAGACCCTCGGCGACAGCACCAGGCTGCGCCTGCTCGCGCTGCTCGAGCGCCAGGAGCTGTCCGTCGCCGACCTGGTCAAGGTCCTGGATCTGCCGCAATCGACGGTTTCCCGGCACCTTGCGCACCTCAAAGAGCAGGGCCTGCTGACCGAGCGCCGAGACGGGGCGTTCTGCTATTCGCGGTTCACGCCGCCGAGCGCGGGCACCTGGAGCGACGGCTGGCTGATGGCCCGCGGCTCGCTGCGCGACGACCCGCAGATCGCGGCCGACGCGGAGGCCCTGGACGCGCTGATGCGGGCGCGCACGCTGGGCAGCCGGGAGTTCTTCGACTCGCTGGGGGCCGAGTGGGACCGCCTCCGCACCGTCTTCCAGGACGACCTCCAGCGCGCCCGCGCGATCGGTCGGCTGGTCCCGCAGGGGCTCACGATCGCCGACGTCGGCACCGGGACCGGCGTGCTCGCCATGGAGATGGCGCAGCTGGGCATGCGCGTGATCGCCGTCGACCAGTCGGAGGCGATGCTCGCCGCCGCGGACGCGAAGCGGGCCGCGCTCGCAGCGCCCGAGCGCGTCGAGCTGCGCCTCGGCGCCGCGACCGACCTGCCGCTGCAGGACGGCGAAGTCGACGCCGTGCTCGCGCACATGGTCCTGCACTACGTGCCGTCCCCGCGCGACGCCATCCGTGAGCTCGCGCGCGTCGTCCGCCCGGGCGGGCGCGTCGTGCTCGTCGACTTCACCGCCCCGGAGGACCGACCGCAGCGCGACCGTGAGTGGCTGCAGAAGGACCTCGGGGTCATCTGGCAGGGCTTCTCCACGACGAGCATCCGCGGCTGGCTGCAGGAGGCCGGCCTCGCGCACGTCGAGGTCGAGCTGCACGCGACCGCCTCCGAGGACCGGGACCTGCCGACCACCTTCATCGCATCCGCCGACCGCCCCGCAACATGAACGCGACCCCTCACCCGAAGCCCGGCGCCCGCGCCACCCTCGAGGAGCTGCTCTCCCGCCGCATCCTGATCGTCGACGGCGCGATGGGCACGATGCTGCAGCGCCACAGGCTGACCGAGGCCGACTTCCGCGGCGAGCGCTTCGCCGATCACGGCAGCGATCTGCAGGGCAACAACGACATCCTGGTGCTGACCCGGCCCGACGTGGTGCGCGGCGTGCACGACGCCTACCTCGAGGCGGGCGCCGACATCATCGAGACCAACACGTTCAACGGCACGACGATCTCCCAGGCCGACTACGCCGCCGAGCACCTGGTCCGCGAGATCAACGTCGAAGCCGCGCGCATCGCCCGGGCGGCCGCAGACGCCTGGAGCCAGCAGACCCCCGCGCAGCCGCGGTTCGTCGCCGGCGCCGTCGGCCCCACCAACAAGACGCTGTCGATCTCCCCGGACGTCAACGACCCGGCGTTCCGCGCCGCCTCCTTCGACGAGCTCTACGGGTCGTACCGCGAGCAGGTCGAGGCGCTCCTCGAGGGCGGCGTCGACCTGATCCTGATCGAGACCATCTTCGACACGCTCAACAGCAAGGCCGCCGTCCTCGCCTACCAGGACGCCGTAACCGCCGCCGGTCGCGACGTGCCCCTGATGATCTCGGTGACGATCACCGACCGCAGCGGCCGCACCCTGTCCGGCCAGACCATCGAGGCGTTCTGGGCGTCGATCGCGCACGCCGACGCGCTGTCGGTCGGCATCAACTGCGCGCTGGGCGCCGAGGAGATGCGGCCCTACGTCGAGGCCCTGTCCAACCACGCCACGACCTACACCAGCTGCTACCCCAACGCGGGCCTGCCCAACGCGATGGGCGAGTACGACGAGCCCGCCGAGCGGACCGCGCAGCTGCTCAAGGACTTCGCGCAGGACGGGTTCGTCAACGTGCTCGGCGGCTGCTGCGGCACCACGCCGGACCACATCCGCGCGATCGCCGGCGCCGTCGCCGAGCTCGACCCGCGCGAGCCGCCCGCCGGCGCGCGGCCGTTCGCCGTGTTCAGCGGCCTCGAGCCGCTGGTCATCGAGGCGGAGTCGAGCTTCATGATGGTCGGCGAGCGGACCAATGTCACCGGCAGCCGGAAGTTCGCCAAGCTGATCCTCGCCAACGACTACCAGACCGCGCTCGAGGTCGCGCTCGACCAGGTCCGCGGCGGCGCCAACATGCTCGACGTCAACATGGACGAGGGCATGCTCGACTCCGAGCAGGCGATGACGACGTTCATGAACCTGATCGCGACCGAGCCGGAGGTGGCGCGCATCCCGATCATGATCGACTCGTCGAAGTGGTCGGTGATCCAGGCCGGGCTGAAGTGCGCCCAGGGCAAGTGCATCGTCAACTCCATCAGCCTCAAGGAGGGCGAAGCGGACTTCCTCGAGAAGGCCCGCTACATCAAGCGCTTCGGCGCCGGCGTCGTGGTGATGGCGTTCGACGAGGTCGGCCAGGCCGAGACCGCCGAGCGCAAGGTGGAGATCTGCCAGCGCGCCTACCGGCTGCTGACCGAGGTCGTCGGGATCGACCCGCACGACATCGTCTTCGACCCCAACATCCTCGCGGTCGCGACCGGCATCGAGGAGCACGACCGCTTCGCGGTCAACTTCATCGAGGCGACCCGGACCATCAAGGCGACCTGCCCCGGCGCCAAGATCTCCGGCGGCGTGTCGAACCTGTCGTTCTCGTTCCGCGGCAACAACGTGGTCCGCGAGGCGATGCACTCGGCGTTCCTCTACCACGCGATCCAGGCCGGCATGGACATGGGCATCGTCAACGCCGGCATGCTCGAGGTCTACGAGGACATCCCGAAGGACCTGCTCGAGCACGTCGAGGACGTGCTGTTCTGCCGCAGAGGAGACGCGACCGAGCGGCTGATCTCGTTCGCCGAACGGGTCAAGGGCGACGGCAAGCAGCGCGTCGTCGACATGTCGTGGCGCGAGGCGCCGGTCGAGAAACGCCTCGAGCACGCGCTCGTGCACGGCATCGTCGACTACATCGAGGCCGACACCGAGGAGGCCCGCCAGCAGTTCGACCGCCCGCTCCAGGTGATCGAGGGGCCGCTGATGGACGGCATGAAGGTCGTCGGCGACCTGTTCGGGGTCGGCAAGATGTTCCTGCCGCAGGTGGTCAAGAGCGCCCGCGCCATGAAGAAGGCCGTCGCCGTGCTGACGCCCTACATGGAGGCGGAGAAGGAGGCCGCGCGCGCGGCCGCCGACCCCGGCAGCGCAGCCGCGACGGCGAGCAGCGCGCAGGGCAAGGTCCTGCTCGCGACCGTCAAGGGCGACGTGCACGACATCGGCAAGAACATCGTCGGCGTCGTGCTCGGCTGCAACAACTACGAGGTCGTCGACCTCGGCGTCATGGTGCCGGCCGACAAGATCCTCGACGCCGCGGAGGAGCAGGGCGCGGACCTCATCGGCCTGTCCGGCCTGATCACGCCGTCGCTCGACGAGATGGTCTACGTCGCCAAGGAGATGAAGCGCCGCGGCATGACCCAGCCGCTGCTGATCGGCGGCGCGACCACGAGCAAGCAGCACACCGCGGTCAAGATCGCGCCGGTCTTCGACGAGCCCGTCGCGCACATCAAGGACGCCTCGCGGGTCGTCAACGCCGTCTCCGACCTGCTCGACGAGGAGCGCAAGCAGACGTTCGACGCCGACAACCGCGAGCTGCAGGGCGCGCTGCGCGAGCTGCACCGCCAGAAGGTCGAGCACCCGCTGCTGCCCTACACCAAGGCGGTCCAGAAGCGCTTCTCGATCGACTGGAGCGCCGATCAGGTCTCG
>JBMHDP010000132.1:0-2581 GCA_049889335.1 Planctomycetota bacterium
CACGGGTAGCGACGCACCCCACCACGCCGTCGGCCGCGGCGCCCCGGTGCGTGCGGCACCACCCTGCGACGCCGGCGCAACTGCTCGATCGCTTGGGCGCGACCTTCTCCCTCCGCAGATGACGGAGCATCCGCTTCTCCCTCAGTCTCCTCGGCCTCATCCCAGACGTTACCTCGCAGGTAGGGCTAGGCTAAGTCGTGCCATGACGAGCCTCTTTCCCGTCCGCGCGGTCTGCATCGCCTGCGTGGCGCTGGTCGCCGCCGCGTCGGCGCGCGCCCAGTGCACCAACCCGCTGCGGCCGATGGGCGGGCTGCCGGGCGTCGCCGGCTTCGTCGAGGACGTCGTCGCGTTCGACCCCGACGGCCCTGGTCCGCGCGGTGAGCAGCTGGTCGTGTCCGGGCGGTTCGCAGCGGCCGGCGACGCCTTGGCCGAGAACCTGGCCCTCTTCGACCCTGTCGCCCGGACTTGGTCGGCCTTCGGAGGGGCGCCGTATCCGTTGTCTCTCCAGCTGGGCCGGGACGGCGCTGGGGACCTCTACGTCGGGGGCGACTTCTCGGCTATCGCTGGGGTCGCCGCACAGAACCTCGCGCGTTACGACGGCGCCTCGTGGCACAGCCTGGGCGGCGGTGTTCCCGGCGGAGTGCACCGCATGGCCGTGTCCAGCGCCGGCGACGTCGCCGTCGCGGTCTGGAGCGGGCTCAACTCGATGGAGGTGCATCGCTGGGACGGCGCGTCCTGGGCGCTGCTCGGCAACACGCCGGTGACGCTGCACGAGGTCCACGACCTGGCGTTCGCGCCGAACGGAGACCTCTGCATGACGTGCCGATTCTGGGGCTTCGTCATCGAGCGGCAGGTCCTCCGACACGACGGGAGCGGCTGGACGCAGCTCGGCGGAGCGTGCATCGGAACGACGCTGCCGCTCGCGACCGACGGCAACGGTGACCTGGTCGTCGGCGCGAAGAGTTGGCCCGGGGCGCTGCTCGGCCCGATCTTGCGCTGGGACGGCGCGGCTTGGCAGTCGATGCCCGGGCCGTTCGACTCGGTCCACGCGATCAGGAGGTTGCCCAGCGGCGACCTCGTGGTCGCCGGGCGACAGGGGAACCCGGAAGTGGAGCGCGTCGCCGTGTGGGACGGCGCTGCGTGGAGCGTGATCGGCGAGGGCCTGGGCTACTCGTGGCGCATCGCGACCACCTCGGGGCTGATCTTCTGCGCGGGTACGATCCGCTTCATGGAGGGCGCGCCTACGCCCGGCGTGGCCGTCTGGGACGGCGCTGCATGGAGCCAGACCGGCGCGGGGCTCCCTGTACCCGGTGATGCGCTCGCGGTGCGAGGCGACGAGGTCTTCGCTGCGGCGTTGGGGGCTTCGCTGGTCTATCGCTACGCGGCCAGCGCTTGGCAAGCCCTCCCCGAGCTGGCGGTGAGCTCGAACGGCACCGTGCAAATCGCCGGTTTGTTCGGGGATCCGCAGCTGGGGCTGGTGGCGTCGACCCGGGGTCAGGGCAGCGCGCTGGATCCGATCTTGCAGTGGTGGACGCCGGCGGGCTGGTCCGTCTTCGCTCGCTCCGCGACCTTCGGGAGCCATGTCCTCGCGGTCACCCGTACGGTGAGCGGCGACCTGCTCGTAGGCGGGCGGTTCACGGACATGGAAGGCGTCGCGGCCGCCAACGTGGCGCGGTTCGACGGCTCCGCGTGGTCGCCGCTGGGGGCGGGGCTCGGCCCGGACGTGCGCGCCCTGCTCTCGGTGCCTGGCGGCGAAGTCCTGGCGGCGCGGCTGGACGAGGTCCACTCCTTCGACGGGAGCTCTTGGAGCGCGCTCGGCGCTCCGCTCGGGGGTCTCGTCGAAGAGCTCCTGCTGGGGGCAGACGGCCACCCGATCGCGGTCGGCGCGTTCGTCGGCGGCGGCGCGCTGCGCTGGGACGGCGTCAGCTGGTCGCCGCTCGGCGGCGGGCCTTCTGGCGACGTGAGCGCCGCGGTCGTGCTGCCCGACGGGGACCTGCTCGTCGCGTCCTCACAGGCCTCGCCCCTCGCGGGGCAGCAGCTCGAGCGTTGGGACGGGACGCAGTGGACGGTGGGGGCCCCGTTCGACGGCCCGATCGCGTCACTGCGGTGGGATCCTCGCGGCAGCGTCTTCGTCGGCGGCGGGTTCGCCATCGCCGGCGGTGTCCCGCAGGCAGGCGTGACGGAGGTGCGGACCGACTGCCCGGCTACGGCAGTGGCGCTGCCGGCAGGCTGCTCGCTGCAGCTAGAGGTGCGAGAGCTGCCTTGGCTGGGAGGCGTGTGTCGGACGGAGGCGCTCGACGTCAAGCCGCTGACCTTCCTGGTCACCGGCACGTCGGGGGCGTCTCTGCCCCTGTCGACGCTGGCGCCCGGTTCTCCGGGTTGCGACCTCGTCGTCTCTCCGGACGTCGTGCAGCTGGGCGTCCCTTCGGGCTCGCGCGTCGAGCTCGCTCTGCCGATCCCGGCGACGCAGTCGCTGCTCGGAGGGGTCTTCGTCCAGCAGGTGGTGACCGTGGACGTCGTCCAGGGGGCGGTGGTCCTGCAAGGGACCAACGCGCTGCGCCTGACGGTCGGCGGCTTCTAG
>JBMHDP010000133.1:0-37052 GCA_049889335.1 Planctomycetota bacterium
CGTCGGGCCCGCCGCGGATCGCGACCCGCGGCGCGTCGCCGCGCTGCGCGAGCGCGCGCACGAGCGGTGCGGCGAGGAACGCCTCATGGCACGAGGCGAGACCGAGGAGGAGGCCTGGCAACGCTGCGACTAGCCCGGACCCGGGCGCTGGTTGATCCGGACCGCCACGTGGCTGAGCAGGTCGTTGATGGCCTTCTCGATCCGGTTCACGTTGGCGACGTTGTCGACCACGACCGCCTTCTTTGAGGTCATCGGGTTGAAGATCAGGCGACCGCTGCGCAGCAGGGCGTACTCCGCGACGTCGTAGATCTCCTTGTTCATCTCGAGTCCTTCGGTCGACCAGCGCTGCACGTCGCCGAGGTAGCCGTGGTGGTGCAGGATCTCCCTCGCGTTGACCTCGTAATAGTGGAAGCGGCTGTTGGCGAACACGATCAGCAGCAGCAGGCCGAGCCCGCCGCTCATGAAGCCGTAGAAGCCGCTGTTGCACTCGATGTGGATCCGGCCCAACAGCTGGCCCATGTAGCCGGTCAGGTCCAGCCAGAACACGAGCACGATCAGCAGCGCGATCCCGAAGACCATCACGATCGACCAGATCCGCGAGAAGTCGAAGGAGAACACCAGGATGTTGAGCAGGAACACCAGCATCCAGGCGTTGCCCAGCGTGTCGGGGGCGATCCCGATGTCGAGCCAGCTGAGCAGGAAGAACACCGTCGACAGGACGAAGGTCGGGTAGAGGAACACGACCTTCGGCCAGGGCCGGATGATCACGCTCTCAGCGGGCCGCGGCGCTGCCTGCGCCGTGGCGGGGGAGGGGGATTCGTTCTCGCTCATGGACGTTCTCCGCGGAGGTCGGCGCCGAAGGGACCCGGGTCCTACGTCGTTGCGGGCCAAAGATTGTGAAGGGTGCGGCCCCCTTCTGCCAGCACCTTGCGGTTCGGCGTGGCAGATCCGCTGGCTGCGCGGGGCGAGCCGAGAACTTCGTTCCGTTTTCGGGTCACAACTCCCGGTGTGCGACGTTCCTCCATGCAGACACTTCGGGAAAAAGGCGGAAGAGTCTCCTTGGCGACGGCTGCGTCGCCTCGTTTACGTTTTTGGTGATGCCTGGCGCCCCCATGACAGGCGCGGACGAAGACCGCCTAGAAGAGCTGCTCGACGAGCTGCGCGCGCTGAAGCACGGCGTGAGCGGTGGGAACATCGTCGCGCTCTTGCCCAAGCTCCGCAGCATCTCGCGGCGCTACCTGCCCGCGAAGAGCGCGCTGCGGGACGGCCTGGACTCCGAAGACCTGGCGCAGGAGGGCCTCGTCAAGCTGCTCGAGCACGTCGATTCGTTCCGGGGGAAGACGATGGCGGAGTTCCTGGCGTTCGCCAAGTCCGTGGTCGGCCGAGAGGCCGTCCGCCACTCCCGCTGGCAGCGCGTCCGCCGCCGCGAGCTGGGGGCGAGCGCTCCGGCTGAACAGCACGCCCTCGAGGCGCGCAGCCCGAGCGTCGACGCGGTCCAGGAAGAGGACAAGCAGCGGCTCCGGAAGCTGGTCGAGACGCTCGGCGAGGACCAGCGCGAGGCGCTCGAGCTTCGGCTCGAAGGGCTCGACAACGGGGAGATCGCCGCGCGCTTGGGCCTGCGAGAGGACCTCGTGCGCAAGCGTCTCTCGCGCGCGCTCAAGGAGCTGCAGCGCCGGTGGTGAGCGACGGCGGCTCCGAGCCGAGCTCCGCGCCCAGCTCCTCTGGCGGGGACGACGAGCTGCTCGAGCAGCTCGAGGATCGCATCGGCAGCGGCGAGGACCCCGTCGGCGCCCTGGCCGCGGTCCTCTCCGGGCGCGCGCGACGCCGCAGCGAGCTGTTCTCCTGGACCGGGCAGCTCGTGCTGGGCTACCGGCTCGAGCAGATCCTCGGCGCAGGAGGGACCGGCGTGACCTACCGCGCGACGTGCGCGGAGCGGGGCCCGGTAGCCATCAAGCTGGTCGTGCTCTCGGGAGGATCCAGCGAGGAGCGCTTCCACCGTGAGTGCGCGCTGCTGGAGGGCTTCGCCCATGACGCGATCGTCTCCTACCGCGGACACGCGGTCGTCGAAGAGGGCGTCGGCGCGCTGGTGATGGAGCTCATCGAAGGCGTCGACCTGGAGCAGGTCCTGGCCGAGCAGCTCGCGGGTCGCGCGGGGCACGCCGCGACGGCGGCGCTGTGCGAGGGCGTCGACGGATCACCGGATACGGTCCGGGGCTCATCGACCTACGTCGAGCGGGTGCTCCTGCTGCTGGCGTCCGTCGCGGACGGCCTCGCGGCCGTACACGAGACCGGCGTGGTGCACCGGGACGTCAAACCCGCGAACATCCTGGTCGACGCCGAGCTGCAGCCGACGGTCATCGACTTCGGGTTCGCGCGCGAGTGGGATCCGACGGCTGACCTCACGATGTCGGGCGTCGCCATCGGGACGCTCGCCTACATGGCGCCTGAGCAGATCAACGGTCGCATGGGCACCATCGGCGCCCACACAGACACATACGCGCTGGGCCTCGTGCTCTTCCGCGCGCTGCTGGGACGCCTCCCGCACGCTCAGCTCGAGGAGCTCACCGCCGCGAGCCGGCGGCCGATCCGGTTGGCACCCGAAGAACGCGCGCGGCTGCCCGAGCCCGTGCAGGCGGTCCTCGAGCGCGCGCTGCAGCGGGATCCTCGGCGGCGCTACGGGTCGGCGGGCGCGTTCGCCGAGCACCTCCGGGACGCCGCGATGGGACGGGCGGTGCCGCGGGTCGGTTCCCGCTGGTGGAAACAGGCAGCGGGCGTGGCGCTGGCGGCGACGCTGCTGATGGTCGCGCTCGTCTGGGCTCCTTGGTCTCTGCCTGCGGTCGCGGTGACCTTCCGCGCGAACTGCCGCGGCGAGGACGCCGTCGTCGAGCTCGCGGGCGGGGCGCGGGTCTTCCTGGACGAGCCGATCCCGCTCGGTCCGGGGGTCTACGAGGCGCGGCTGGTCGGGGATCGCGTCTACCCGTCGGAGCGCACCTTCCGGATCGAAGCGGCGCCCGGATCCGACGCCCGCCAGGTCGTGCTCGTCACGCAGTACCTGGATCTCTCCAGCCCCCCTCGTCAGTGCCGCGACGGCGAGGCGATCGTGCAGTTCATGAGCGGCCATTCGCTGACCCCGATCGCGCCGTACAAGGGGCGCGACGCGCGCTGGATCGACGGCGCGCCGGTCCTCGACCCGGGGCCGTTTCCGCCGGAATCGCTGGTGTCGGTCGGCGAGCACGTCTTCGAGGCCGCCGACGCGCTCGGGCGCCGCGAGTCGCAGCGCGTCGCGATCGGTCCGATGCCTCAGGACGTGCTGCTGTTGCCATCTGCGATGGAGGACGTCGACGGGGCGTTCCGCTGCACCTGGAGCTCGATCCTGTCGCCGCGCCCCGAAGCGGTCCAGATGACCCACACCGGCAAGCGCTGGCTGGCGCCGGCGACCCCGTCACCCATCGGCGGTGCGGGGCTGATGGCGCTCCCCTGCGCGCTCACGACGGGGGACCCAGACGAGACGTGTGAGACCGTCGTGACGGTCTCGTTTCCGGCGCCGATGCGCTCGGCGGTCGTCGCCCTGCGCAGCCGCTGCGAAGAGGGCGCCGCGCTCGAGATCGAAGCGTCGCTGGGGGGAGCTGGGTGGGTCCCGTGGCCGCGCGATCCCTCGGGGCAGTTCTCCGCGCGCATGGCCCTGCGATCCGAGCAGGGCGCCGACGAATTGCGGGTGCGCGCGCGTATGTCGGCGGACCACGCGCCGACGGACAGCCGGGCGCAGGTGCGCGTCCTTCAAGGGGTGCTCTTCGGCGGACACTGGGTGGACGACCCGCCCTGCTTCGCCGTCGTCGCCGATCCAGGTGAGCGCGCCCGGCTCGCGACCGGGCCGGCACGGCCGTCGCTGCAAGAGGCGCCGCAGCTCGTCGAAGGGCCGCGGCGAGCGGTGCACCTCGAAGACGTGGGCGTTCAGCCTGGCGGGCTCAACGTCCGGACGCGCGCGGACGGGACGTCGCGGGTCCTGATGACCACCGCGGGGGACGGGAAAAAGAAGCTCGGGGTCCTCTCCGAGTGGACCTGGCCGGACCTGGAGCTCGTCCGGTCGAGCAACCTCGGCGCGGTCCTGGCGCCCGAGCTGGACCTGGAGAGCTTCGCGTTCCAGGCGGCGGGGCAGGTCGTGCCCCTCGACGACGATCACGACGACGGCGGCGATGACGCACCTGGCGACGCGCTCGTCATGGCCCACGGCTTCCCGCGCGGCGGCTACCTGAACGCCGGGATCGTCGCGCGGGTCGACCTGGCGACGCAGCGGCAGCTCTGGCGCGCACCGCCAGAAGATCCGACCCTGCCGTTCGGAGACGAGGGCTTCGGCCACCAGTTCTATCTGCGCCGCCAGGTCCCCGTCGCGGGTCGAAGCGTCGAACGCGCGCTGCTCACCGTGGCGCACGGCTACCGGGCCCGGGGCGTGCGCGTCGGGAAGCTCTCGTGTCTGGACGTCGCGAGCGGGGCGCAGCTATGGGGCGTCGTCGGAGATCGGCGGGAGCCGGTCAGTCGACTCGACGGGTGGATCTGCACCGGCGACGACAGCTGGGCGGTCGTGGCCTCCGAGTACCGAACCGAGTCGACCGCGCCGCTCCTCGCCGGCAAGGTCTCGGCGTGGCGCCTCGACGGCTCGGGCGCGCGGGTGATCCTGCGCACGCACGACAGCCAGCTCCTCGCCGCCGTCGCGGCTGGCGCTGACGGGGAGGAGCGGGTCTTCACCTCGTGCGTTGAGGCAGGCGGCGTGATCTCGCTCCAGGAGCACGCGCTCCGCATTGGCGCTGCCGTGTTGCTCCGGGAGCAGCAGCTCCAGATGCCCGAACAGCTCGTCGAGACGGTGACCGGTCACGCCGGCTGGCTGCGCACGTGTCGTGACCTGGACCAAGACGGACTCGACGACCTCGTGTTCTTCTCGTCGGGCGAGGCGAGCAACGTCGAGGACGCGACCGGGCGCCGCTCCGGGGCGCAGGTCCAGGTCCTGGCGCTGATCTCGTCGGCGTCGCTGCTCCCCCTCGGATGGACGACGGTCGGGGCCGCGCTGTCGTTCCGCGATGTCCGCGTGCTCTCAGGGCCGGACGGATCCCCCCAGCTGCTCTGCCTGATCACCGAACGCGCGCTGCCGAACACCCTGCTGTGGCTCGCGCGCTATCAGGTGCGGTGACGGTGCCGGTCGGTGGTCAGCGCGTGTACTTGCCGGTGATCGCGAGGTTCTGCTGGGGGATCGAGAAGATCAGCGCGACCACCGCCGTCGGCTTGCGGCGCGAGTCGCCGCCGTAGCCCGCGTTGTCGCGGTTGGGCTGGTAGTAGAAGGTCCCGTCGTCGGAGCACCGTGACAACGTGAACCACCAGCTGTTCGCGTCCATCAGCTTGCGGAAGCTCATCGGGTCCGCGTTGGCGGCCAACGCGGCCCACGCCATCCCCATGGTGGGGCTGCCGTGGGTGTCAGGGAAGCTGTCGGGGTGCTCCCCGATGATCCGCGCGTGTCGGAGCGCGCGCTCCTGGTAGTCGCCCTCCCACGGGCTCAGCCAGCAGGCGACCCCGGCCGCGCCCGTGCGGCCCATGTCGGCGTAGTCGTCGTGGCCGGCGACCGAGTCCCCGTACCAGACGTAGCCGTTGTTGCCCGTGCCGCGCTCGAGGAACGCAAAGGCAGCCTCGGCGCGCGCCCGGTCGACGTCGACCCCGCACCGCTTCATCAGCGCGAACGCCAACGCCCCCTGGCCGGTGATCATGGCGATGGGGCCGTAGCCTTCGAAGCCCGGGTTGTGACCCCAGCCGCCCTCCGCCTGACCCGGCTTGCGCGGCACCGCGCCGGGGTGCGACTCGTAGGACTTGGGGTGGATCTGTGCTCGGTCGACATATTGGCTGTGCAGCAAGAAGTCATAGACCTCCTGCAGCTCCGGCAGGACCCACGCCGCCTTCGTCGCCAGGTAGTACTCGGCGAGGTAGATCCCGGCGGACACGTAGGTCCAGTTGATCAGGGAGCCGTGGCCCTTGGGCGTCGTGGCCTGCGCGTGGAACCTGGCCGCGCGTTCGCAGGCCTTCTTGTACTTCGACGCGCCGCTGCTGAGCATGGCGAGCGGCGCGAACAGGTTGTCCGGCGGGCTGCCGAACGCGCCGTCGTCCTGCTGCTGGTCGAGCAGCCAGTCGAGCATGTCCTCGAGCAGGGCCGCGCTCTTCTCGCACTCGTAGGGGTAGGTCGCGGCGTAGGCCCCGTGCTCCGCGGGCAGCCTCAGGCCTACCTCGCGTTTGTCCCCGTCACGCTGCAGCGTGAGCGAGAGCCGCCCCTCTTGCTGGCCCTTGGTCGCGAGCGCCTTCTGCAGCGCCTGCGCGAAGTCGTAGATCGGACCGTAGGGGCCGAAGACCTTCATGCCGTAGCCGTTGCGGTGCTGCTCGAAGAAGCCCAAGCCGCCCGCTCCGACGATGTGGTCGCCGACGCGGACCTCGCCGTCGGCGGGGGAGCCGTCGAAGACGTGCCGCACGACCAGGTGGGTCGGCGCGTCCGCGACCAGCTCGACGCGGATCCCGGTCACGCCCAGGTTGTAGAACCAACCGTCCACGACCTGGTCCGGCCCGCTGGACGCGCGCTGGCGCCACGGACGCCCGTCGTCGTAGTAGTGGACCTGAGCCGCGGCGAAGGTGCTGCACAGGGCCAGCGAGAGGGCGGACACGAGCGGGCGCATCGACGCATCCTAACCCGTGCTCCGCGCGAGGGTCAGCCGCGGCGACGCCCGCTCAGGCCTCGACGAAGGCCTCGATCGGCGGGCAGGCGCAGACCAGGTTGCGGTCGCCGTGCACGTCGTTGACCCGCGCCACCGGCGGCCAGAACTTGTGCTCCTTGGTCCAGATCGCCGGGTAGACCGCCAGCTCGCGCGAGTAGGGCTTGGTCCACTCGTCGGCGGTCGCCTCCTCGGCGGTGTGGGGCGCGTTCTTGACCGGGTTGTCCTCCTTGGAGTACTTGCCCGCCTCGATGTCCCGGATCTCGTCGCGGATGGAGATCAGCGCCGCGCAGAACCGGTCCAGCTCCGCCTTGGACTCCGACTCGGTCGGCTCGATCATCATCGTTCCGGCGACCGGGAAGCTCACGGTCGGCGCGTGGAAGCCGTAGTCCATCAGCCGTTTGGCGATGTCGCCGACCTCCACGCCGGACGTGGCCTTGAAGTGCCGCACGTCGACGATGCACTCGTGGGCGACCATCCCGTTCTGGCCCGTGTAGAGGACCGGATAGTGGCCCTTGAGCTTCTCGGCGATGTAGTTGGCGTTGGCGATCGCGACCTCGGTCGCACGGCGCAGCCCGTCCGGACCCATCATCGCGATGTAGGCGTAGCTGATGGTCAGGATCGAAGCGCTGCCCCAAGGTGCTGCGCTGATCGGGCCCATCGCGTGCGTCTCGTCGCCGGTGGGCTGACACGGCACCAGCGGGTGGCTCGACAGGAACGGCGCGAGGTGCTTGGCGACGCAGATCGGCCCCATGCCCGGGCCGCCGCCCCCGTGCGGGATGCAGAAGGTCTTGTGTAGGTTGAGGTGGCAGACGTCCGCGCCGAGCTCACCGGGCGCCATCAGGCCGACCTGGGCGTTCATGTTGGCGCCGTCCATGTAGACCTGCCCGCCGTGGTCGTGCATCAGCTTGCAGATGTCGCGGATGGCCTCCTCGAACACGCCGTGCGTAGAAGGATAGGTCACCATCAGCGCCGCGAGCTCGTCCGAGTGCTGCTCGACCTTCGCCTTGAGGTCGTCGAGGTCGATGTTGCCGTCGGCGTCGCAGCCGACGACGACCACCTTCATCCCGCACATCGTCGCGCTGGCCGGGTTGGTGCCGTGCGCGCTGGACGGGATCAGGCAGATCTTGCGCTGCTCCTGGCCGTTGCTGCGGTGGTAGGCCCGGATGCTGAGCAGCCCCGCATACTCCCCCTGCGAGCCGGCGTTTGGCTGCAGGGAGCACGCGGCGAACCCGGTGACGTCACAGAGCCAGGCGGACAGGTTGGTGAACAGCTTCTGGTAGCCCTTGGCCTGAGCGAGCGGGGCGAACGGGTGCAGCTGACCGAAGCCCGGCAGCGAGACCGGATACATCTCGGTGGTCGCGTTGAGCTTCATCGTGCAGGAGCCCAGCGGGATCATCGAGGTGGTCAGCGACAGGTCCTTGTGCTGCAGCCGGTGGATGTAGCGGAGCAGCTCGTGTTCGCTCCGGTAGCGGTGGAAGGTCGGGTGCTTGAGGTAGTCCGAGGTCCGCGCCAACGCCGCGAGCTCGGGCGCCTGGTTGTCGTCGCCGACGCGCAGCGGGCTGCCGCCGAAGATCGCGACCAGGTCGTTCAGGTCCTTGCACTCGACGGTCTCGTCGAGCGAGACCCCGACCGAGCCGTCGCCGAAGTCGCGCAGGTTGATACCGCGCTGCAGCGCAGCCTGCATCACGCCCTCGGCGCCGTCCTTGGGCCAGACGCGCACCGTGTCGAAGCGCGCGCCCTCCTGCAGGCGGTGGCCGGCGGCCTGGATCGCGCCCGCGAGGCACTCCGTCTGGTTGCGAAGCCGCTGGGCGATCGCCTTGAGCCCGTCGGGGCCGTGGTAGACCGCGTACATCGACGCCATCACGGCGAGCAGGACCTGCGCCGTGCAGATGTTGGAGGTCGCCTTCTCGCGGCGGATGTGCTGCTCGCGGGTGCCGAGCGCGAGGCGCAGCGCGGGCTTGCCGGTCTTGTCGATCGTCATCCCGACGATGCGCCCGGGCATCTGGCGCTGGAAGGTCTTGTTGGCCGTCATGTAGGCGGCGTGGGGCCCGCCGTATCCGAGCGGGACGCCGAAGCGCTGGCTCGACCCGCAGACGATGTCGGCGCCCATCTCGCCGGGCGGCTTGAGCACGGTCAACGCCAGCAGGTCGGCGGCGACGACCGCGAAGCCGCCGTTCTGGTGCATGCGTTCGATGGTGGGCTGCGGGTCGTCGATGATCCCGTCGCTCCCCGGGTACTGCAGCAGCACGCCGAAGTGCCGATCGGAGAACTCGACCGCGCGGTGGTCCCCGACCTCGACCTCGATGCCCAGGGGTTCGGCGCGGGTGCGGAGCACCGCGAGGGTCTGCGGGTGGACGTTGTCGTCCACGAAGAACGTGTGCGCCTCCTTGCTCTTGTGCAGCCGGTAGCACATCGCCATGCCTTCGGCGGCGGCGGTGGCCTCGTCGAGCAGGGAGCTGTTCGCCACCTCCAGTCCGGTCAAGTCGAGGATCAGGGTCTGGAAGTTGAGCAGCGCTTCGAGGCGTCCCTGGGAGATCTCCGCCTGATACGGCGTGTACTGCGTGTACCAGCCCGGGTTCTCGAGGATGTTGCGCTGGATCACCGCCGGGGTCAGGGTGCCGTGGTAGCCGAGCCCGATGTAGCTGCGGAGCACCTGGTTCTCGGCGGCGAAGGCCGTCAACTCGGCCAGCGCGTCGCGCTCGCTCTTGGCGGGCGGCGTGCTCAGGCCCTGCTGCCAGCGGATGCTCTTCGGGACCGCCTTGTCGGTCAGCTCGTCGAGCGTCTCACAGCCGAGCGCCGAGAGGATGTCCGAGAGGTCGGCGTCGCCCGGGCCGATGTGCCGGTCCTGGAACAGGTCGTGACGGGGAAAAGCGGCGGAAGGGCGATCCATGTGCGTTGACGGCGGCTCTGCAGTGGGCCGCGGGCGCAGGAGGATAGGACCGAGCGTCGCTCCCGGGAAGGGGGGATCCGGCGCACAGTCACGCCAGCGCTTTCGGACTGCGCGCGCCGGTCTATATTGTCCGCGATGGGTGACGCGCAGAGGTGTTCGGGCAGGCTCACCGCCATGGTCCTCGCAGGCATCGCGATGGCGGTCGCGAGCTGCCGCCCCGAGGGCGCTAGCGGCGCGGTCGCGGCCGCGCCCGCGGCGGACACCGGCAGCGGGGCAGACTTCGAGGTCGACGTGATGGAGCTGATTCAGGCCAACTGGCCGCGGGAGGCCGTGGCGCGCTGTCGCGCCGCGATCCAGCAGCGCCCCGACGCGCCGATGCCGCACGCGCTGATGGCGCTCGCGACCCAATGGGAGCCCAACCGGGCCGCGCGGTGCTGCTGGCAGGCGGTCCGTCGCCGCGAGCGGGGCACGGCGCTCGAGCAGGAGGTCGTGGACGCGCTGCAGGAGTACTTCGGGGTCCAGGACCAGCCGGAGCTCGTCGACGAGCGGTTCCGCGACGCGCCGCAACCGTCGCGCGCGGGCCAGCTGGCCCGTCGGCTGGAAGAGGTCGCGACGAATGACGAGCTGCAGCGGAGCGGCCGCGACCGCGCGCTGACGGCTGGCTTGCTCGCGTGGGCGACGAGCCGGTCGGGACCCCAGCGGCCCGCGCCGGACGTCTCCGTCGAAGAGCTCCAGGGCTTGCTGCGTTACTTCAACGGCTACCTGCAGCGCACCGGCGCCATGCCGTTCGAGATCTCCGGCTACCAGCGCTGCGTCCAGGTGCTGCTCGCCAAGCAGCAGGACCCCGCCGCGCGCGCACACCACGGGGACCTGCCCAGCTTGGACGACGACCCGCGGTTCGCGCGCGTGCCGCGGCACCCGGAGTTCGACTGGGGAGGGCTCGCGCGGCGCCTGCCGGGTTCGGCCGAGGTCGGGCCCCTGCAGTGGCAGCCCGAGCAGGCCAGCGGCTTCGAGCTGCCGTCGGGTATCGGCGGGACGCGGGCGTTCGCGCCCGGCGAAGGCAAGCCGACGCTGGTGGTGTTCTTCTTGGGCTTCGGCTGCGCGCACTGCGTCGCCCAGCTCAAGGACCTCGACCCCAAGGCCGCCGCGTTCCGCGCCGCGGGCATCGAGGTGCTCTCCATCGGGACCGACAGCTACCAGGAAGTGCTCGCAGCGCAGCAGGCCGCGATCGAGAACGGCGTCGACCCGCTGCACTTCGACGTGCTGTGCGATCCCGAGGGCGAGGTCTTCCGGCAGTGGCGGGTCTGGGACGAGCTCGAGGGCGAGGCGCTCCACGGCACGTTCCTGGTCGACGGCGAGGGCCGCGTGCTCTGGCGCGACATCAGCGAGCGTCCGTTCGAGGAGTCGGACTGGCTGCTGGCGGAGTGTCGACGCTTGCTCGCGGCGTGGCAGTAGCCTCGCTGCGCGCTAGCGCTCGAGCAGCGCGAGCCCGCCTGCCTGCAGGCCGACGACCACCGTCGCGACCAGCGCGTCCTTCTTCAGGTCGATCACGTCCAGGGTGCCGGGGTCAGCGTTGCGGGACTCACACGTGACGAACGCGAAGCGCCCGTCGCCGGTGACGGCGACGCCGTGGGCCACGGGCCGCGACGTCGCGATCCGCGCGCGCTCTTCGCCCGCCTCGAGGTCCCAGACGCCCACGGCTTGATCGCCCTTGTAGGTCGCGACCAGCAGCCTCCCGTCGCTCGTCAGGTCGAGGTTGTAGGGAGCCTTCCCGGTTCGGAAGCGCCGGGTCACGAGCCACTTCTCCGTGTCGACCTCGACGACCTGCGCCTTGCCGTTGAGCGCGGCGTAGACGCGCGGCCGGGTCGGATGCGGCGAGACCCAGGTCGGCTTCGCCTCCGACGCGTGGTTCTTGGGCAGGTCGACGTCGAGCTGCATGCTGCGGCGGACGTCGAACGTCGCCGCGTCGATCTCGTACAGCTCCCCGGACATCATCGCGCACGAGTAGTGCCGGTCGCCGCCTCGGGTCAACCGCGAGCCGTGCGGCATCGCGCCGGTCACCGTGCGCCCGACCTCGACCATCGCGTCCGGGTCGACGATCGACACGGTGCTGGGCAGCATGCGACCGTGCAGGTTGAAGTTCACGACGTAGAGCAGCCCCGTCAGCGGGCTGATCTGCATCGTGGCGGGGAACATGCCCAGCTCACACTCGCCGACCTGCTCGTTGCTGCCGACGCGGTACTTGTAGAGCAGGCCGAAGGGCTTGCCGTGCGCGATCGAGCAGTACCAGAACTTGCCCTCGGGCCCGATGGTCAAGCCGTGGGGACCCTCGATCTCCGTCGCCTGGTAGCCGACCTCGAAGACGTCGCGCGTGGTGGCTTGGCACGTGCGGCCGTCGAAGTCCACGATGTAGACCTCGTCGGACGACTCGCACGCGACGTAGGCCGTGTAGACCTCGGCCGTGGGGCTCCCGAAGTCGTCGAACCCGACCGCGCCCTGGGCGAGCCCGGCCGCTGCCGCGCCGACGAGCGCGGCGGCTCCACGGAGCGGGCTCACCGGCGGCGCCCCTTGTCCTCGACCAGCTCCACGCACCACAGGCCGCTGTTCCAGTCGGAGAAGAAGATCTTGCCCTTGTGCGGCTGCGGCCCCCAGACCATCGGCGCGTTCGGCACGACACCCTTGGGGTGGGTCGGCAGGAACCACGCGATCTCCCGGCCCTGGCGGTAGAGGTCGCCCATCAGGTCGCCCGAGATGTCGACGACCCGGAGGCCGCCGTTGTAGTAGGCGACGTAGAGCGTGTTGCCCTCGACCCACAGGTTGTGGGTGCCGGCCTCGGGCACCTCGTAGCGCGCGACCTCTTGCGGGTCTTCGAGGTCGGTGAAGTCCACGAAGTGGATCCAGCCGCGCGCGTAGGTCGGGTTGTCCTTGACCGAGAGGCCGTAGGGGAACGCCTCGTCCCCGGCGATGACGTAGAACTTGCTCGTGTCCTTGCTGCGCCAGGGGAAGGCGGCGTGGTTCCAGCCGCTGGGGTAGGCGTAGTTGCCGATCTTGACGGGGTTGGAGGGCGAGCCGCCCTTGACGCCGTTGCCGACGTCGACGAGGTGCAGGCCGTAGCGCCAGTTCGACGAGTAGGCGATGCCGTCGACCACCCAGACGTCGTGGATCGAGGCGCCCGGCTCGAACACCTGGTAGCTGCCGACGCGGGTCGGCGCGCGCGGGTTCTTGATGTCGAGGATGTCGTAGCGCCGACCGGCGCTGAGCGCGTAGGCGTAGTTCTTGTCGATGAAGAGGTTGTGCACCCCGCCCGTAAGCTCGTCGTTGAACTCGCTGATCCGCTCGGGCTTACGCGGGTCGGTCACGTCGAACGCGACGATGCCGTTCTTGCGGTCGCTCGCGCCTTCGCGGCTGATGATGCAGAGGCGGCCGTCCTCGCTGACCTTGACGTCGTTGACGGTGCGGGCGTCGACCGTGACGGTCGCGATGCGCTCGATCCTCGCCGGGTCGGTGACGTCCCAGAAGATGGCGTCGCCGTTGGCGCCCCAGGTGCCGGTGACGCAGTAGTCCCGGCCGTCGACGCCCTCCCAGACCCAGAGGTCCGACGTGTGCACGTCGAGCACCGGGCCGTGGCCGACCTTGACCAGCTTCTGCTTCTGCTCGAACCGTTCGTCGCAGCGCAGCACGAACGTGTCGCTCGCTGCGCCACAGGTCGCCGTGATCTCGTAGAGCCCCGGCTTCTCGGCGACGAAGCGCCCGTCCTCGGTGATCTGTCCGGTCGCCGCGTTGCCCAGCGTGTCGTCCGGCATGGCGCGCATGGTGAAGGAGACCGGCACCGCTTCGGCGCCGCTCGTCGGGAGGGCCTGACCGTCGGCGCCGGTGATCGCGGCGCCGAAGGTGACGACGTCGCCGGTGCGCGCCGTGCGCACGCTGCTGGTCACGGTCAGCGCCTTCACCGGGTTGGGCAGGACCCGGACCGCGAGCACCGAGGACAGGCCGCCGCCGGAGACCGCGACCGCGGCCTCGCCTGGCTGCCGCGCCCGCACGAAGCCGAACGCGTCGACCGTGACGCAGCTGGCGTCCGAGGTGCGGTAGGTCAGCGCGAGGTCGTCACGAGCGACGCCGTCCTTGTCGACCACGGCGGCGCGCAGCCGCGCGGTCGTGCCCTCGTAGAGCGTCCCGGGCGGGCTGTCGAAGCGGATCGAGTCGGGCTCCGGCTGCGGCACGGTGACGACCACGGTGGTCTCCGGGCCCCGCTTCCCGCCGACCATCGCGCGCACGAGCACCTCGTGCCGTCCCGGCGCGACCGCCGTGAGCTCCCCGTCGCGGCTGCAGCGCAGCGACCGGCGCGCGCGGCTGAGGAACAGCACGCGCCCGTCGACGGGGCGACCGCCCGGGTCCAGGATCTCGGCCGTGAGCTGCGCTTTCTGACCGATCGGGAGGGTCACGGCAGCCGGCGTCACGCGGACGCTGCCGTCGGCCGAGGGCTTTTGAGCGACGAGGAACGGCGACAGCAGCAGGAACGCTGCGCAGAGCAAGCGGATCGAGGTCACGATGGGTCTCCGGAAACGGGTCGTCGGACAGCTTACGGCTTGAGCGATCGGTGTCCGCCAGACGATTTGTTCTGCGGCATGTCATACGAATGTGCCTGCCAACTTGCCGTCGGATCGGCCTCGCGCCCGTTCTAGACTGCTGGCTGGCAAGCTCCCTCGCCCCCTCCACACACCATGCTCCGACGAATGACGCTCGTCGCCGGCCTCGCGGCCGTCGCTTCCCCGCTCCTCGCACAGCAGCTCCCTGAGGCCTGGGCCGAAGATCTGCACTGGCGCAGCATCGGCCCTTCGACGATGGGCGGCCGGATCATCTCGTTGGCCGTCTACGAGGCCGAGCCGAGCACGTGGTGGGCCGCCACCGCGTCCGGGGGCCTGCTGAAGACCACGAACAACGGCACGACCTTCGAGCACCAGTTCGACCAGGAGTCGGTGGTCTCGATCGGACACGTCGCGGTCTCCCAGTCCAACAAGGACGTCGTCTGGGTCGGCACCGGCGAAGCCAACCCGCGCAACTCCGTCAGCTACGGCAACGGCGTCTACAAGTCCACGGACGGCGGCAAGACGTGGACCCACATGGGGCTGGCCAAGACCTTCCAGACGGGCCGCATCGCCATCCACCCGACCAACCCCGACGTCGTCTACGTGGGCGCGCTCGGCCGGCTCTACGGGCCCAACGAGGACCGCGGCCTCTACAAGACCACCGACGGCGGCGAGACCTGGTCCAAGGTCCTGTACGTCGACGACCAGACCGGCGTGATCGACGTCGATATGCACCCGACGGAGCCCGACACCTTGATGGTCGCGACCTACGAGCGCGCGCGCGACGGGTTCGACACCAACGACCCCGCCAAGCGCTGGGGGCCGGGCGGCGGCGTCTGGAAGACAACGGACGGCGGCGCCAACTGGATGCGGATCAAGACGGGGCTGCCGAGCTGTCAGATCGGTCGCGTCGGGATCGACTACTACCGCAAGGACCCGAACGTGCTGATGGCGATCGTCGAGAGCGAGATGATCAGCAAGCAGCCCGAGGACGCGCCCTACCACGGCGCGCAGCTCGCCGACGCCGACGCCGGCGTCAAGGTCAGCTCGGTGGAGGCGGCGCGCCGCGGCGGCCGCGGCCGGGGCCGGGCCGCGCAGCAGGAAGCTGGCGAGGCGCCCGCCAAGCCCGCGCCGACGCCGGCGGCGAAGGCAGGACTGAAGACGGGCGACGTCATCCTCGCGGTCGCGGGGCAGCGCGTGAACTCGCGGGAGCAGCTGGAGCGAGCCTGCCGCCAGCACAAGGCGGGGGACGAGGTCGCGCTCTCGATCGTCCGGGACCGTGAGGACATGGAGGTCATGCTGACGTTCGGCGCCTACCCCGACGGCGCGCGCTCCCCGTTCATCGGGACGCTCGGCGGACAGTCCGGCGGGTCCCCAGACCTCCAGGG
The DNA here is from genome assembly GCA_049889335.1 of Planctomycetota bacterium. GTDB lineage: Bacteria > Planctomycetota > UBA1135 > UBA1135 > UBA2386. Next base: position 15,605 of record JBMHDP010000133.1, read on the forward strand.
CGACGCCGGCCACGAGTATGGCGGCGTCTACAAGTCCACGGACGGCGGCGACACCTGGACGCGGATCAACACGCTCAATCCGCGGCCGATGTACTACAGCCAGATCCGCATCGACCCGAGCAACAGCGACAACGTGATGGTGTTGGGGACGTCGCTCTACCGCTCGACGGACGGCGGCAAGTCGTTCGACCGGGGTGCGGGCAACGGCATGCACGTCGATCACCACGCGGAGTGGATCGACCCGAACAACGGCGACCACATCATCCACGGGTGCGACGGCGGGGTGTACGTCACCTACGACGCCGGGCGCAACTGGGACCACCTCAACCACGTCGCGATCGGCCAGTTCTACCACGTCGGCGTCAGCAGCGACCGCAACTACCGCGTCTACGGCGGACTCCAGGACAACGGCTCCTGGGGCGGCCCCAGCCGCACGTCCGGCACCGGCGCGAGGAACCATGACTGGGTCCGGGTCGGCGGCGGGGACGGCTTCCGCTGCCTGGTCGACCCCGACAACCGGGACGTCGTCTACAGCCAGAGCCAGAACGGTCCGCCGAGCTGGCGCAACCTCTCGACGAGCGAGCGCGGCAGCCTGCGCGGCGGCGGCGGGCGCGGCGAGCGCGTCCGCTACAACTGGGAGACGCCTTACGTGCTGTCGGGCCACAACAGCAAGATCGTCTACACGGCCGGCAACAAGGTGTTCAAGTCGCTGAACCGCGGCCGGAACATGGAGGCGATCTCTCCCGACATCACCAACACGGACCGAGGTGCAGCGACCGCGCTGGCGGAGTCGCCTCGCGACGACGACATCGTCTACGTGGGCACCGACGACGGCGCGCTGTGGGCGACCCACGACGGCGGCGCGACCTGGTTCGACTGCTTCGAAGAGGACTCCGCGGAGGAGTCCCAGGAAGGCGACCCGCCGATCGGCGAGCCGCAGGCGGGCGGGCCGAGCGTGACCGCGCTTGCGACGGCGCGCCCGATCCACGAGCTCGTGCCGGGCCCCCGCTGGGTCAGTGAGCTGGTCGCCTCGGCTCACGACAGCAAGCGCGCCTACGTGACGCTCGACGGGCACCGCAGCGACGACGACGCCCCCTACGCGATGATCACCGAGGACGGCGGCAAGACGTGGCGCTCGCTCACGGAGAGCCTGCCCGCGGGCGCCGGTTCGACCCGGACGATCGCCGAGGACCCGGTCAACGAGGACCTGCTGTTCCTCGGCACCGAGTTCCAGGCCTTCGTGTCGCTCGACCGAGGCGCTCATTGGACCCGCTTCAACGGCGACCTGCCCACGGTCTCGGTCCACGCGTTCGCGGTCAACGTGCCGTCGGGCGAGATCGTCGCCGGCACCCACGGGCGGAGCCTGTGGATCACCTCGGTCAACGAGCTCCGGCAGATGACCGCCGACGTGCTCGACAAGGCGGTGCACTTCTACGAGCCCGTGAGCGCCGTGATCTGGCGCGGGGACCTCGGCACGGGCGACACCAACCGTCGCTTCGTCGCGGAGAACCCGAAGGACGGCGCGCACTTCGTCTACCACCTCAAGGAGGACGCCCGCGACGTCTCGCTGGAGCTGCTCGACAGCACCGGCAAGTCGGTCCGGAAGATGGACGCGCCGAAGGAGCAAGGGCTCCACCGCGTGACCTGGAACCTGCGCGGGCCGGTCAACCTCCCGGCAGGCGCGAGCGAGCGCCAGCGCCAGTGGATGATGCGCCGCGGCGGACCGCGGGTCGGCCCTGGCAGCTACACGGCGCGGCTGACGGTGGACGGCGAGGAGATGCTCCAGCGGGTCAAGGTCGAGATCGACCCGGACCACCCGGACCCGAGCTGGATCGCGAACCAGGAAGCGGCCGAGTGGCTCGAATTCCTCGAGGAGGTGGAGCGGGACGAGGCCGAGCGGTCGGGGCGCTGACGGCGTCCCGCGCGGAGCTCACCGCGCTCCGGGCTCCGGAGCGCTGGGGGGCGACGCCGAGGAAGCGGGGCCGTCTGGGCCAGCGCTGCGGCCAGGGCCTTGCTGCGCCAATTGCAGGGCCACGAGCCTGCCGACCAGGACCGCCACGTAGAACTGACCGAGCATCGCCTCGGCGTTGGCCAGCGCGTCGGCGCGCGGAGACTGCGGCGAGATGTTGCCGTAGCCCAGGGTCGTCAGGGTCGTGAAGCTGAAGCCGAGGAACGTCCAGACCCGCGTCCGCGCGTCGTCGACGACCCGGCCGCCGAGGTCGAAGGACCCCGGCGCCCCGGCCTCCAGGATCGAGAAGGCCGCGGCCCAGGCGATCCCGATGAGCAGGTAGGCGTTGACGGCGCCGAGGATCGCGTCGCTCGTGACGCGGGTCTGCGGCCGGAAGATGTGGACCAGGAGGAGCACCGCCGACAAGCCCGCGAAGGCGGCCAGGGACGCTTCGAACAGCAGCGTCGCGCCGCGGGAGGCGCCGCCGCCCACGGCCCAGAGGCGCGACGTGACCACCAGTCCTGCGAGGCTGAGCGCGAGCCAGCGGCTGGCCAGGCCGCGCGCCGACGTCAGCACCGCCGTGAGCAGCGTCAGCAGCAAGAAGGTGTCGATCAGGCCGAAGCTGCCCCCGTCCTGCGCCACGAAGGGGCGCGCGACGATCAGGAGCAGGAGCGCCGCCAGCAGGTAGCCGTGCCGGTAGTTGTCGGACAGCAGACGGATCGACAGCATCGACGCATGCTAGCGGCGTAGGACCGCCCGCCCCAGCGTGCGGACACAGCCTGCGGGTCCAGCGTGCGGAGCCGGCGCGCTGGGGCGCCGCCGGACCCCGCGCTGTAGCAGGTCAGCGTCCGCCGCGCTCTGCGGCCTGGCGGGCGGTCCGCCGCTTGGTCGCCGCGGGCACGATCTTCACCTTCCCCTTGGCCTGGGCCGCCGCGACGTCTTCCTGGAGCGCCTCCACGGCGCGAACGAGCTGGGCGTCCGGCCCCATAGGGTCGTTCCACAGCGAGATGTCCGGCGTGCACCCGTTGAGCTCCATGTCCTCTCCGGTGCTGGCGAGGTACCAGCCGCGCATCGGCATCCGCACCGAGCTGCCGTCGAGGAGGCTCACCGAGCCTGTCGAGATGACCCCGCCCGCCGTGCGCATCCCCACGAGCCTGCCGCGTCCGACCTGCTGCACCGCGTGGCTCAGGATCTCGGCGTTGCTGAACGAGTGCTCGTTGCACATCAGCACGATCGGCTTGGTCCACGATGCGTAGATCTTGCGGTCCTGGGGGTAGCCCTCGCCGCTGCCCCGACTCTTGGTGATCGCGTGCACGGGCTGCGTCAACGCGGTCATCACGTGGTCCGTGGTGCTGCCGCCGCCGTTGAAGCGCACGTCGATGATCAAGCCCTGCTTGCCGGCGCCGGCGTGGTAGAGGTCCTCCTCCATCTGCCGGAAGCTGCGCATGTTCATGCCCTGGATGTGCAGGTAGCCGAGCTTGCCGTCGGACAGCGCGTCGACGCGCGCGCGGTTCGCCTCGACGAACTCGTCGTAGAGGAGGCCGCTGACCGAGCGCGTCGGCCGCGCCGCGAAGGTGCGCTCGGACGAGTCTGCGCCGAGCACGGTCAGGTCGACGTCGCGCTCCTGGTCCATGGTCAGCAGCGCGTCGAGGTCCGTGGTGGGGGTGATCTCGACGCCGTCGATCGCCAGCAGGGTCTCCCCGGCGCGGACCTTGCTCCGCCCCTGATCGCAGGGGCTGCCCGGGATGACGCTCTCCACCCGCACGCCCTCGGTCGGGCGGTCCTGCGCGAAGCGCAGGCCGAGGTGATAGGTGGTCGGCGACCACGCGCTCCGGCTCGCTGCGCTCGGCAGCGCGTCGCTGCCGCCGCGGTGGCCCATGTGCGACGCGTTGAGCTCGCCGAGCATCATGTTCATCAGGTCGGTGAACTCGCGCTGCCCCAGGCACTGCGCGGCGACCGGGCGGTACTTGCGCCGCACGGCGTCCCAGTCTCGGTTGTTCATGTCGGGGTCGTAGAAGCGGTCCCGCATGGCGCGCCAACCTTGGTCGAACGCGATCTGCCGCACCGCCGACCAGTCACGGATCCGTCGGACCGAGAAGGCGAAGGTCGAGAGGCTGCTGCCGTTCTTCAGCGCCGCCGGCTTGCCGCTGCTGAGGCCGACGACCTCGTTCCCGGCCGCTTGCCACGTCGCGCGGGACAGCCCCCGCGCGGCGAGCTTCTTCGGCGCGCCGGGGTTCGGGAAGGTCACGCCGTAGAAGCCCGACTGGGACGATACCGTCGCGGAGAACGCCAGCGTCTTGCCGTCGGGGGACCAGATCAGCCCGCCCTCCCGGCTGTCGCGGATCGAGATGCGGTGCAGGCGGTCGTGGATGCCGTCGAGGTCCACGACGACGCGCGCGCCCGCGTCTTCGGACTCCTCGCCTGCTTGCTTCTTGTTCTTCTTGGCGTCCCCCGACTTCATCGCGGCGAGCGCCTTCTCCAGGGTCCGGTCCCGGTTCGTCTGCTCTTCGGTGTCGGCCGTCAGGTTGACGTAGTAGACGTCGGACTCCTCGCCGTCGCGTCGGCTGGTGAAGGCTAGGCGCTTGCCGTCCCCCGACCACGCCGGGTTGCCGTCGTAGTCCGGGTGGCGCGACAGGTTGTAGGCCGGCTGGGTGCCGTCGAGGCTGACGATCCAGACGTCGGAGTTGTAGTCCGAGTCCTGGGTCGCGTAGGTCAGCCAGCGCCCGTCGGGCGACCAGTCGAACTGGGGCATCGACCACGCGTCCACGACCTTGCGGTGGTCGGTGCCGTCGCCGTCCATGACGAAGATGTCGCTCTGCTTGGTGTATGCGACGTGGTCGCCTGCGGGGCTCCTGCGCAGGTTGCCTTCGACCGCGCGGTCGTCGGTGACCTGCCGCAGCGTGAACTCGTCGCAGAGCCACCAGATCCCGTCCTCACGATCGTGGGTCGCCTCCCAGATGTCGAACTCGCCGCCGACGTCGCTGACGTAGAACAGCCGCGCGCCGTCTTCGCTGAACGCGAGGCTGGTCTCGTTGTGCGGCGTGTTGGTGACGCGACGCGGCTCCTTCAGGATGCGGTCCATCACCCAGACGTCCTCGCCGGCGACGAACGCGACCTGCTTGCCGTCCGCGGTGAAGGCGACGTTCTCCGCCGACGTCTCGACGCGACGCTCGATCGCGACGGCGTGGTCGTCGCCCGAGGCGCGGAGCGCGATCGCCTGCGTCGCTCCCGTCTTCGTGTCGACCTTCATGAGGTCGAAGCGGCGCCGGACCAGCATCGTGCCGCCGTCCTTGCTGAGGCTCGGAAACGCGACGCCGTCGTCGCTGCGGTCCGATGCGCCGACCCGCGTGACGCGGCGCACCGCCTCGCTGCCGAGGCGTCGCTGGTAGACGTCGAAGGTCCCGTCCGGGTCGCTGACGTAGTAGTAGGTCTTGCTGTCCGGCGCCCAGACCGGGTTCTGGCACGCGATGTTCTGGAAGCCAGGCTGGTCCTCGTCGAGGCGCCGGAGCGTCGCGGGCGTCTGCCGCAGGTCGGCGTACCACAGCTGCGCGGACTGGGTGCCGCGGTGGCCCTTGCGGGACCACATCGGCCGCCCCCGAACGAACAGCAGGTGCTCGCCGTCCGGCGACAGGGCTGCCTGCGCGAGCCCGACGTCGAGCAGCATGCGCTTGGGCTGGGCGCCGGTCAGGTCGACCGCGAACAGCCGGGCGGACTCGGAGTAGTGGAAGCCGCGGTCCGTGCGCATCGTGACCAGCAGCTGCGCGCCGTCGGCGCCGAAGCCGTGCACGGTCTTGCGGTTGGAGTCGTGGGTCAGCTGGGTGGGGGCGCCGCCGGCGATCGGGACGCGGTAGAGCTGCGCGCTGCCGCTGCGACTGCTGGTGAACACGATCGCCGCCTGGTCCGGCGTCCACCACGGCGCGCCGTCGTCGGCCGGGTGGGTCGTCAGGCGCCGGGCGTCGCCGCCGTTCGTCGACGCGGTCCAGATGTCACCGCGCCAGGCGAACGCGACCTGCTGGCCGTCCGGCGAGATCTTGGGGTCGCGCGGCAGGCGAATCGTACGGTCCTGAGCGCTCGCGGCGGCCGCGAGGGTGAGGAAGAGCAACAGCGGTCGACACGTCATGTGGCCTCATTGTGGCCGACGGCCCGGGCCGCTTCATCCCCTGGCTGCTGCGGCGCGCCGTCGCGACCGGCCCGATCGCTACGGTCAGCCGAAGATCTCAGGCAGGGTGCCGGTCGAGTCCGCGAAGCGCTGGGTCGGCACGCCGACCGCGTTGAGCATGCCGACGAACACGTTGCTGAACGGGGTCGACTCGTCGTACTTCCGGTAGAAGCCGTGCTTCAGCCCGAGCCGGCTGCCGCCGAGCAGCGCCAGCGGCAGGTTGCGCGCGTTGTGGGTCGTGCTGCAGCAGCTGCCGTAGAGGATCTGGGTCTGGTCGAGGAGCGAGCCGCGCTCGTCCTCGGTCTCGTCGAGCCGCTTCACGAAGTAGGCGAACTGCTCGGCGTGCCAGCGGTCGTAGCGACCCCACTGCTCCCAGTGGCCCTCGTGGCCGTCGTGGCTGATCGTGTGGTGGCCCCGCTTGATCCCGAGCGCGCGGTTGGGGAACGAGTCGGCGAACCCCATGCCGTCCTCGCGGCCCGTCATGTAGGTGACGACGCGGGTGAGGTCGAGCTGCAGGGCGAGCGCGATCAGGTCGTACATCGAGCGCAGGTAGGCGCCTGGGTCGACGTCCGGCGCGATGTCCAGGTCGACGTGGCTGCTGTCGAACTTCGGCAGCGGCCGGTCCAGCCACGCCTCGTTGCGGCGCAGCTGCTCCTCGACCGCGTCGAGCGACTGGAGGTACTGGCCCAGCTTCTCCTGGTCCTTCTTGCCGAGCCGCCGCTGCAGGCGCTTGCTGTCCTCGAGCACCAGGTCGACGACCTTCTTGCCCTGGGCGATCGCCTGCTTGCGCTCCGCGGTCGGGGCGCCGCCGCCCGGCGTGAAGTAGCGCTCGAAGATCAGGCGCTGCTTGTGCTCTGAGGGGATCGGGCGCGCGGCGTGGTCGAAGCTGAGCGTCGACGTGCGGGACTTGTAGCCGACGCCGCCGTCGGTCGAGAGGACCAGCGACGGATACCGCGTGTGCTTCTTCAGCTGCAACGCCGCGACCTGGTCGACCGAGGGGTTGTTCTTGTAGACGTCGCCGCGGAGGTCGCCGGCCGTGAGCCACGTATCCCCTGCCAGGTGCCCGAGCAGGTTGCGCGAGAGCGGGTGGCTGAGGCCGCCCATCAGCGTCATCTTGTCCCGCCAGGGGGCGAGGCACTTGAGCACGTTGGTGAACTGGTAGTCCTTGCCCGGGTCGTGGGGGAGCCACCGCCACTGCCCCCACTTGGGGTCGTGTTCGTTGGGCGTCGACGCGCCGTTGGGGAAGTACACGTAGACCATGCGCTTGGTCGGCGCCCCTGAGGGCAGCAGCGGCCGCATGGCGTCGAGCAGCGGGAGCGATGCAGCGACGCCGGTGCCGCGGAGCAGCGAGCGACGATCGAGGAGCCAGGTCTTGCGCATGAGAGGTCGGCGCCGGGAGCGCGTTACTTCGACAGGAAGGACGGGGACGTCACGATACTACGGAGAGCCGACCGAGCGCGATACCCGCCGACCTGCACTCGCTCCAGCAGCTCGTCGACCTCTCCCTCGTCGGCGAACCCCAGCTCGCGCCCGAGCGCGTAGGCGAACAGGTGCTCCACGACGGAGCGGGTGAAGGCGTCCTTCGCCGTGACGCGGAGGTAGTCGCGGATGCCGACGATGCCGTCGACCGCAGCGCCGTCGGGGAGGGTCGACGTGGCGTCGATGTCGACGCCCTTGCGCTGCGGCTCAAAGCGGCCGACCGCGCTCATCTGCTCGAAGACGAAGCCGTAGGGGTCGATGCCGGCGTGGCAGTCGCGGCAGCTGTCCTTGTCCCGGTGGGACTCGATCTTCTGCTTGAGCGTCATCTGGTCGAACCCTGGCGTCTCTGGGTCTAGGTCCGGGACGTTCGGCGGGGGCGGGGGCGGCTCGTCGCCGAGCAGCCGCGCCTTGAGCCAGACCGCGCGCTTGATCGGGTGCGGCTCGTTGCCGTCGGAGTGCCCGACGTGGAAGGAGCCCTGCGAGAGCAGGCCACAGCGACGCTCGGGCATCGTGGCCGGCACCGCCACCTTCCGGAAGTGCGCGCCGTAGACGCCCTCGATCCCGTAGAACTCAGCGAGGTTCTGGTTGAGCATCGCGAAGTCGGCCTCGAACAGGGTCGACAGCGGCAGGTCTTCGCCGAAGACCGCCTCGATGAAGGCGAACGTCTCCTCCCGCATGTCCCGCTTCACGAAGCGCGTGTAGTCGGGGTGACGGTCGACGTTGATCGTCATCCCGTCGTGCCGGTCCATGCGCAGCCACTCGTAGGCGAACCGGCGCAGGAACCGGCTGGTGCGCGGGTCCTCCAGCATGCGCTCGGTCTGCGCCAGCAGCTCGTCGCGCAGGCGCCCTTCGTCTGCGATCCGGCGCAGCTCGTCGTCGGGCGGGCTGTTCCAGAGGAAGTAGCTGAGCCGGTTGGCCAGCATCCAGTCCGGCAGCGCGCGGTCGTCGCCCAGCTCGTCTTCGGGCTCGCACAGGTAGAGGAACTCAGGAGAGCAGAGGATCGCCACCAGGACCTCCTGCACGGAGTCCTCGTAGACGTCGTAGTCGCCGCGCACCGATCTCCAGAACCCGAGGTAGCGCTCGACCTCGGCTTCCGTCGCCGGTCGGCGGAACGCGCGACCGACGAAGCGCTCCAGCACCTCGCGCGTGTAGGCCTCGTCGTCGGAGCGGGACTCTGCGTCGAAGAAGATGTCGGTGTGGGACTTCGGCGGCCACTGCGGCAGGTAGGGGGCCTCGAACTCGATGGACTCGATCAGCAGCGGCGGCCCGGTCTCCCTGGCGGACTTGACCAGGTGGTCGTTCCAGACGCCGAGCAGCAGGAAACCGGAGAGGACCTCCTTGTCGCCCGACTCGGGCTCAGGGATCGGGAGGTTCTCGAGGCGGCCGAAGAACTCGTAGGTCTCAGGGGCACCGCGCGGCGCGGTCACGTCCTGCGCGGCGCCGAACGTGGTGTAGTCCATACCGTCGTCCGTGCGCGTGCCGATCAGCGCGCGGATCGACGGGACGAGGTGCGCGATCGCGTCCTGCTGCGCCTGTCCCTGCTGCGTCAGGCGCTGCACCAGCGGGTGGTCGGCGCCGAGCGGCGTGACCACGACGTGGCTGAAGCCGACGAAGAACTTGCCGCCCACCTCGACGTGGTGGCGGCCCTTGCGCATCCCGACCACCCCGAGCGGCGTCGTCAGCTTGGGCTGCGCCAGCTGCGCGGGCGTCAGCTCCAGCCGCTGGTCGAGGTGATGGCCGGCAGCGCGCAGCCGCACCGAGGGCATCGCGTTCGGGTTGACCGGCGGGTGCACGAGGTCGAGCTGGTAGAAGCCGTCCCTGGGCAGGTCGAGCCGCACCCGCGCCTTGGTCTCCTTCGGCACCTCCTTGGGGCGCAGGAACTCGCCGTCCATCGCGAGGTTCTTGTGCTGATCGGTCTTCGCCGCGGGGATCACCCACGCGCCGCCCGCGGTGACGACCTCACCCTGTCGCCACTGTGCCTGCGGCACAGGCTCGTCCAGCTGCACCAGCAGCTGCTTGCGCAACGGCGGCAGCTCGCCGCGCGACGCCTTGACGCGCATCGCGAAGTCGCCCTGCTCCGGCCACACGCGCTGCATCTCGAGCTTGAGGTTGGGCGAGGGGCCCTGCCACGCCTTCGGGACCTTCTCGCGGTGCGGCAGCGCAGACAAGAGCACCATGCCATCGTCTACGGCGCGGAAGCGGTCCTGGCCGGAGCCGCGCAGGCCGACGCTGATCTTGCGCTGGATCTGCTCTCGCTGCTTGCGGTCGGTCTCCGAGCCGCCTTCGGCGGGCGCGCCGTCCTGGAGGATGTCGACGGTGAAGTCGTCGGGGTTCAGCGGGACCGACTGGTAGCCGCCGGTGCGGCCCGCGACCTTGCCCTTGCCCCGGCCCTTGCCGAAGGTCACGCGGTAGTGGGTCACCTCGGGCTTCTCTCTGGCGATGGCCTGCTCGAGGCCCATGCGCGCGATCTGCTGGTAGTTGTCGAGGTGCAGCTGGCTGGCCTGCAGGACCTCGCCGTTGTTGGAGAAGCCGTTCTTGGCCTTGCCGTCCTCGGGCAGCGTCTGGGCGAAGTCGATCGACACGCCCAGCAGGTCCTGCAGGCTGTTGGTGTACTGCTCGCTCGTCAGCCGGCGCAGGACCACGGTCCGCTCGCCCTTCAGCCGGTCGGCGGCCGCCGCCAGCGACTCGGTCAGCCACGCGACGACCTTGCGGCGCTCCTCGTCGGAGAACGGCTCCTCGTCCTCGGGCGGCATCTCGCCGGCGTTGATGACGTCGAGGGCGGCGTGCCAGCCTTCGGCGTCGGCGCGGGTGCCCATCTGCGGGTCCAGCACGTTGAGCTGCATGTCGCCCTTCTGCTTGCGGTCGCCGTGGCACTTGAAGCAGCGCTTTTGGAGCAGCGGCTCGATCTCCTTCTCGTAGTCGACCGGATCGGGCCCCTGGGCGAAGGGCGCAGGAGACGGCGCGATACCGGACGCCGCGACGAGGGCGGCGCCGGCGGCCGCGACGAGCTTGGCAAGAGGTGTGCTGAGCATGGAGGACGCGTCCTAATAGGCTAGCAGAAGCAGAGTTCCAGTGCACTCCGCCGGTCGGCCGCCCAGCGCTCGGGTCAGCGGGCCGTCGGCGCCCAGGCGTGCACGACGTCGTCGTTTCGGGCGAACAGCAGGGCCCCCGGCGCGGCCGCCCAGACGAGCCCCCGGTGATCTCCCGGCGCGGAGATCCCGTGCGCGCGCGGCGGGACGACCTCGAGCCGGCCCTCGACGATCCGCAGCACCAGGCCTGCGCCGCCGTCGTGGCGTCCTGTCTCCGGCTCCGGCGAGAAGTCGTTCTGCGCACAGATCAACAGGTCGCCGCGCGTCACCATCGCGTGGATCGGAGCGACCTGCGCCAACCGAGGCAGCGGCTCGAAGCGGAAGCGCCCCGCGCCGTCGTTGCGCCAGAGGCCGCTCGCGAGCTCGGTGGCGATCAGCTCGCCGCAGTCCTGCAGCTTCTGCTCGGTGTAGATGTCCTTCAGCAGGGACTTCGCGAAGCCCTCGTAGGTCGGGAACTTCTTCTTCAGCATCGGCATGGCGCCGCTGCTGCAGCTGCGGCCGCGCACCGGCAGCAGCCGGTCGCCTTCGTACTTGGCCTCGACGAGGTCCCTTCGGCCGTCGTCGTCGAAGTCGCCGTAGTAGAGCCGCGCGGGCTTGTCGGCGCTGGCCTTGTACTTGGTGTTCCAGCCCTGGTTGCCCGCGACCGCGTCGAGGTCGCCGTCGCCGTCCACGTCGAGGATGCACAGCGACCGCCACCAGCCCGGGCGGTCGGCGAGCCCAGCCGCCTCGGTCGCGTCCACGTACTTCTCCCCGTCGTAGCGCAGCAGGCGCACCGGCTGCCAGCGTGCTGCCACGAGCAGGTCGAGGCGGCCATCTCCGTCGAAGTCCGCGAAGCGAGCGTCGGTCACCATGCCCGCCTGCTGGAGCGTCGGCGCCAGCTCTGCCGTGACGTCGACGAACCGGCCGTCGTCGTTGCGGTAGAGGCGGCTCGGCGGAGCGTCGGGATACGCGCCTGGCACCAGCCGCCCGGCGACCAGCAGGTCGAGGTCGCCGTCGCCGTCGAAGTCGGCGGCCCGGGCACACCCCGACGAGTCTCGCGCGTCGGGGAGCGCGGCGTCGTCGCGCGTGAAGCGCTCGCGGCCGTCGTTGCGGTAGAGGCGGTCTCGCAGCTCTGCGTCGCCCGCAGGGCGCTGCGTCCCGCCGCTGGTCACGATCAGGTCCTGGTCGCCGTCCCCGTCGTAGTCGATCCAGCACGCGCCGACGTCTTCGCAGTTCGCGTCCTCGCCCCACGGGCCGAGGATCTCGTCCCATCGATTGAGCGGCGCTCCTCGCCACGCGAAGAGGGCGCCAGCGCGCCCGCTCGCCCCGCCGACGTAGACCATGCGCTCCGCGGCTGCGAGCGCCGGTCCGAGCCGGGACACGGACGCCGGCAGCAGCGGCTGCGCGACGTATTCGTCGAGGTCGTCCTCGCGGTGGGTGAAGGGGGGCGCCTTGGCTGCCTCGAAGAGCGTCGACGGAGATGGGTCGCGAGGGCGTGCGAGCGGCGGCGGCGCGCCGGGCTCGGTGATCACAGCCACGCTGCCGGCGGGGACGCGCTCAGGCGTGGTCACGTGTCCCGACGGCCAGCGCACCGAGACCGTCGCAGCGTCAGCCTCGCCGAGGCCGAAGTGCAGCTCGGGCGCTTGGCCTGAGAGGTAGCCGCGCGACAGCGACACCTCGCGCACCAGCTGTCGACCGTCAGGTAGCGCGGCCGTGACCCGCGCGCCGACGCCGTAGCGCTCGCTGTGCTGTCCGCGGAGCTTCACGATCAGCCCTCGCCCGCCTGTTCCGAGGTTCTCGTAGAAGGCGCACGGCTCGTCGAAGTTGTTCACCAACACGTCGAGGTCCCCGTCCCCGTCGAAGTCGGCGAGGGCTGCGCCGTGCGAGACGGCCTCCAGGCCGAGCCCCCAGTCGGCGCCGGTCTCGGCGAAGCGGAGCTCCCGCCCCCCGACGTTGCGCAGCGCGAGGTTCTTCTCCGGGACCTTGCCGACGTTCTGGATCAGCTGGATGGCGGCCTGCTGCTGACCCTGCTGCCAGAGCTCGGCGACGCGCAGCTTGAGGTCCGGGTCGGTGTCGAAGCGCGCGATCCCGTTGGTGGCGAACAGGTCGCTCCAGCCGTCGTTGTCGAGGTCGCCGAACAAGACGGACCAGGTCCAGTCCGTGCTGGCGACGCCGGCGAGCTTCGCCGCCTCTTGGAAGCGGCCGCCGCCGGTGTTGACCAGCAGCGCGTTACGCATGACCTGCGGTGGGTCGCTGTGCATGAGCACCGGGCGCTCCTCGTCCATGTCGCCCATGAGCACCTTCGCCTTCTCGTGCGTCGTCATGCTCATGTCGGCGACGATCAGGTCCAAGTGCCCGTCTCCGTCGACGTCGGCAGCATCCGAGCCCATGCCGTAGTAGGCGGTGTGCGGCACGACCTCACGGGTCACGTCGCGGAAGGTGCCGTCGCGCTGGTTGTGGTAGAGGGTGTCCGGCGTCTCCAGGTCGTTGGCGACGTAGAGGTCCTGGAAGCCGTCGTCGTCGTAGTCGAACCACGTCGCCGAGAGACCCATGCCGCGATCCTCGATGCCGGCACTGGCGGTGACGTCGACGAAGCGTCCGCCGACGTTGCGCAGCAGCCGGTCGGGCTGGCCGGCGGTGTAGCGGCGGCCGCGGAAGGTGAAGAAGTGCTCATCACCCGCTCCGACGTCGTCCGGCGCGGCGAAGGCGCTGCTCGACGGCACCATCTCGCGCGCGGCGCGCGCCGTGTCCGCCGGCGGCCGGAACCCGTCGAGCACCTCGGGCGTCAGCGCCCAGCCGGCGTGCAGGGCGCGGTTGGTCAGCAGGTAGAGGTCGAGCGCGCCGTCGCAGTCGTAGTCCGCGAACGCCGCCATCGTCGACGCCGCGACCAGGTCAAGCCCGAACGAGGCGGCGTCCTCGACGAAGGTGCCGTCGCCCTGGTTGACGTAGAGGAGGTTCTTGGCCTCGACGTTGCAGACGTAGAGGTCCAGGTCGCCGTCCCCGTCGACGTCGGCGAAGCACGCCCCGCTGCCCCAGGCAGCGCCGCCGTCGAGGCCGCCGGCTGCGACCGTGACGTCCTCGAACTCCAGCGGCGCGACCTGCCGGAACAGCTTGTTCGCGCCGTCCTGCGAGATCAGATAGGCGTCCAGCAGGCCGTCGGCGTCGTAGTCTCCGACCGCCATGCCGGCGCCGTTCGTCAGGTAGGTGTAGCGGTTCTCCGGCCGCAGCTCGTTGCGGAACGACAGGCCGGACTCGGCGGCGGGCACCCGCCGGAACCGCGGCGCGCCGGCGGCCTGCGCGGCGCGCGCGCGCAGCGGCGTGACGACGACGCCGCCCGGCTCGAGCTCCGGCCCGCGCCCGCACGCCGAGAGCGCGGCGACCACGCCGAGCGCACCGCGTCCTGCCAGCGACTTCGTCGACCTCCGCACCATCGGTCGCCACTATCGCACGAACGGCGGAATTGTCCCACCGTCCCGGGAGACGCGGGAGGGATGTCGCGGTAGCGCTTGCGCCGGACGGCCTGCTGGGGAAAGGTGGTCGGCCCTGATGCCACGCCTCACCCTGCGCAGCCGACCGACGATCTACCTGCTCGCGATCGTCGTCGGCGCGGTCGCCGGGGTCGGCGCGCTCCTGTTCGAATACGCCGCCGCCTGGGTCGTCCGCGTCGCGTTGGTGGGCGTCGCGGGATACGCGCCGCCGGGGCCCCACGGCGAGGCGGAGCTGCTCGGCTACGAAGGCGAGCACCGCGTCGTCTGGTGGTGGATCGTCCTGCTGCCTGCGGCGGGATGCCTGCTGAGCGCGCAGCTCTGCGCCTGGTTCGCCCCCGAAGCGACCGGTCACGGCACCGACGCAGCGATCGACAGCTATCACAACAAGGGCGGCCGCGTTCGCGGACGCGTCCCGATCTTGAAGGGCGTCTGCAGCGCGCTCACCCTCGGGTTCGGCGGCAGCGGCGGCAAGGAAGGTCCGATCGCGCAGATCGGAGCCGGCTTCGGCTCCTTCTTGGCGCAGCGGCTCGGGCTCGGCGAGCGCGCCTGTCGCACGCTGCTGGCAGCCGGGATGGCGGGCGGGGTCGGCGCGATCTTCCACGCGCCGTTCGCGGGGGCGCTGTTCGCGGCGGAGATCCTCTACCGCGACGCCGAGCTCGAGAGCGAGGCGGTGATCCCCGCGTTCTTGTCTTCGGCGACGGCCTACTGCGTCTTCTGCGGCTGGTTGGGGGAGTTCGGCGCGCTGTTCGAGCTCGGCGCAGGCTTCGAGTTCTCGGCGGTCGTCGAGCTGCTCCCCTACACCTTGCTGGCGCTGGTGCTGCTGCCGGCGACGTGGCTCTACGTGCGATGCTTCTACGGCGCCGAGCGGACCCTGGGTCGGCTGCCGATCCCGAAGGCCTGCACGGCGGGCCTCGGCGGCCTGCTCACGGGCCTCGTGGCGCTGCTCGCCTGGCAGGCGCTCGACGACGAGCGCGCCCTGGCCGTGCTCAGCAGCGGCTACGGGGTGCTGCAGCAGACGCTGGACGGCGACGTCGTCGGGTGGGGCGGCGCCGGGCTGCTCCTGGTCGTCGCGTTGGGCAAGCTCGTCGCGACCTCGCTGACGATCGGCGGCGGCGGCAGCGCCGGCGTCTTCGGACCGAGCATGGTCATCGGCGGCGCGGTCGGCGGCGCGGTCGGGATCGCGTGCCACCAATGGGGGCTGGTCGAGAACCCGGCGAGCCTCTGCATCGTCGGGATGTGCGGCTTCTTCGCCGGCGCGGCGAAGACGCCGATCTCGACCATCGTGATGGTCACCGAGATGACCGGCAGCTACCAGCTGCTGCTGCCGGCGGTCTGGGTCTGCGGCCTGACGTTCTTGCTGAGTCACCGGGTCGCGCTCTACCAGAAGCAGGTGCTCAACCGCGCGCTCTCTCCGGCCCACAAAGGAGAGTACGTCGAGGCGCTGCTCGAGGACATGACCGTGGAGGACGTGTTCGAGCCGGCCGAGGTCACGACCGTCAACTCGTCGATGCCGCTGCGCGACATCGTCCGGGTGATCGCCAAGAGCCGACAGGACTACTTCCCTGTGATCGACGATGGCCTGTTCGTGGGCATGGTCTCGGCGCACGACGTCCGCGAGCACACCTTCGACCAGGAGATCTACCGCCTCGCGATCGCCTCCGACGTGATGTCGTCGCCGCCGATCGTGCTGCGCCCGGCAGACGATCTGCACAAGGCGCTCGAGACCTTCGACTCGATCTGGATCGACGAGCTGCCGGTCGTGGACGCGGGCGACGCCAACGTCGTGCTCGGCCGCCTCCGTCGTCGCGCGATCAACCGCGCCTACACCAAGAAGCTCGCCGAGCTGCGCGCGCTCCAGCAGGACCGTCAGGAGGAGTGAGGTGGCTGCGCTCTTCCTCACCAAGCTCCAGACCGACCCGCACCTGTTCGTCTACGTCGTCGTGACGGTCGTGCTCAGCATCACGGTGCACGAGCTGGCGCACGGCTACGCCGCGTTGCGGCTGGGCGACCCGACCCCCGAGCGCTCGGGACACTGGACGTGGAATCCGATCGTGCACATGGGCCCGACCTCGCTGGTCATGCTGCTGCTCTTCGGGATCGCGTTCGGCGCGATGCCGGTCGATCCGACGCGGCTGCGCGGCAAGCACGCCGAGGTCGTCGTCGCGCTCGCAGGGCCGCTGAGCAACCTCGCCCTCGCGCTCCTGGGCGCCTCGGGCCTCGCGGCGTGGCAGCTGGCCGTCGACGGACAGGCTGCGACACTGCTGCAGGAGAACCTGCGCCAGTTCGTGTTCGTCTTCAGCGTGATCAACCTGACGCTGGCAGCGTTCAACATGATCCCGCTGCCGCCGTTCGACGGCGCTCACGTGCTGGCAGGTCTGGTGCCCGCCTACGGCAGGTGGCTCCGCGCGAACGCCGATCCACGCCTGCTCCTGGGCGCGTTGCTGCTGGTGTTCGTGGGCTTGAGCCAGCTGGAAGGCGGCGTCACCGGGCCGGCGTCGGCCGGCGTCGGCGCCTACCTGGAGTGGATCTACGGGCTGGCCGGGCGCTGAGCCGCGCGGGCGGATTTTGGTCACCGGTGGGGGCTCCGGCGGACTAGGAAGTGCGACGCATCTCGAAAAGATGTTTGGACTTTGTTTGGGTCCTGGCTACCGTCCTGCCAACGCGCTCGAGGGCGTAGCAAACCTGACGACGCCCTTGGGAGGGGTGATCTACGATGAAATCGAAGGCAGCAAACAGGGCCGGCGACGGCAAGGCAGACAAACGGCAAGCGATGAAGGCCGAGGCGCTCTCGGACGCGCTGGCCTCGATCCACAAGAACTACGGCGACGGGTCGATCATGCGCCTGGGCGAGCAGACGATCGCGCCCATCGACGGCATCTCGACCGGCTCGCTCGGCCTGGACCTGGCGACCGGGGGCAAGGGCTTCCCGCGGGGCCGCGTCATCGAGGTCTACGGCCCGGAGTCGTCGGGTAAGACGACGCTGACCCTGCACGTGGTCGCGAACTGCCAGAAGATGGGCGGCACGTGCGCGTTCATCGACGCCGAGCACGCGCTCGACCCGCAGTATGCGCGCCGCCTGGGGGTGGATCTGGACTCGCTGCTCATCTCCCAGCCGGATCACGGAGAGCAGGCGCTCGACATCTGCGAGACCCTGGCCAAGTCCGGCGCCATCGACCTGATCGTCGTCGACTCCGTCGCCGCGCTGGTCCCCAAAGCGGAGATCGAAGGGGAGATGGGGGACAGCTTCGTCGGCCTGCAGGCGCGCCTGATGAGCCAGGCGCTGCGCAAGCTCACGGCGGTCACCGCCAAGACCAACACGACCCTGATCTTCATCAACCAGATCCGAGAGAAGATCGGAGTCATGTTCGGCAGCCCGGAGACCACGACCGGCGGCCGGGCGCTCAAGTTCTACTCCTCGGTTCGGATCGACATCCGTCGAATCGGGCAGATCAAGAACGGCGACATGCCGGTCGGCGCGCGCACCAAGGCGACGGTCGTCAAGAACAAGGTGGCGCCACCGTTCCGCAAGACGGAGTTCGACATCCTCTTCAACGAAGGCATCAACCGCCTCGGCGAGCTGCTGGATCTGAGCGTGGACCAAGGCATCATCCGCCGATCGGGGACCTGGATGAGCTACGGCGAGACGCGCCTGGGCCAGGGGCGAGAGCGCGCGCGCGAGTTCCTCAAGGAGAACCCGGAGATGGCGGTCGAGATCGAGCAGAAGTTGCTCGACAAGATGCTGCCGAAACCCGCCGCAGCCTCGGAAGAGGACAGCGCCGAAGGCGCGGCCGGCAAGGACGGCGCCGCCACGACCAAGGGGCGAGCGCGGCCTGAGAAGAGCGCCGGAGCATCCTGAGCAACGAGCTCCTGACCCGGCCGGCTGGATCCGAGGGCCCTGTGATCTAGGGGGCCTGTGTTCTAGAGGCTCTGGGCTCTAGAGGCTCTGGGCATCGGGACTTCGACCTCGGACTTGCGTCCTCCGCAGCCGCCGACAGCTTGCGAGCACATCACGCGGAGCGGTGGCGTGCTCGAGGGCCTAGCGAACGCGGTCGCCACCTCTAGGCGGTTGGACCCGGGATCGCCCGCGCGGGCCGCGACAGAGTCCTCGCGCGCCGCAGGCTCGATCCAGCGATCTGTCGCGTGAGGTCGCACCCTACGCCCGCGCAAGGCGCGCCGCCGCTCGGGACTACGCACGCTGTGGCTTGGGTCGTGCCGCGCGATTGGCTACAACGTTCGCCCCGAACGCCGCCGATCGCTTGCGCGGCCTGAAGCCATGAACCGCCTGACCGCCCAAGAGATCCGCACGCGCTACCTCGAGCACTTCACCGGCCACGGCCACAAGGTGATGCCGTCGGACTCGCTCGTGCCTGCGAACGACCCCACGCTGCTGTTCACGGGCGCGGGAATGAACCAGTTCAAGGACATGTTCCTCGGCAAGGGCACGCTGGACACCCGTCGCGCGACGACCGCCCAGAAGTGCCTGCGCGTCCCGGACCTCGACAACGTCGGCGTGACACCTCGTCACCACACGTTCTTCGAGATGCTGGGCAACTTCTCCTTCGGTGACTACTTCAAGAAGGACTGCATCACCTGGGTGTGGGGCTTCTTCACCGAAGTGTGCGGGATCCCCGCCGAGCAGCTGGTGGTCACGATCTACGAAGACGACGACGAAGCGTTCGAGATCTGGACGAAGCACATCGGCCTCGCCGCGGACCGCGTCTACCGGTTCGGAGAGAAGGAGAACTTCTGGCCTGCCGAGGCGCCCAGCAAAGGCCCGAACGGCGTCTGCGGCCCTTGCTCCGAGATCTACTTCGACCACGCGCCGGACGAACCGCTCCCTCCCGGTGAGGGCCTCGAGGATCTGCCGGCCCCGCGCTTCCTGGAGATCGGGAACTGCGTGTTCACGCAGTTCGACCGCAAGGACGGCGGCCGGCTGGAGCCGCTCCCGCAGAAGAACATCGACGTCGGTCTGGGCCTGGAGCGCATCGCCGCGGTTCTGCAGGGCGCCGCCAACAACTTCGAAACGGACCTCTTCCGGCCTTACCTGGAGCACCTGGGGCAGCGATGCGGCGTGGCCTACGGGCAAGACGCCGACAAGGACGTGCGCATGCGACGCATCGCCGACCATGTCCGCGCGGTGACGTTTTGCATCGCGGACGGGGCGCTGCCGAGCAACGAGGGCCGCGGCTACGTCGTGCGGAAGATCCTCCGGCGCGCCGCCCGCGACGGCTACGAGCTCGGCTTCCACGAGCCGTTCCTGTGCGACATGGTCGACCTCGTCGGCGCGTTGATGGGCGCGCAGTACCCGGAGGTCGTCGAGAACGCAGGCCAGTGCCGCGCGGTGATCCGCGGTGAGGAGGAGAACTTCCTGGGCGTCTACCGCCAGGGGATGGCGCGGCTAGACGAGTTCCTGGCGAAGAACGCATCGGCCCAGGCTCCGGGCGCGGTGATCCCCGGGAGCGGCGAGTTCGCGTTCCAGCTGCACGACACCTACGGCTTCCCCATCGACATCACCGAGAAGGTGATCGAAGAGCGCGGCTACGGCCTGGACGAAGCAGGCTTCCACGCCGCGATGGAGGCGCAGCGCGAGCGCGCGCGGGCCAGCGCCGCGACCTCGGAGGCGGTCTTCACCGCGAGCGTCGCCGTCAAGCTGCGGGAGGCTGGCCACGCACCGACCGAGTTCGTCGGCTACGCGCAGACGCGAGCAGACGCCCGCGTGCTCGCCCTGATCGGGGACGGCGACGCGCTCCTGGACCGGGCAGAGGCGGGGCAAAAGGTCGTGCTCGTGACGGATCGCACGCCGTTCTACGCACAGGGCGGCGGCCAGGTGGGCGACCACGGCCGGGTCGAGTCCGACGGCGGCGCAGCCCTCGTCCGCAGCACGACAGCTCTGGACGGCTTCCACCTCCACGAAGTCGAGGTCGACACAGGCGCGCTGCGGGCCGGCGAGGCCGTCCGGATGGAGGTCGCCGACGAGCCCCGCCGCGCGACCGAACGCAACCACACCGCGACACACCTGCTGCACGCCGCGCTCAAGCAGGTGCTGGGCGGCCACGTGAGCCAGGCAGGCTCGGAGGTCGCGCCGGAGCGGCTGCGCTTCGACTACACGCAGCCGGAGAAGCCGAGCGCGGACGCGCTCGCGCAGGTCGAAGAGCTGGTGAACGAGCAGATCCTCGCTGCCACGGACGTCGCGGCGCGGGTCCAGTCGCTCGAGGACGCGCGCGGCAGCGGGTTCGTGGCGCTCTTCGGCGAGAAGTACGGGGACGAGGTCCGGACGCTGCAGGTCGGAGAGTTCAGCAAGGAGCTCTGCGGGGGGACCCACGTCGGGAACACGGGCAACATCGGCGTCTTCCGGATCGTCAGCGAGCAGGCCGTCGCCGCGGGGACGCGCCGGATCGAGGCGGTGACCGGGCGGGTCGCCATGCAGATGGCGCGGGCCGAACGGCAGCAGCTCGCCGCCGTGGCTGGGCAGCTCAAGGTGCCCGGCGAGGACGTGCCGAGGCGGGTCCAGGAGCTCACCCAAGACCTCAAGAAGCTCCGCAAGGAGCTCGAGCGCGCCCTCGCGCCCGACCTGGACGTGGAGCTCGACAAGCTGGAGTCCGCGATCGTGACCCATGATCTGGACGGGGCGGCCGTGCACACGCTGGTGCTGGAGCGTCCCGGCCTGCAGACCAAGGACGCCCAGGAGCTGCTGGCGCGGGCCCAGCAGAAGCACGGACCGCTCGCAGCCGTACTGCTCAGCGCGAGCGCGGACTCCGTCGCCGTCGTCGTCTCCGTCGACAAGGGGCTGACCTCCAAAGTGCAGGCGGGCGCGCTGGTGAAGCAGCTGACGGGCCTCATGGGCGGGGGCGGGGGCGGTCGCCCCGACGGCGCCCAGGGCAAGGGCAAGGACCTCGCCAAGCTCCCCGAGGCGGTCGCCGCGGCCCACACGGCGTTGCAGACGGCCGGCTTACGGCCGTGAGGCCGGCTGGATTTCTGGCCGGGAAGGGGGCGGTCTGCCGTTGACATCCCCGTCCCCGACCGTAGCTTCTTCTGCCCGCAAATCGGCCGCGGGGCGGCGCGACGGTTCGTGACCCGCTCCCCTGGCCCGCACAAGACCTCCCATGGCAACCCCCAAGCGCAAGATCAGCCGGTCCCAACGCGGCAACCGTCGTTCGCACCAGGCGCTGGCTCGCACCCAGCTTGTCCGCTGCACGCACTGCGGCGCGATGATCCGCCCGCACACGATCTGCAAGTCCTGCGGGCACTACCGCGGACGGCAGATCCTCGTCGCGAACAACCCGAGCAACTGACGGCGCCTTCGGCG
>JBMHDP010000134.1:0-4783 GCA_049889335.1 Planctomycetota bacterium
CCGCGGCGACCTCGGCGCGCTGGGGGTCACTCAGCGAGAGGGCAGGCTGCGCCGCGAGCGCCGCGGCCGCGTCGTCGGCGACTCGCGGCGTGGTCGCGGTGAGCTGCTGCACGAGCAGGTTCGTCAGCGCGGCGCCGCCGCCGGCGTCGAGCAGCGCGCGGACGTCGGCGACCAGCTCCGGCTCGGCGGGGACGAGCCCGCGTTCCCCTGCGAGGACGTGCAGCGTCGGCCCGACCCGGCGGAGGAAGACGAGCCGGGCGTGGCCGGCCTGCAGCGTGAACAGGCTCCGCCCGCAGCACCGCCCGGCGGGTTCGGTGAGCGTGAAGGTCGCGCCGAGCGCGCCCTTCAGGACTTCGTCTGAGCGCAGGACGACGCGGCGCAGCTGCGGCTGGGCCAGCACGGAGTTCGTCACCGAGGCGAGCGCGATCACGTCGGCGCGCTGCGTCAAGGCGGCCAGTGAAGTCGGCTGCTGCTGCGCGACGCCGGGACAGGCCGCGGCGAGCGCCAGGGCAGCGCTCCAGAAGGGCGAGCGTGAACGGTTCATCGGAGCAGGATCCTCTGGCGCAGGTAGGCGAGGTCGACGTCGCGGAAGTGGTAGTCGAGCGTCGTCATCGCCTCGTAGCCGACCGACGCAGCCATGACCTCGGCGGCGCCGGCGTAGGTGTTGTGGAGCGTGGCGTCGCCGAACAGGCCGTACGGCATGTCGCCCGGCGCGACGAGCCCGACCGAGTGCCCGACCTCGTGCGCGAGGATGACCCCGATCACGCTCGCCCAGTCGTCCATCGCGGCCATCACGGTGTTCCAGCGGGCGCGCTCGCTGCTCGACGCGGCTTCGTAGTCGAAGCCTGGGTGCAGCACGGCGGCGTCGAGCGGGTGGAGGCCCGCGGGGGTGCCGCCCATGTCCGCGCAGAGCGCCAGGAACCGGCTGGCGAACGCGGTCACGAACGACGGGTAGAGCTGCTGGTGCGTGCGGGTCTGGAACAGGTACATCTCCGCGGGGAACACGCCGGTCCCGGGTGACGAGGTCGTGTTGCGTTCGTCCAGCGACGCGTTGCGGTAGTCGTAGAAGGCCCGGCCGAGCACCCCGGTGCTCTCGTCGCCGAACGTCCGGGTGCGGTCCCCTTCGGGGTCCAGGCCGCCGAGGGCCATCTGCATGTGCTGCAGCGCGATCGGCGCGTAGGTGGTGAAGCGCACCTGCACGGAGTCGGGGCCGAGCGGTTCGCCGCGCGCGCCGCGGTGGTAGAGCGTGTTGGTCCGCGCGAGCACGCCCTGCAGCAGCAGGTCGTGGAGCCAGCCGTTGCTGCCGTTGGGGTCGCCTTCGGCCGCGAGCCCGAGCCGCAGCATGTCGTCGAGGAGGTCGCCGCGACCGTTGTTGTCGCGGTCCAGGTCCGTTCGGACCCAGACCACCTGGGTGCGCTCGAACGGCATCGCCGCGCCGGTGCGCTCCTGCACCTCGAACGGGACGATGTTCGAGCGGCCGACGTTGCCGCTCAGGTCCTGCACCTCGACGGTCAGGCTCCAGCTGCCGGGCGCCAGGGCCTCGGAGGCCGGGACGTGGAGCCGCAGCGTCTCGTAGTCGAGCTCGGCCGTCGCCAGCAGCACCTCCCGGTCGGGCGACGCGCCGCCGCCGAGCACGAGCTCGACGCTGCCTGGGTCGACCCACTGCCCCTGGGCGTCCGACACGTCGACGTTCACGGTCCAGCCTGCCGGCGGCAGGACCAGGCCGCTGCGCCGCACCTCGGCGACCTCGTTGACGCTCGCGCGGACCGTCGGCACGAGGCCGTCCTCGAGCGCGCTGGTGCGGAAGCGCGACAGGCGGTCGCCGTCGAACCAGTTGCCGGACTTGCGCCGCGGACCGGCGCTGCCGCCGCGCACGCGGATCCGGTAGTAGGCGTCGGGGTCGAGGTCGGTCGCGGGCGTGAACGTCACGACGCGGTCGCCGCCGCCCAGGACGAGGTCACCTGGGATCGGCGCGCCCAGGTCGTCGGTGAACAGCAGCGTCGCGCTGTTCAGCGTGGCGGGGTCCATCGGCGCGTCGAACACGACGCTCATCCGGGACGTGCGGGCCACGCCGGTCGCGTCGGCCGGCGGCAGCAGCAGCGCCTCGGGCAGCTCGTCGTCGCTCGACGTCGTGAAGGTGACCGTCGTGTCCGCCGGCACGTTGCCGGCGACGTCGCGGAGCCCGTCCTGGCCGCCGCGCAGGACGAGGCTGCACGCGGCGTCGGTCGGGATCGGGAGCACGGGCGTGACGCGCACGGTGCGGCCTGCGACCAGCTCGACGACGGCGTCCCACGTCTCCCCCGCGACGCGCAGCGCGGCGACGTCGGCGCCGACCCAGGCGGGGTCGAGGTCCTCGTCGAAGGAGACCTCGGCGACCAGCGCCCCGGGCACCCGGTCCTGGCCCGGCGTCGGCGTGCTGGAGACGACGGTCGGCGGCGTGACGTCGTCGCCCGTGGTGAACGCGAGCGCCTGCGTCGCGCTCAGCGGGTTGCCGCTGACGTCGGTCGCCGCGGCGCCGCCGAGCAGGAACGAGAGCGTGTAGCTGCGCTGCGGCTGCAGCGACGTCGTCGGCCGCAGGCGCAGGGTCCGCTGGTCGGCGGTGGCCTCGACCGAGAACGGGACGATGTTGCCGAACTCGTCCTCGAACAGCAGCGACGCGGCCTCGACGGTCGCCGGGTCCATCGACTCGTCGAAGGTGAACGTCGGCTGGACCGCAGGCGAGACGCCGACGGCGCCGTTCGCGGGCCACGCGGCGGTCGTGCTCGGCGCGTCCCCGTCGCCGCTGGTGGTGAACGTCGACTGGAACGGCTGCGCGAGGCGGTTGCCCGCGCGGTCCTCGAGCGCGGTCGTCGCGACCACGAAGAACTGCCGGTCGCCCGGCAGGTCGGCGTGGGGGTCGAGCACGACGTCGTCGCCGACGGGCGTCGCGTCGCAGCTGTAGCGGCCGCCGAAGACGTCGCGCAAGTACAGCGTGTCCTCGGTGACGCTGGCGCTCGCGATCGCCTCGTCGAAGTGGACCGTGAAGCTCGCCTCGCGGTCGACCCCGGTCGCGTTGGCCGGGACGTCGAGGCCGAGTACGGTCGGCGCGACCTCGTCGATCGTCCGGAACGTGAACGAGGTGGTGAGGTCCAGGATCCGGCCGTTGACGTCGCTGGTCAGCGCCGACAGCTGGAGCGTGTAGTCCGTCTCCGGCTCGAGCGGAGCCTGCGGCGTGGCGATCACGCGGCCGGCGGGGCCGGGCGCGAAGTCCAGCGGGACGTCGGTCCCCGCGCCGCTCGCGCGCAGCCAGGTGTCGGGGTAGGCGAAGCTCTCCAGCGCGACCGTCGCGTCGAACGTCAGCGCGATCTGCTCGTCGAGCGGCACCTGCACGGCGCCGTCCGACGGGACGTGCGAGAGCAGCCGGACCAGCCCGAACGCGCCCGCCGTCGGCGGGCTCGGCGCGCTGGTGCCGCTCGCGCCTCCGCCGCCGCAGGCGCAGAGCGCCAGCGCAGCCCACGCCGCCTGCAGGTTGTTCTTCCCCATGAGTCCGCCCGGGAGCGCCGAGGCTCCGCAGCTGACACCATCGGCCTGAAGCCCGCCCGGAGCGGAGTCTCAGAACGAGGCGATCTCACGGGCCGCTGCCACCGGTCGCCGGGCGCGGACCCAGCCGGTCGTCGCGCGGGAGCTCCGACGCTGTCGGCGGTTTGGTCACCCGCGCGGTCGCCGGAGCAGCACCCGCAGGTCGCGGACGTTGACGCCGGTCGGCCCGGGCTCGACCGCGCAGCCGAGTGGGCCGAGCGCAGGGTAGGCGTCGAAGCGGCGCAGGTGGTCGACCAGGTCGACGCCTGCTGCGCGCGCCCGGGCCGCGGTCTCGCCGTCCACGACGGCGCCGGCAGCGGGCGAGTTGCCGTCGACGCCGTCCGTGCCGCAGCTGAGCACCGTGACGGGCGCGCCGCGGAGCTCGGTCGCGCAGTGCAGCGCGAAGTGCAGGTTCCGGCCGCCGACGCCGACGTGCTCGGGGAGCGGTACGCTCAGCTCGCCGGTGGTCACCAGCGCGACGGGGCGATCGGGGCGGGCGACCGCGAGCGCGTCGAGCCTGGCCAGCGCCGTCGCGCCGGCCTGCTCGTAGGGGCGGTCGTCGAGGTCCAAGCTCGCGTCGACGTGCACGCCGGCGCGGTCCAGCGCTGCTGCGGCGAGGTCGCGGCTGCAGGACTCGTCGGCCACGACCGCCACGTCGCCGGGGACGTCGTCCGCCGCGGGCACCGGCGCGAGGGCGCCGCGGCGCGCGCGGTCCCGCAGCGCCGGCGGCAGCGCGTCCCAGAGCCGGAGCTCGTCCAGGTCCCGGAGCAGCGTCTCGCCGAGCCAGCCGCAGGGCGCCGTGGGGCCGGACGCGATCGTCTCCGGACGGCCCGGGACGTCGCTGACGCAGAGGGTGACGACGGCGCGCGCGCGGGCCGCCGCTGCGCCGAGCCGGCCGCCCTTGACCGCGGACAGCCGCATCCGCACGGCGTTGACGCGCTCGATCGACGCGCCGCTGCCGACGAGCGCCTGCTGGAAGCGGCGCCACTCGGCCACGGAGACGTCGGCCGCGAGCGGCAGCTCCAAGAGGGCCGAGCCGCCGCCGCTGACCAGGAACAGCACGACGTCGTCGGGACCTGCCGTCGCGGCGAGGTCGAGCGCGCGGCGCGCCGCGCGGAAGCTGCCCGCCGTGGGCAGGGGATGACCCGCGGCGATCACCTCGAGCCCCGGCAGCGGCGCGTCGTCGTCATTGGGCGGCACCAGCAGGCCGGAGACCCGCGCGCGC
>JBMHDP010000135.1:0-5439 GCA_049889335.1 Planctomycetota bacterium
GCGCCGGTCGAGGTGGCGACGCTCGAGCCCCTGCTCGACGAGCTCCTGTCGGTCGACCCGGCGCGCCCGCCGACCTTCTTCGAGGCGATGACCGCGGCAGCGGTGGAGCGCTTCTCGCAGGCGCAGGTCGACCTCGCCGTCTACGAGGTCGGGCTCGGCGGTCGGCTCGACGCGACCACCGCGATCCCGGTCGACGCGTCGATCGTCACGCGGATCGAGCTGGAGCACACCGACGTCTTGGGCGACACGGTCGCCGCGATCGCGGCCGAGAAGGCCCCGGTCATCCGCAGCGGCGGCCTCGGCCTGACCGCGACGACGGGCGACGCGTTGGCGGTGGTCCGGCAATACGCCGGAGAGGTCGGGGCCGAGCTGCTCGTCGCGGGAGAGGACTTCTCCCTGCGCGACGTCGAGCACGGCCCGGACGGCGCGCGCGGTGAGCTGTGCCTGCCTGACGGCAGCCGCCGTGCGTTCACGCTGCCGGGCGCCAGCGCCTTCTCGTTGCCCGCGCTCGCGCTGGCGGCCGCGACGCTCCAGCGCGTGCTGCCCGATCTGCCGCTCGCGCTCGACCCCGCGCCCACCCCGCAGCTCCCGGGCCGCTTCGAGGTGTTCGCGGAGCCGGACGGGGAGCAGCTCGTGCTGGACGGCGCCCACACCGAGGACTCGCTGCGCGCGGTCGCCGACGAGCTGCGGCGGAGAGCGCCCGGTCGCCGTCCGGTGGTGCTGACCGCAGCCGCTGCCGGAAAACGTTGGCGAGAGGGCTTGAGCGCGCTGCTGCCGATCGCCGATAGCTTCGTTGTCACCGAACTGTCGGGCACGCCCGGTGAGGACCCCGCCGAGATCTCGGCGTGGCTCACCGCGCAGGGCGCGCAGAGCGAGGTCTGCGAGGACGTGGTCGCCGGGCTGCGCGCGCTGCGCGCCCGCCCGGGCCCGCGCCTCGTCGTGGGCTCGTTCTACCTCGCCGGCGCCGTCCGCCAGCTCGTCTGCGACCCCGATCCGCGCCAACCGCATGAACAATCGACCCGACCCTGACGGCGACGTCGCTGCGCCCGTAATCGTCGAAGACCTCTTCCTCACCGACGTCTTCCTGATCAAGGGGCGCCTGCAGAACAAGACCAAGCGGCTCTCCAACATGCTGGAGGATCACCAGCGCAGCTACCTGTCCGTCGAGGACGCGACGCTGGTGTCGCTGCGGAGCAACGAGGTCATCTGCACGCCGAAGGTGATGGTGAACGTGCGCGAGCTGATCTGCGCGCACGAGCTCGTGGACGTCGCCGGGGACGACGCGCTGCGCCGCCTCGCGGACAACGACAAGCAGCACGCGATCCGCGCGTTCTACAACGGCGCGGTCCAGTTCGAGCTCAGCGGCAGGATCGAAGCGGGCGCCTACGACTCGCAGCTGCTGCAGGGCCGCGACTACTTCATCATGCAGTCGCCGCGCTTCCGCGGCCTGGACCTGAGCCACGAGCAGCTCGCGGTCCTCGGCGGCCTCGACTACGCGATCCTGCGCAAGGACCGCATGGCCTACATCTACGACTTCGCCTAGCCCCGCCCTTGCGGCGTCGGCGGGCAGGCACGATCCTGCCCGCGATGAACCCCGCGCCGAGGGCTGCCTGGACGATCCCGCTCGCCGACGGGCCGATCTCGGCGTGGGCGGACCGCCTCACGGCAGGGGTCGTGGCGACCGCGGCGGTCGCGCTGACCTACAAGCTGGCAGGCGTCGGCCCCGACCCGCGCGGCCACGGCACGCACGAGCAGTTCGGCATGCCGCCGTGCGGCTGGCCCGAGGTCTACGGCGTGCCCTGCCCGACCTGCGGCTGCACGACGGCGTCGGCCCAGCTCGTGCACGGTGACGTGATCGGCGCCTTCGTCACCCAGCCGTTCGGCGCGGCGGTCGCGGCGCTGGGCCTGTTGGCGGGCGCGCACGCGCTGCAGTGCCTGGCGCGCGGGCGGTCCTTCGTCGACGCGCTCGTTCGCCTGCCCTTTTGGGGCCTCACGGCGGGCATGTTCGCGCTCTTCTGGGCGGCCTGGGGCTACAAGTACCTCACCTGGGAAGGGTGAGGCCGCGTCACCGCGGGCGCCGCCGCCCGCCGCCGCGGGTCGTGCCGCGCTCGGTCTTGGCCGCGGGCTTCTCCGCGGTCTGCGCGTCGCGCAGCATGCGCAGATACGACGCGTAGCGCGTCGGCGCGATCTCGCCCTGGTCGTGCGCCGCCTTGACCGCGCAGGTCGACTCGCCGTCGTGCAGGCACGAGCGGTACTCACAGCGCGGCAGGCGGGCCGCGATCTCCGGGAACAGGAACTGGAGCTCCTGGGCGCCGGTGTGGAACAGGTGGAAGTTGCGCACGCCGGGGGTGTCGAGCACGTGACCGCCGCCGGGCAGCGGCAGCAGCTCGGTGTGCGTCGTCGTGTGGCGTCCCTGCTGGATGTGGTTGAGGTGGCCGGTCCGCAGCTGCACGCCCGGCACCACGGCGTTGAGCAGGGAGGACTTGCCCGCGCCGGAGAGGCCGATGACCACCGTGCGGTTCTGGTGCAGCAGCTGCTGCACCTCGGCGAGGGACTCGGCGGTGCGCGCGTCGCCGACCGAGCACGTGCGCAGCACGCGGACCGCGGCGCCCTCGTAGGCGGTCGCCCAGCGGTCGGCGAGCTTCGGCGCGACGTCGACCTTGGTCAGCACCAGCGTCGCCGGGATCCGCTCCCGGGCCGCCGCGGCGAGCACGCCGTCGACGAGCTCCGGCTGGAACGGCGGCGACTTGACCGAGGCCACGGCCAGCACGTGCGTGATGTTGGCGGCGAGGACCTGCGCGAGCTCCTCTCCTTCGGTCGCTGCGCGCCGGTGCAGCTGGGAGCTGCGCTCCAGGACCTCGTCGATGACCTGCCCCGACTCGTCCAGCAGCACGTGGTCGCCGACGGCCAGCGGGCGCTTCTCGTGCGTGCGCAGCTCGAAGAGCTTGCCAGCGAGCGGCAGCTGCCGGCGCTCGCCGCCGATCTCGACGTGGCAGACCTTCGCGTCGATGCGTAGAACGAGGCCTGCTGCGGATGGCGGATGCATCGAGGACGTCTGGTTCGACAACGGTGGGGCGTCTGGCGCCCAGCCCGACCGGGGTGCTGCACCTCGGCAACGCGCGCACGTTCCTGCTCGCGTGGCTGTCGGTGAGGTCGCGCGGCGGGAGTCTACTGCTGCGGGTCGAGGACATCGACGGTGGACGGCTCAAAGCCGGCGCGATCGAGCAGACGCTGGAGGACCTCGAGTGGCTGGGGCTCGACTGGGACGGGCCGACGCTGCTCCAGAGCGCGCGGGGCGACGCGCACCGCGACGCCGCGACGCAGCTGCTGCGCGCCGGGCAGGCCTACCCGTGCGTGTGCACCCGACGCGAAATCGACGAGGCCGCGTCGGCCCCGCACGAGCCGCGGGCCGCAGCCGGTCAGGTCTACCCAGGGACGTGCCGCGGGCGCTACGCGTCGCTGGCCGACGCCGAAGCGAAGAGCGGCCGCCCGGCGGCGCTCCGGTTCCGGGTCGAAGTGGACGCGGTCCCGTTCGACGACCGCTTCTGCGGCCCCCAGGCCGGCGCCGTGCGCGGCGACTTCGTGATCCAGCGACGGGACGGCGGCGCGGCGTACCAGCTGGCGGTCGTCGTGGACGACGCGGCGCAGCGCGTCGACGAGGTGCTCCGCGCCGACGACCTGCTGCCGAGCACGCCGCGCCAGCTGCTGCTGCAGCGCGCGCTCGGCCTGCCGTCGCCGCGCTATACGCACGTGCCGCTGCTCGTCGGCGCGGACGGTCGCGGGCTCTCGAAGCGGTTCGGCGACACCTCGCTGCGGCAGCTGCGCGAGCAGGGCGTGACTGCGGCGCGGGTCTGCGGCTACCTCGCGCGCTCGTGCGGTCTGCGCGCGGCGCTCGAGCCGTGCGCGCCGCAGGACCTCCTCGGCGCGTTCGACCTCGCCCGCCTGCCCGCGGGCCCGCAGCGCGCTGACGACCACGGGCTGCTCTAACGCCTACTTGGAGCCGGCCATGACCGGCGCGCCGGTCAGCCACGGCTGCAGGGCGAAGCCGATCGCTGTGGTCGTCGCGATCGCCAGCAGCACCGTCACCGTCAGCATGCGCCGGCGCTGCCGTCTGGCCTGCGCGGCCTGCTGTTCGGCCACGCGGAGCGCCTCCAGGCACTGCGTCGCGACCGTGCGCCAACGCTCCTGCAGCCGGAGGATGCGCCCGGACTGCTCCGGCGCCTCTCCCGGACCTTCGTCCGCGCCCAGGGCCGCGAGGGTCTCGCGCGCCAGCTCCAGCCTGCAGGTCGGGTCGGAGAGCGCGCTCAGCCGCCGCTCGGCCTCTTCGGCGCGCTCGAGCGCCAGCTGCCCGTCGACCTGCCGCAGGTCCTGGCGGTAGAGCTCGGCGCGTTCGCTCGGGACGTGCATGCTGAGGAACAGCAGCCCGTCCCGCCGCTCCTGCAGGACCTGCAGCCGCGCCTCGGACGTGCTGTTCGCGTCGTCCTCGAGCGCGCGGTAGCGCGCGTTGAGCTCGACGTTGCGGCGGATCGCGGCCTCGAGCTCCTTCTTGGTGCGTCGCGCCGCCTGGAGCCGTTCGCGCAGCCGGTCGGCTTCCGCGCGCTCGCTCTCGTCTCCTGCGGTCAGCCCTTCGACCGCGCGCTCCATCTCGAACAGGCCGGTCGTCCAGTGTCCGCGGGCGAGCGCGTGCTCGGCGTTCTCCGTCAGCCGGTCCCGCGTCGAGCGGGCCTGCTCGAGCCCGAGCCGCAGCCGCTCGAGGCCGTCCAGCAGGTCGCTCCTTGGCCGCTCGGGACGGTCCACGAGCGCTTCGAGAGCGCGGAGCGTGTCGAGCCGGCCCAGCGACAGCAGCAGCGGCCGGACCGGCACCGGCACCACGCCCAGCCGCTGCTCGGCGTCGGCGAGCTGCTGCCAGGCGTCGTCGGTCAGTCGACACAGCGCGACGTTCAGCGCCTGGAGCGCGGCGGGGACCCGGTCCAGGTGGGGGAACTCGTCGACGATGCTGCGCAGGGTCAGCTTGAGGCTGCGCAGCCCGACGGCGCCGCCGCCGCGCTCCCGCGGCGGCTGGGCGGCGCAGGCCGCGGTGACGAGCTCCTGGACCGGCTGCACTTCGTCGACGTCCCAGAGCGGCGCGGCGCGCTCGACGTTGGACGCTGCGCGGGCGATCCGATCGAGGTAGAATCCGAGGCGGTGCACCTGGTCGCGCTGATCGGCCACGGTCCGCGAGGTGCCGCCGTAGACGTCGGCCAGCGCCTCGATGCAGCGCTCGGCGCGCGGGATGTCCAGCGCGCGCTGGGCCTCGACGACCGCCGAACACCGCTCACGCAGCGCGGCCGCTTCGACGTCGTTGCCGGCCGCGAGCGCTGCGAGCAGCTCGGTCGGCGGCCGGCTCGGCCGCGCGGTGTCGTCGCCAGCGCCGAGGTGCCGGAGCAGCGCCGGGCCGCT
>JBMHDP010000136.1:0-2742 GCA_049889335.1 Planctomycetota bacterium
GACCCGCCGCTCCGGGTCGGCGTCGTCGGCGGCGGGGGGGCGCGAGATCGCGAAGCGCGCGCGGTTTTTCCACTGGGTGCGCGTGAAGCGCTTGAGGAAGTAGCGGCGGCCGCCGACCTCGATGCAGACCACGTCCCGGAGGCGGTTGGGCGGCGCGGCGGGGGTCGCATCGAGCGCGAGCGCCGCGTCGAGGTCGGGGAAGATCGCCCGCTCCTCGGGGTCGTCGGTGAGCAGTTCCCAGGCGGCGGGCACGGCGCGGATCGTAGCCGAGGGAGGTCGCCTTGTCGCATCGGCGGCGCCGCCGCATGATCCCGGCATGGCGAAGCCGTCGATCACGCCGGACCTGCTCGCTGCGCTGCCCAAGTCGGACCTGCACCTGCACCTCGACGGCAGCCTGCGCCTGGAGACGCTGCTCGAGCTGGCCAAGCAGCACCGCGTGCGGCTGCCCTCGCGCACCCGCGACGGCCTGCTGGAGCTGGTCTTCAAGCGCGCCTACAAGAACCTCCCCGAATACCTGAAGGGCTTCGAGTTCACGGTCGCCTGCCTGCAGGACTCGGAGTCGCTGGAGCGCGCGGCCTACGAGCTGTGCCTCGACTGCCGCGCAGAGAACGTCTTCTACGCCGAGATCCGCTTCGCGCCGCAGCTGCACGTGCGCGGCGACTTCCAGGTCAAGGACGTGCTGCGCGCCGTGTGCCGGGGCGTCGAGCGCGCCAAGCGCGAGGTGAACCGTGACCCGGCGGTGCGCGCCGGCGCCGTGCCGCGCTTCGAGGCGGGCGTGATCGTCTGCGCGCTGCGGTTCTTCCTGCCCGCCTTCAGCGAGCACTACCGCGCCTACTTCGCGGCGCTCCCCAGCGCGTCGGCGAGCGAGATCTACGCGCTGGCCTCGCTCGAGCTGGCGCGGGCGGCGGTCGCGGCGCGGGAAGACGAGGGCCTGCCGGTCGTCGGCTTCGACCTCGCCGGGCAGGAGCGCGGCTTCCCGGCCAAGGACCACCAGGCCGCGTTCCAGCTGGCGCATGAACACTTCCTCGGCAAGACCGTGCACGCGGGCGAGGACTACGGCCCGGAGTCGATCTTCCAGGCGATCACGGACTGTCACGCCGACCGCATCGGTCACGGGACGTGGCTGTTCAGCCGGCGGCACATCCGGGACCGCTCGATCGTGGACAAGCGGCGCTTCATCGACGAGCTGGTGCGCTACGTAGCGGACCGCCGGATCACGCTCGAGGTGTGCCTGACCAGCAACCAGCAGACGATCCCCGAGCTGCGCGCGGACCTGTCGCGGCACCCGTTCAAGAAGATGCGCGCGGCCCGCTGCAGCGTGACCCTGTGCACGGACAACCGCCTCGTCTCCCGGACGACCATGACCGAGGAGTTCCAGAAGGCGGTCGACGCGTTCCGCCTGGACGCGCGCGCGCTCAAGGACGTGCTGATCTACGGCTTCAAGCGCTCGTTCTTCGCGGGGTCGTACGCGGAGAAGCGCGGCTGGGTC
Source organism: Planctomycetota bacterium (assembly GCA_049889335.1). Lineage (GTDB taxonomy): Bacteria > Planctomycetota > UBA1135 > UBA1135 > UBA2386. The sequence goes on from JBMHDP010000136.1 coordinate 1,490, forward strand.
CGCTCCGTCCTGAACCACGCCGAGGACGTGCTCGGGGCGGCCGGGCTGGACGTCCAGGGTCGCCGGGCCTGAGCCGGGCGCGGTCTTCGCTGGGACCGGGTTGCGTCCGCGGCCCCAGCGGGGATGATCCGCGCATGCGAATCGCCGCCGCGTTGGCCTTCCTCGGCCTGCCCCTGCTCGCTCAGGACAAGGTCGACTTCACCAAGCAGATCGCGCCGATCCTGGTGCAGCGCTGCATCGACTGTCACGGACCGGACGAGCAGGAAGGCGACCTGCGCCTCGACCGGCGGGAGTTCGTCTTCGCCGAGGGGGACGAGGACTTCTGGGCGATCGCGCCGAAGGATCCGGGCGACAGCGAGCTGATCCGTCGCCTCGGCCTGGGGCTCGACGACGACGAGCTGATGCCGGCCAGCGGCGAGCCGCTGACCGCCGAGCAGCAGGCGCTGTTCTCCCGCTGGGTGCAGGAGGGGGCCTCCTGGCCCGCGGCGGGCGACGAGTTCATCGCCGCGGAGCTCGCCGCCCAGGTGCTGCCGAAGATCACCTTCGAGCTCCCGGAGGTCTCCGACGCCCAGCGCAGCGCGATCGAGGCGAGCATGGCGGCGCTGCGTGAGCAGGGCGTCGTGATCCAGCGGATCGCCGCCGACACGGAGGCGGTGGAGGCCAACCTCTCGCTGCTGCGGGGCAAGGTCACCGATGAGACGCTGGCCCGGCTCGCGCCGCTGGCGCCGGTCCTGGTCTGGCTCAACGTCGGTCGGACGTCGATCGGGGACGGCGCGGGCGCGCACCTCGGCAAGCTGACGCAGCTGCGTCGCCTCAACGTCTCGGGGACCCAGCTGGGGGACCGCGGCGCCGCCGCGCTGGCGTCCCTCCGGCAGCTGGAGTACCTCAACGCCTACGGCACGCAGGTCGGCGACGCGGGCCTCGCCACGGTCGCGGCGCTGCCCGCGCTCCGGCAGCTCTACCTCTGGCAGAGCAAGGTGACGAGCGACGGCGTGGCGCGCCACCGCGAGCAGCTCGCGGACGTGCAGGTCGACCTCGGCGACTACGTCGAAGCGCGCCTCGCAGCGGCGGAAGAGGAGATCAAGGCGCGCGAGCAGCGCAACAAACCCGTCAACGCGAAGTGCCCGGTGAGCGGCGCGGACATCGACCCGAAGTTCTTCGTGCTGCACGAGGACAAGCGGGTCGCCTTCTGCTGCGGCAAGTGCAAGGCGAAGTTCGAGAAGGACCCGGCGAAGTTCGCGGCCAAGCTGCCG
>JBMHDP010000137.1:0-7059 GCA_049889335.1 Planctomycetota bacterium
GCCGCGAGCACGTCGAGGTCGCCGTCGCCGTCGAGGTCGGCGGCGTAGACGTCCTGCGGTCCGGTCGGGCTGCTCGACAGCACCTGCTCCGCGCCGAAGCTGCCGTTGCCGAGGTTGGGGAAGTAGGAGACGACGTGGCTGTCACCGGCAGCGACGAGCACGTCGAGGTCGCCGTCGTCGTCGAGGTCCGCGGCGTAGGCCGCCTCGGCGCCGGTCGCGCTGCTGGTGATCACCTGCTCGGGGCCGAAGGCGCCGTTGCCGAGGTTGCGGTGCCAGGCGACCCGGTTGCTCTGCCAGGAGACAGAGATCACGTCGAGGGCGCCGTCGCCGTCCAGGTCGGCGGCTTGCGTGTCCAGGGCGGCGTAGCAGGTGGTCGTGATCTCCTGGCCGGCGCTGAACGGCCCTTGGGCGCACAGCGTGGCGGCCAAGGCGAAAGAGGATGCGAGGAGGCGAGCGGGGAGGGGTTGTGGGTCCATCGTGTTTCCTTGGCGAGTGAGAGGGCGGACTTAGTGCCCGCGCCAACGGGGACCCCGCAGAACGGCCCCGCATCGCGCCAAGAAAATGGGGAATCGGCCGGCCTGGGGCGCATTCCCCGGCCCGGCCGTTCGCAAAGTTCCTCGGCTGAGCCGCGGCAGAGGCCACGGGCGCGCCCCCACCGGAGGATCTGCACGATCTTGCCCACCTCGCGTTGATGCCGGTGCGGGTGATCGAACGGTTGTGCTCGAGCACGTCACGCGAGGCGACGAGCGTGGCCTCGGTCATCCGCGCGAGCCGAAGCGCATCGGACCCACGCCAGATTCCCTGCAGAGCGCCCGCGCCAGCGCTCTGCTGCTAGACGTAGACTCGCGCCATGCCCGACTCATCGCCTCCTCGCGATCCCGAGGACGACCTTTCACCCGCGATCCTCGCCGCCCGGCGCGCGTGGACGGGGCGAGAGCTCCCGCACTACGCTGGCGCGCCGGTCGACCCGGCTGCCGCACGCGGCAACGTCGAAGGCATGATCGGCTTCGCCCAGGTGCCGGTCGGTGTGGTCGGCCCGGTCGACCTGCGCGGCGACTTCGTCGGCCGCTACGCGGTGCCGATGGCGACCACCGAGGGATCGATGATCGCGTCCTACCAGCGCGGACTCCGCGCCTGCGTCAACGGAATCCGAGCGACGATCCAGCGCGACGGGCTCGCCGTGTGGCCCCTCTTGACCTTCGACGACGCCGAGGCGGCGCAGGCGGCGGGGCGCTTCGTGGACGCGCACCACGCCGAGCTGATCGAGGCTGCCGAACGAACGACCGCACACGGCAAGGTCACGTCACTGACCCACGAGCTGCTCGGACGGCGCCTGATGCTCCGATTGGAGATGACCACCGGGGACGCCATGGGCATCAACATGGTGACCCGAGCGTCGGCGCCGCTCCTGGCCAAGATCCCAGGTGCACGCCAGGTCCTGCTGCACGGACACGACGTCGAGAAGCGCGCGACGCTGCGCTCCTGGCGCGGCAAGTGGGTGCTCGCCGAGACAAGGATCCCGCGCGACGTCGTCACCGCGCGCCTGAAGACCTCCGCCGCAGCGCTCGCCGACCTGTGGGCCAGCTATCAGCTGGCTTACGCCCGCATGGGCACCGCGAACCACGCGATCCAGATCGCCAACGGACTCGCGGCTGTCTACATCGCGACCGGTCAGGACGCCGCCTACGTCGCGGAGAGCGCGGTCGGCACCCTCTCCCTCGAAGACGACGGCGGCGACCTCTACGCGTCCCTCGACCTCCCCAACCTCCACGCCGCGACCGTCGGCGGCGGGACCGGCAAGGGCACTGCGACCGAGGGGCAGAGCATCGTCGGCGCGCGGTCGGCGCGTGAGTTCGCGTGCGTTCTCGCCGCGGCCCTGCTCGCTGGCGACATCAACCTCGCCGCGTCCTTTCTAGGCGACGACTTCGTCGGCGTGCACGAACGCCTGGGTCGCAATCGGCCACCCGGCCAGAGCGACTAGGGCGCACCGCGCAGGATCCGGTCGACGGCGCTTCGAGTGATGTCCGAGCGCGTTCGCTCGGTCGGGCGCGGACCTTGCCGTTCAACGTCACCCGCGCCTGAAGGCGTCGCACGGCAACCCGCTGCGTCACGCTGGATCATGACAACCGCACGAACATCTGGTCCAGCGTCTGCTCGGCTCGGTGCGGCGGGTAGCAGCCAGCCAAGCCGTAATGGTCGGCGTGCACGGATCACTCCGTCGTGATCCGAGCCGTCTGCATCGACCAGTACTTTCCGTTCTCGTTCTCGACCAGGATGCGGACGAACCGCGCGGTGGCTGGGACCTGCACCTGGATGCACGCATCTCCGTTGGGGAGCTCTCGGATCGGAGTCACATGGTCCCAACGATCGGCGAGCGTGAGCCCGTCCTTGACTCCGGCGTACAGGCGCACGCTCGTGGGGTCGCCCATGCCGCTTGTGTGACATGTGACGTGCACGACCCCGTCCTTTCGGAGAGCAGACTGGATCGTGATGGTCGTCGGCCAAGTGTAGAGCGCTGCGAGCTTGGCGGGCTTCATCCACTCGAGCGTGCTCGCGTCGTCGGGCTCTGTCAGCGACTGTGCGGGGCTCTCTTCGAACTGCTCCATCCCGCCCATCCACAGCCGGAAGCGGCCATCGTCCGTGACGCCGCGGCCTTGGTTCCCTACCGGCGTCTTGTTGCGGCCGCTGATGCGATCGAGCGCGTGCGGGCGGCGCTGTTCGTCGAGTAGGAAGCCGCGGTAACGCATCTCGCGAACGATGTGCCCCGTGCGCTGCCGGTGTGGCGGACCAGGCACCTCGACGAAACTCCCGGGCAGGAGCATCCGGCTGGCGTTCGCTTGCCTGCGACGCTGACCCTTTCGTGGGGCCGTGTACTTGCGGCCTGCACAGAACAGCTTCCAGGTGAGCGAGGTCTCGTCGAACAGGTAGCCGGAGTAGGTGTCGTAGGGGTCGCCTCGCTCCATGCGCAGCGCCAACACGCAGCGCTGGCCGCGCCACTTCTCGAACGGGTTCCAGCCGCGCGGCTTCACGCCGGTCCCCTCGTGTCCGAATCCGTCGAAGCGCGCGCTCGGGTGGCCAACGGCCAGCAGGTGCGAGAGCTGTTCGAGCGGCGGCTCCTCCTTGCCGCGTCCGTAGGACCACATCGAGAAGTTCATGCCGGTCGGGACGCCCTCCTTCGTCCACGAGGGGCCGAAGTAGCCGAACGGCGTGGTCATCGGCGAGTAGAACCCGGCGTCGCCTGGTGCGGCGTCCATCTCCATGATCCAAACGCGCGCTCCTGCTGCGAGCGTGGAGGCGCGGAACTTCGCGTGCGCAGCAGCTGGGCGCCAGCGCGTCCGCAGCAGCGAGGCGCCGCCCATGGCAGGACCGGTCAGCACGAGGCCCCGAATGCTCGCTGCAGTCTCAGCGGCGCTCGTGAGGCGGATGCGATGCACGCCCGCGCGGTCGAAGCGAACCGAGTTCGCTCTCGCGCCCAACGGGATGCGCTGCTGCTGGATATGCAGCTCGAGTTTGGCCTGTGGGCGCCGCTCTGTATCGGGCTGCAACGCGACCTTGCACACGCCAGCTTTGGACACGTTCACGAACCACGACACCTGGTTGCCTGCCTTGACGCCGGTGATCAAGTCGAAGCTCTTGCCGCCGTTGAGTCGGTCGCCTGCGGCGACGGCCGGCCCCTGACCTTTGCACTGCAGCCCCGCCCCGTCGAAGAAGCAGGAGTTGGCGTCGAGGATCAGAGTCTCCTGCGCCGCCGCTTGCCCGAGGAACCGTTGCCCGTCGACCGTGATCGTCTCGACTTGCGCTGCGGTTGACGTCGCGAAAGAGCAGGCCAGCGTGATGGCGACGGCGAGGCGCGTCAGCGTGGAGCAGTCTGGTGATGGCTTCAGCTTCACGGTGATCGCTGATGCTAGTGGATCTGTAACCATGGCGCTCTCCAAGTGCCCCGACTGCGGCCACCAAGCCTCAACCGATGGCCCCGCGAAGTGCCCGGGCTGCGGGAAGCAGCACCTCCGCTGTGGCCGATGGACGGAGGAGTTCTGGAAGGACCATGAGGAGGACCTGGAGAAGGAGTCCAAGCAATGGGACGTCGTGATCTTGGTGGCGATGCTCCTGTGGTTCTTCATGTGGCTTTTCATTTCTGAACGCGTCACGGCAACCAAGCGCCGGCTCGGCGAAGGAGGTCGGATCGAACACGCTGCCGACTGCGCGAACGCACGCATCGGGCGTATTACCCGCGATGCCGCTACGAACATGAGCGGTCGCGCAGCTCCTCGCGAAGCGCCGATATTCGCTTCGGCATGATGAGGATCTTGGTGGCGTTGGCCGTGTGCAGCACGGCGTCTGATTTGGTGGGACAGATCGCGACGTTCGGGCAGGCGCAGGTCCTGAACCTCGCGTCGAGGTCGCTGGCCGCAGACCTGGACGGGGACGGAGACCTCGACGTGTTGTCCCGCTCCGAGGTCGCGCTCGAGTGGCGTACGAACGACGGCGCCGGCACCTTCGGACCGGCTCAGTTGATCGCGACGGGGCTGTTCTCGGCGGATTCCGTCGAGGTCGAGGACGTGGACGGAGACGGGGACCTGGACGTTATGGCAGGTTCCGCCGTGAGTACCGAGGTGTCGTGGTACGCGAACGACGGCGCCGGCGCCTTCGGCCCGCCGCAGTCGGTGGCGGTCGGCGGGATCGCGCGGCTGTTCTGTGCCGACGACCTTGACGGCGACGGCGACGTCGACCTGGTGTTTCAGCACTCGGGTGGAGGGGTGTTCTCGAACTGGGGTCAGCCAAACTGTTGGGGCGGTGGTGTCTCGGTCTGCAAGAACGACGGCGCCGGCACCTTCGGCCCACCCCTGCAGCTCATGACCGCTCCACCGCTGTGGCCTCCGAGCTATACCTTCTTCTCGTTCGAGGTCGCGGACATGGACGGTGACGGAGACCTCGACGTAATGACGGTGGAGAGCGACGGGCCAACCGGCTCCTCGGTGTATTGGTATCCGAACGACGGCACCGGCAGCTTTGGTCCGAAACGAGACGTGGCGCTATCCGTCTTCTTGAGCCCGGTGCGTGCGGGCCATTGCATCGCGGACGTAGACGGCGACGGAGACTCGGACGTCGTGCTCTGTGGCATGTCCAGACGGTTGCATTGGTGCGAGAACCAAGGCAACGGAGCCTTCGGGGCCTTGCACACCTTGGCGAGGGATGCATTTGAGTGGGTCAAGGCCGTCGACCTCGACGCGGACGGCGACCTGGACCTGCTGAGCGGCGGAGGCTTCAGGAGCGCTCAGGGCGATCCACACTACGCGGGCGGACCGTTCTACATGCTCAACGACGGCACCGGCTGGTTTGGGCCGAGCGAGCGCCTCCTCGACTTCAAGCTCACGCCCCCGGCGCCGAATACGATTTCGGGTTGCGCAGAAGAACCACCAGCCGTCGTCGAAGACCTGGACAGAGACGGCGACCTGGACGTCTTGTGGTACGGAGCCATTTACCCCAACCACGGACCTGGGCGCTTCGGTAGCCAGCAAGCAGTCTATGCATGGAGCGACAACACCAGTCCTGCGCCATTGTGGGCGACCGCTGCAGACGTAGACGGGGACGGAGACGAAGACCTGCTGTGGACTGCCTCCGTGGGCTCCTGGCCCGCGGTGCCCGGGACGCCCGTGTGGCTGCAAGGGAACCTGGGCGCAGCGTCCTTCGGCCCGCCGACGCATGTGTGCACGCTCCCAGGTTGGTGCAGTAGGCTCCAGTGCGGCGATGTCGACGGGGACGGCGACCAAGACCTGTTCAGCGTCAACGCGAGCTACGAGTTCGTCTGGGCTGCCAACGACGGCGCCGGCGCCTTTGCCGCAGAGCCCTCGACGCTGTCGATGCCGGGCGCACGTCAAGATTCCCTCTTTGCGGCAGACATGGACGCAGACGGCGACCTTGACATGGTCTCTGGCAAGCATGGCTACAACGGTGACACGGACGTCTACTTCAACGACGGAACGGGCGTCTTTGCGCTGGCTCAGGACAACAATCCCATCGGATCGTTGTGCCGCCTGGTCGCGGACATGGACGCTGACGGCGACCTCGACGTTGTGGCAAGACCTGCAGCGTCTCTCGACCTGGTCTGGCACGCGAATGACGGCAAGGGAGGACTCGGCCCCGCCCAGCACATCACCACTCTGGCCGGGGCAGTCGCGGCAGGGGATCTCAACGGGGACGGGGCAGCCGACGTATGCATGGTCACAGGCAACTCCCCACCTTGGGCCGTACATTGGATCGCCAATGACGGCACGGGTTCGTTCGGGCCGGCGCTGCCAATCGAGCACGACGTCCCGCCCTTCGACCACGTGGCTGTCACCGACGCTGACGGTGACGGAGACCCAGACGTAGTCGTCGGCTACGAAGACCGCTCCCTCCCGCAGCCCAGCAGCTGCCCCCACTACAAAGGTCACCTCGCATATTACGAGAACGTCGGGCCCGGCAGCTTCGGCCCTCGACAGTTGATCTCGACGGCAGCTGTGGGAGGCTTCGGTTTCGAAGTTCGGGACCTCGACCAGGACGGCGATCCGGAGATCTTCGCCGTCGGGGGTACGCCCTCCACGACAGGACCGTCTAACGGACCAGTGCCCGCCGTCGTTCTCTTCCTTGGACTGAGCGCGGACACCGCGTCATCGGCATCGCCCTACGGCGCAGGCTGCGGCCAGCCGGCGATGACGTTTACGCCGACCTCCCGCGCGATCCTGGGCCAGTCGCTGAGCGCGTTGGTCACGAACACGCCGACGTCCTACTGCCTCGTGTCGGTGGGCTGCAGCGACGCGACCATGGCCGGGGTCGGCCCGCTGCCGTTCGACCTCGGCCAGGTAGGAATGACCGGGTGCTGGCTCTACCAGTCCGCGGACGTGTTCGGCTTCGCAACCACGCCTGGCGCGCAGCTCGAGGCCTCGTTCTCGATGGCGCTCCCCAACGACCCGCAGCTCTCCGGACAGCACGCCTACTTCCAGGCCTTCAGCGTCGCGCCCGGCGCGAACGCAGTCGGCGTCGTGGCGTCGAACGGAATCGACTTCCGCCTCGGCACGC
>JBMHDP010000138.1:0-3447 GCA_049889335.1 Planctomycetota bacterium
CCGGCGCGGACATGTCGCCCGCCGGACAGAACGCGCTCGACAAGACGGTCGGCCACCACCACATCTCGGTCGGCAAGGGCGTCGTCACGCCTGGCTACTCGCTGCCGATGGGCACCGGCGACTACCTGCACTACGGCAAGGCGCAGACCGAGGCCGAGGTGACGCTGGCGCCCGGCAGCTACGAGCTGACGATGCAGTTCGCCGACGCCGCGCACCGCAGCTACGGCAAGGCGCTCGCCTCGAAGACCATCAAGGTCACGGTCGAGTAGGCCGCCGCGCCGCCTGCGCGCGGCGATCAGCGCGCGACGATCCGGCCCTTCATGTTGACGAAGTGGCCGGGAAAGGTGCAGACGTAGGAGTAGGTGCCCGGCTCCTGGATCTGGACGACGAACGTGTCCTGCTCTCCTGGACCGAGGACCTTCGTCCAGCCCAGCGCCTGATCGCGCACGGCCTCGGGCAGGAAGTCGTTCTCGACGACCGCGCCGGCCGAGAGGCACGCGGAGGCGAACTCCAGCGCGTCGACGCCGCGCTTCAGCAGCACGAGGTTGTGGCCCATCGACACCTTGGGCATCGAGCCGACGTTCTTCAGCTGGACCGTCACCTCGGCGGGCGCGTCCACCTCCAACAGCTCGACGCTGAACTTCATCAGGTCGTTGCCCGTCAACTCCAGGTTCACGGCGACCGGCTCGCTCGGGCCGCAGCCGGAGAGGGCGGCGGCGACCACCGTGAGGCCCAGACCAGTCAGGAGGAGGCGAGCAGGGAGACAGCGAGCGGTCGGCATGACGAGCGTCATACCAGACGGGGCGCAGAAATGGTCCCGCGCCACGCCGCCGAAGCTGCGCCACGACAGCTGCGCCACGACAGCTGCGCGGAGGAAGATGCGGTCGATCCGCGCCGGCGAGCGCGGCGCTAGTAGAGGAACAGCAGCTCGCGGTACTTCGGCAGCGGCCAGTACTCGTCGTCGGTCATCATCTCCAGGTGGTCCGCCTGCGCCCGCAGCGCGTCCATCGCCGGGATCACCTTGTCGCGGTAGGCGCGGGCGTGCTCGAGCTCGGGCAGCTCGTGCTCGTCGCAAGCCTCGCACGCCGCCGCCAGCTCGTCGACGCACTTCACGAACACCTCGAGGTGCTCGGTCAGCTCGGTGAGCCGCGCCGTCTGGTTGTCGACGGGGATGCCGAGCGCCTTGGTCGACGCGAGGCTCTCGGCGAGGTCACGCTGGGTCTTCTGCGCCGCGGGCAGGATCATCGTCCGGGCGACGGCGAGCGCGCTCTGCCCCTCGATCGCGATCGCGTTCGAGTAGTTCTCCAGCTGGATGTTCATGCGGCTGAGGCTCTCCTTGTCAGACAGCACGCCCAGCCGGTCGAACAGCCGCACGTTCTTGTCCTCCGCGAAGCTCGCCAGCGCGTCGACGGCGTTCGGCACGTTCGGCAAGCCGCGCTCGGCGGCCTCGCGGTGCCACTCGTCGGAGTAGCCGTTGCCGTTGAACACCACCCGCTGGTGGGCCCGGAAGATCTCCGCCACCACGTCGTTGACGGCGGCCTCGACGCCGTCGCCCTGGTGTCGCTCGATCTCGCTCGCGATGAACTCGAACGAGTCCGCCACGATCGTGTTGAGCACGGTCATGGGCTTGCTCGGCGACTGGCTCGAGCCGACCGCGCGGAACTCGAACTTGTTGCCCGTGAACGCGAACGGCGAGGTGCGGTTGCGGTCGGTCGCGTCGCGCGGCAGCGCCGGCAGCGAGGTCACGCCGAGCTGCATCGTGCCGCCCTTCCGGCTCTCGCCGCCGGTGCCGCTGATCAGGCCCTCCATCACCTCGGTGAGCTGCTCGCCGAGGTAGACCGACAGGATCGCCGGCGGCGCCTCGTTGGCCCCCAGACGGTGGTCGTTGCCGGCGGTGCCGATCGACGCGCGCAGGATGTCCGCGTAGAGGTCGACCGCGCGCAGCACAGCCGCGAGCATGACCATGAAGCGCATGTTCTGCTCCGGGCTGCTGCCGGGCTCCAGCAGGTTCTCCCCGGTGTCCGTCGAGAGCGACCAGTTGTTGTGCTTGCCGCTGCCGTTGACGCCGGCGTAGGGCTTCTCGTGCAGGCAGCACTGGAACCCGTGCCGGCGCGCGACGTCCTTGAGCACCTGCATGGTCAGCATGTTGTGATCGGACGCCACGGTCGTGCGCTCGAAGATCGGGGCGAGCTCGTACTGCGACGGCGCGACCTCGTTGTGCCGCGTCTTCAGCGGCACGCCGAGCTTCCAGAGCTCCTGCTCCACGTCCTGCATGAACGACAGCACCCGGTTCGGCACGGCGCCGAAGTAGTGATCGTCGAGCTCCTGTCCCTTGGGGGGCTTCGCGCCGAACAGCGTGCGGCCCGACGCCACCAGGTCGGGGCGCAGGACGTAGAGGTCCCGATCGACCAGGAAGTACTCCTGCTCGCAGCCGAGCGTCGGGAACACGTGGCCGACCTCGTCGTCGCCGAGCAGGCGCAAGACCTTGAGAGCCGCGTGGGCGACGGCCTCGGCGCTGCGCAGCAGCGGCGTCTTCTCGTCGAGCGCCTCGCCCGTCCAGGAGCAGAACGCCGTCGGGATGCAGAGCGTCGCGCCGCTGCTGGTCTCGCGGATGAACGCCGGCGACGTGGGGTCCCAAGCCGTGTAGCCGCGCGCCTCGAAGGTCGCGCGCAGGCCGCCGCTCGGGAACGAGCTGGCGTCCGGCTCCCCCTTGATCAGCGCCTTGCCGCTGAAGTCCATCAGCACGCCGCCGTTCGCGAAGTCCATGTCCACGAAGCTGTCGTGCTTCTCCGCGGTCGAGCCGGTCATCGGCTGGAACCAGTGCGTGAAGTGCGTCGCGCCGCGCTCGACGGCCCACAGCTTCATCTCGTTCGCGACGAGGTCGGCGAGCTCCGGGTCGAGCTCCCCGCCGCGCTCCATGCACTCCTGCAGCGACTCGTACGCGGCCTTCGGGAGCCGCTCACGGATGTGGTCGAGACCGAACGCGTTGACCCCGAAGAACTGCGGGACATCCGCCGTCTCGGTCTTCAACGGGAGCGGGGACTTCTGGGCGATCAGACGGATTGCGGCGTTACGCGCTGCAGACGACACGGAGACCTCCGGCGGGACAGGGTGGGGACGAAGCGAGCCGAGCGAAGCGGCGCAGACTATCCCAGCGCTGGCGCGGAAACATCCCGGAGCCGCGTTGCAGACGCGGTGGCCGGCCCTACCTTGCGCGGGTGCCGGGTCGCAGGCCAACCCTGAAAACTCTCCACATCGCGACGCTCGCTGCGGCGTGCGCGTGCGGAGCGCCCGCGCCAGCGCGCCCCGTGGCCAAGGTCCTTCCCGAAGTGTCCTACGGCCCCTGCGCGGTGACCTGGGAGCGCGCCGCGCCGACCCGCTGCGAGGTCCGCTGGTTCGCTGTCTCCGCGCCGCCGCCGGGCGTCGCGGTCGCGCGGGCGGCGTCCG
>JBMHDP010000139.1:0-8349 GCA_049889335.1 Planctomycetota bacterium
CAGCCACGTCGTCTCCTACTTCCCCAACCTCGGCAACGGCAGCTTCGGCGCGGAGCAGGTGCTGTCGAGCAGCCCGACCGGACCGCAGGACGTCTACGCCGCCGACCTCGACGGCGACGGCGACCTCGACGTGCTCGCGGCCTACTACTTCGGCTACACCGTCGCGTGGTTCGAGAACCTCGGCGGCGGCAGCTTCGACACGCCGCAGGTCATCAGCGCGACCTCCGGCCGCCTCCACTCGGTGCGCGCCGGCGACCTCGACGACGACGGCGACCTCGACGTCGTCGCGGCGTCCGTGACCGGCAACAAGGTCGTGATGTTCGAGAACCAGGGCGCAGGCGCCTTCGCCTCCGAGCAAGTGCTCGCGCCCGCAGGGAGCCCGCGCTGCGTGCGCTTGGGCGACCTCGACAACGACGGCGACCTCGACGTGCTCTACACCGCCACGTTCGCCGGCAACATCGGCATGGGCGTCGCATGGGTGCAGAACGAGGGCAGCAACACCTTCGCGAGCGCGCAGATCATCTCGGCCGACACGGTCTACCCCTACGGCTGCGGCGCCGCCGACCTCGACGGCGACGGCGACCTCGACGTGCTGTCGGCGTCGACCAACGACGACAAGGTCGCCTATTACGAGAACCTCGGCGCCGGCGCATTCGGCAGCCAGCAGGTGCTGAGCGACACCGCGGGCGGGGCCCGCGCCGTCGAAGCTGCAGACCTGGACGGCGACGGCGACCTGGACGTGCTCAGCGCAGCAGGCGCCGACCACACGATCGCGTGGTTCGAGAACCACCGCGGCGTGGAGGTCGGCAGCGGCTGCAACGGCCTCAACCTGACCAGCAACGTGCCGACGATCGGCGGGTCCTGGGACCTGCTGCTCGAGGGCATGCCCCAGTCCTCGCAGCTCGCGATCTTCTTGCTCGGCGACAGCGCGGCCCAGGCGCCGGCGCCGGTCTCGACCGGGGTCGGGCTCGGCGCAGAGACGACGATCACGACTCCGAGCACCGGTCACTCTCAGAGCGAACTACTGGACACCGCCGACTTCGACGGGGACGGCGACGTGGACCTCCTGATCCTCGCCGGCGATCTCTCCTGGTGCGAGAACCTGGGGCAGGGCAGCTACGCGGCCCCGCAGGTGATCCCCACTACCTACGCAGGCAGCGCTTACGGCGTAATCAGCTCTTACGACAACGACGCCGCGAGCGCGGGAGACATCGACGGAGATGGCCTGCCCGACGTGCTCTGGAAAGTCTACGGCAGTGTCTTCTGGAACCGGAACCTGGGCGCAGGTGTCTTCGGCCCCGCGCAGCTCGTCGCGCAGCGGACCGGGCCCAACCCGCTCTCTCCGGCCGGCCCGCTCCTCTTCGACGCCGACGGCGACGGGGACTTGGACGTCGCCTTCCATTGGACGAACGAAGCCCCGGGCTCCGTCACCAACGACCTCTGCTGGTGTGAGAACCTCGGCGGCAGCTTTGGCCCCTACCAGACGATCGCCAACCAGATCCACTTCGCCTGGGACCTCGAGGCTGCCGATCTCGACGGGGACGGAGACCAAGACCTCGCTGCGACGGGTGCCCCGCTCAACATGGGGACGACCACCTGGAAGTGCGTGATGTGGTTCGAGAACGACGGCAGCGGGACGTTCGGCCCACAGCAGAACGTCGGTGAGTTCTTGCAGGAAGGCATATCGGTCACCTTCGAAGCAGCAGACCTCAACGGCGACGGCGCAGAGGACCTCGTCTTCTATACTCACGAGGAGCCAGCAGGAGCCCACTGGTTCTTCGGCTACCAATGGATGGAAAACCTCGGTGGCGGAACCTTCGCTCCGCGCCAGCGGATCGCCTGGAGTTTTGACACTGCGACCACCGTCGCCGACTTCGACGGCGACGGCGACGCAGACGTGCTCGCGTCCAATGGCTTCGGCGCGCCGACTTCGCCAGGCGGTCTGCCGGCGTACTCCAACACGGGCACTGCGTGGTGGGAGAACGACGGCTCGGGCACGTTCAGCTCGCTGAAGATCCTCAAGCAGGCTTGCTGGCAGGTCGCCGTCGCGGACTGTGACGGCGACGGAGCCCCGGACCTGATCTCCCGAAACGCTCAGCCCAACCCGACGAGCGGTTCCTTGCAGAGCTACCTCGCGTGGCAACCGCTCCAAGCGGTCGCCTGCACGCTGCAGGTCAACTACGGCCACTTCGCCGTCGCGCCGGCCATCGCGGGCCAGAGCACCTACTCGATGCCGGTGCCCAACGACCCGGGCCTGGTCGGGCTGACGATCGCCGCGCAAGCTGTCGCCCCCAACGGCGCGCAGCTCGCGATCCAGAACCTCGGACTCAGCAACAGCATCGAGTTCGAAGTCATCCAGTAGCGAGGACCGCGGCGCCTGCACCAGCAGGCGCCGCGCGCATCTTAGCGCGACGCGGCGGCGGGCTGCGGGGCCCTTGGAGACCGCCGCGATTTCCGCGGCTCCAACCAAGGAGAACCAAGATGCAGCGCGCCGACCCCGCCCACCTTGCTGCGCGGGCCATCTACGGTGCCACCGCGCTGGTCACCAGCGCGAACGCAGCGACCTCGCAGTCGCCGCCGACACCATTATCGTGGGGGTGAAGGCCGTCCGCGACGGGGTTGAGGCGCCGGGGCCGTCTCTGGCGTGCGATCTGCGCGCAGACGATGACGGAGCGGCAGGCCTTACGTAGCATCTCGCCGCCGTCGCCCATGCCAGAATCGTCTCCAGATCCGCTGAAGCCGCTGATCCAGCGCTGGCTGCGGAGCGACGACCCGGACAAAGAGCTCGCACGCCTGTGCCGCGAGCACCCCGAGCACGCCAGCGCATTGCGCGGGCACCTGGCCGGTCCCGGAGAGGACCTCGGACATGCCGCAGCTGCCGCAGGGGAGCGCGCGGACCACCCGGATCAGATCGGTCGCTACCGGATCGTCTATCCGCTCGGCGAGGGCGGCATGGGCACCGTCTACCTCGCGGAGCAGCGCGAGCCGGTGCTGCGGTTGGTCGCGCTCAAGCTGATCAAGTTGGGCATGGACAGCTTGGCGGTCGTGCGGCGCTTCGAGCAGGAGCGGCAGGCGCTCGCGATGATGGACCACGAGGGTATCGCCAAGGTCTTCGACTGCGACACCAATGAGCGCGGACAGCCCTACTTCGTGATGGAGCTCGTGCAAGGTACGCCGCTGCACCGATACTGCGCAGCCACCAGTCTGGGTCTCGCGGAGCGACTTCGACTGATGCAGCAGGTGTGCGCGGCCGTGCAGCACGCGCACCAGAAGGGGGTCATTCACCGGGACCTGAAGCCGGACAACGTGCTGGTCAGCGACGTCAACGGCGAGCGCGTCGTCAAGGTCATCGACTTCGGCCTCGCTAAGGCGATGGGCGCGCAGCCTTCCGAGGCCTCGCAGCTGACGGAGGCCGGTGTGGTCGTCGGCACTCCGGAGTTCATGGCGCCGGAGCAGGCGGACCCGGACAACCTCGACGTCGATACGCGCGCGGACGTCTACTCGCTCGGCGTGATGCTCTACCAGCTGCTGGTCGGCCAGCTGCCGTTTGCGGATCGAGATCTGCGCTCGCTCGGAGTGCTCGAGCGGCAGCGCCTGCTGCAAGAAGAGGAGCCGCTTCGGCCGAGCGTTCGCCTCAGCAACCTGGGGCCGGCGGCGACGGAGCACGTCGTCTGTATGGGCGCCAGCGCCAGCTCGCTGCTCAAGGCGCTGAGGAGCGACCTGGACTGGGTGGTCGCCAAGGCGTTGGAGAAAAACCGCGAGCGTCGCTACGAGAGCGCCAAGGCGCTCTCCGATGATCTGCAGCGCTTCCTCGACCACGAACCGCTGGACGCTGGGCCTCCGAGCGCGCTCTACCGGCTCCAGAAGCTGCTCGGTCGGCACCGCGTCGTCGTCTCGGCAGCAGCGCTCGTGCTGTTGGCGTTGGTGATCGGCGGGGTCGCGACCTACGTGCAGTGGCAGAACGCCGTGCGGCTCGCCGAGTCCGAGCGTGAGGCCAAGGACGAGGCCAAGGTCAACGCCGCGAAGTTCGAGTCGAAGGTCACAGAATTCAACCAGCTGGCGGTCGTGGTCCGCTACGACCGGGTCCGGGCCGAGGGAGTGCGCCTGCTCGAAGCGCCTCCTTGGCCCCGGGCCCAGGCGTCCATGGCGGCGTGGTTGGAGAGCTGCGAGGCGCTGCTGTCGATGCGGCCGGGTATCGAGGCGACGCTCGCGTCGTTGCGCGAGCAGGCGTTGCCCTGGGACGAGGTGAGCCAGAGCGAGTTTGAAGCGAGGGAGCCGGCGGCGTTCGCGCAGTGGCGGTTGCGAGGCGAAGTCCTGCGTTCCCTGGAGTATGCGCAGGAGATCCGGTCGGGCGCAGCAGCGGTGGAGGAGATCGCGTTGCGTCCTGAGCAGCGAGAGCTCGACGCGCAGTCCCTGAGCGAGATGGCGTGGTCGCGCGTCGCGCCTGAGCCTTCGGAGCGTGAGATCTGGGGAGAAGAGGCGCTCGGCCTCGCGCTGGCCAGGCTCGCAGTGGAGAAGGCATCGGCGGAGCCTGCGCGGTTCGAGCTGCTGGACACGTTGGCGTGCGCGTGGCTCGCCAACGGCGAGGACGAACAGGCGAGGCAGTGCAGCGCAGCTGCGCTCGCAGCTGCGCCTGCTGCGCAGAAGGCGGTCTACGAGGAGCACTACGCTGCGGTCGCCGCGGCGATCCAGCGCGCGCCGCAGCGCCTCGCGGCCGCAGCGTCGGCGTATGAACCGCGGCCGGTGTGGGAGTTCGCGCCTTCGGACGAATCGCAGGCGTTCCTCCACGAGACGCTGACGGGGCTGATGATCCAGATGGCGGACCTCGAGCGGGGCAAGCGGTTCGTGGTCGACGAGCGTCAGACGTGGTCCGAGCAGATTGAGCAGCTGACTCGTGCGCACCCCGGAGCGCGGGTCACATGGAGCGAGGTGCGTGAGGGCGTCGCAGCCTCGGCAGCGTACGCCGGCTGCGACGTGCCGCTCAGCGACGCGGACATCGGCACCCGGTGGCTCGGTCTCATACCGATGGGCGCCAACCCGGTCACGGGTCTGTTCGAGTTCTACCACCTGCGAAGCGCGTGCGACGGGAGCATCTCGGGTGCGGCCGGCGTGACAGTTCCGACGCTCGACCGAGATGGTGCGATCAAGGTCGATGACCAGACGGGCATCGTGTTCGTGTTGTTGCCAGGTGGACGGATCACCGTGGGCTCGCAGGCGGGAGGCGCGGGCTATGTCGACGCGGAGCGCAACGACGACGAGACGCTCCACGAGGTGGAGCTGTCGCCGTTTCTGTTGGCTCGGCACGAGCTGACGCAGGGGCAGTGGGCCAGGCTCTGGTTCGGCTCGGAAGACGATCGCTTGCCGAGCCGCTACGCGGCCGGGCAGAGCTTCGCGGGGCGGCTGGTGACCGCGGCCAACCCGGTGGAGCAGGTGGACTGGACGATGAGCCGTGACCTGATGAGGATGCACGGCCTTCGCCTGCCGACCGAAGCGCAGTGGGAGTACGGCTGCCGCGCGGACAGCGTCACGCCGTGGTGCGTCGGGAAAGACCTGTTGGTCGGCTACGCCAACCTGGCAGACCAGTCGGCCAAGCGCGAGCGGGTCTCGTGGCCGTGTGAGCCGTGGCAGGACGGTTACTTCCAGCACGCGCCGGTCGGCAGCTTCTCTCCCAACGCCTTCGGCCTCTACGACGTGCACGGCAACGTCTGGGAGTGGTGCGCGGATCGTTACGGGTCGTATGGCTCGGAGCGCGTCGGCGACGGCCTCAACGTGGTTTCGGGCTCGTCGTCGCGCGTCTACCGTGGCGGGAGCTTCGACCTGCCGGCTGCCTACGCGAGGTCGTCCCACCGAGACGCCGTCGGACCTGCGGTGCGCGCGGACTACCTCGGGCTCCGACCCGCGCGGCTGCTGTTCGACTGAGCGCGCGGACCGAGACGCAGACCGCGTCGCTCTGCAGAGCAGGTCGGGGCGGACCCCTCTCATTCTCTGCGCTGCCGCTGGGCTCGGCGTTAGCGGCCTTGGCCGAAGGTGGCCTTCATGACGTCGGTGGCCCCGGGCCCCCCCCCCGTGGCCCCCCCCCCCCCCCCCACGCCCTGGACGAAGAAGCCGAGGAATCCGAAGCCGCCGTGGCGGACGTCGGCGAAGCTCCAGGGGTGCGCGGCGGTTGTTGGCGGCGCTCCACGACCTGGCGGCGACCGAGCTGAGGCAGAGCGCGCCCCGCCTCGCCCGTGAGAGGTTGCCGTCCGGCTGACTCCCGCAGGGTGACCAGAACATACGATATGAACCGCGGCATATCGTCCAAAGCCTGAACCGCCTATACGCCGAGGCGTCGGGCGCTGGCGTTGTCTCATGGCGAGCGCGCGGCCGGCGACGCGGGTTCCCGGATACGAGGAATCGGTCTAATCTCCTCCCAAGCAGTCTGCAGCTCTGCGTGCCCAGCGAAGCCGAAGGGGCTTCGCGAGGCGACGAGCGCGTCTGCCGGCGACGAGAGTCACGTGATCAACGGTCACAAGTGGAAGCCACTCTGCCGCAGCTGCTCGAACGACAGGCCGCGGCGACGCCGGGCGCGGTAGCGGTCGTCTTCGAAGGGCAGCAGCTCACCTACGAAGAGCTGGACGGTCGCGCCAACCAGGTCGCCCGCTTTCTGATCGCGCGCGGCGTCGGCAGAGGCGTCCCCGTAGGCGTCTTGCTCGACCGCTCGATCGAGATGGTCGTCGCGATCTGGGGCCTCCTGAAAGCGGGGGGTGCCTATGTGCCGCTCGACACGGCGCTGCCTGAGGCGCGCTTCGCGCAGATCGCCGAAGAGACCGCGATGCCGCTGCTGCTCACCGACCGGAGCCTCGCGGACCGGCTGCCCGCGCACGGCCCGGCGGTGCTCTGGGAAGACGTAGAGCCTGAGAGCGTTAGGCAGCCGACCGCAGCCGTCGCGTCGGGGGACGTCGGCGCCGAAGACGTCGCCTACGTCGTCTTCACCTCGGGATCCACCGGGCGGCCCAAGGGCGTGCTGATCCCGCACCGGGTCTTCGCCCGATGCCGCATGTGGGCGCTCGAGGTCTTCGGCTTCACGCCGCGCGAACGCTTCCTGCTCAACTTCTTCCGCGCGCCCGAAGAGCTCTTCTACCCGCACCTGATCGGCGCGACGCTCGTGCTCTCCCCGCCGGGCGCAGAGCGGGACATGCGCGGGCTCGCCGAGGTCGTCGCCGAGCACCGAATCCACGTGCTGGGTCTGACCCCCTCGCTGCTTAGCGCGTTTCTGGACGAGTATCCCTCTTCCGGTGAGGACTCGCTGCGACACGTCTTCTGCGCGGGAGAGGCGCTGCCGCTCGACTTCCAGCGGCGCTTCTTCCGCAAGTCTGGCGCGCACCTCTACAACTTCTACGGTCTCGCAGAGGCTCCCTACACGCTGATCTGGCGCTGTCGGCCAGAGGACACGCGACCGGTCCTCCCGATTGGCCGACCCGTCGACGCCAAGGTGCTGACGGGCGCTTGTCAGGGGCGGATCGTCGTGGTGGTGGGGTTCGGGTGGGCCGGACCGCAGCTTGAACCTCCCGCACCCTGACGCGGAGTGCCCAGCGTGACGAGCCAGTCGTTGTGCAGTGCTTAGTCTCGCGCGTTCCCCGCACGCATGGCGGCCTCGCCTAGCGACTGTCAATCCACTGTCAAAGTCACTACCGAATGTCGTGACCCAGCGGCTCCGCGTGCGACGTCTTGAGAAGATTCGTATGCACCGCTAAACTGCCGTTTTCGAGAGCTATTCAGCTCGTAGAGCGCGTTCCCGCGTATCGGTCGAAGTGACCTCGAGGGCACCATGGGGTGCAGGGGGTCGGAGGTTCAAATCCTCTCGCTCCGACCACTTTCTAACTGTCGTCTGCAGCGCTCCATGCGCCGGACGACAGGGGGCGCCCGCGACGGGCCTGATGGCTCGCGTTTGACAGTCGGCGTTCCGCCGAGCACAGAGCGCGATCAGGTCGGCTCATCCGGATCGACTCGGCGTGGCAGGTCGCGGATGTTTCCCCAGCCGCCGCGCCCTGCGAGCTCGAGCGGACCCAGACGCTGGAGCCGCCTGGGGGCGACAGCGCCGACGAGGCCTGAGTCTCAGGCACGCGAGGCTCGACCAGCCGCTTCGAGCGCTCTACTGCAAGTCGCGAGAATTGTGGTCACAGCCTGGGCCGTGGGGCGTTCCAAGTAATTAGGTTCTCACAGATCCGAGCACGCGTCGCGTGCTCACCCAGATCCGCTGCCTCGCGAGCACTGCAGGCGCCGCGACGGCGACGCATCCGAGCAGCGCCTCTCTGCACGATTCGAACATGAGCAATCCCCCCGTATTCCGTGACGAGACCGGTCAGATCA
>JBMHDP010000140.1:0-3317 GCA_049889335.1 Planctomycetota bacterium
GGTCAGGATCCGGTCAAGCCGAGCGAGGCCCAGATCTCCGAAGCCGTCGAGCGCTACCTCGACAAAGAGTTCCCTGTCAAGGCGAGCTACGGCAGCAAGGGCTTTCGCCTCGAGAGCCGCGACGGCAACTTCCAGACGAACCTGCAGTGGCGCGCGCAGCTGCGCGCGACCACGCCGTACCGCAGCGACCCGCGTCAACTCGACGACTTCGACACCGATGAGTTGACGGCGGAAGGGCGCCGCCTGCGGATGAAGATCGGCGGCCACGGCTACCGGCCTTGGCTGAAGTACTACTTCGAGGTCGACCTGCAGCCGACCCGCTCTTCGTCCCGCCCGAGCTCGAACGCGAGCGCGCGCGTCATCGACTGGCGCATCGACGTCGCGAAGAGCAAGGCGTTCGGCATCCGCGTCGGCCAGTGGAAGATCGACTACAACCGGGAGCGGGTCGACTCGTCGGGTCGCCAACAGTTCGTCGAGCGATCAATCGTCAACCGCGTCTTCACCGTCGACCGTCAGATGGGCCTCGGCTTCCGAGGTCGCCTGTTCGAGGGCACGGGCGCCGACATGCGCTACTACGCGGGCGCCTTCACCGGCGAGGGGCGGGGAGTCTCGAACGACGACGACAACCTGATGTACATCGGCCGGCTGCAGTGGAACTTCCTGGGTCGTGACCTCGCGCTGCGTCAGACCGACGTGGAGCGCACCGAGAAGCCGACGGGCAGCTTCGCCGTCGGCGGCGCCACGCACACCGGCCGCGCGACCCGCTGGTCGTCGAGCGGCGGGGGCAACCTCGACGGGTTCGACTCGGTCGCCAACGCGCAGGACGGCCAGTATCGCATCCACCAGGCCGTCGCCGAGTTCGCCTTCAAGTACCAGGGCTTCTCGACCCAGAACGAGTTCCACTGGAAGAACATCCAGGACACGACGCTCGCGGCCGGACAGCCGGGCAACGACAGCGACCTCTACGGCTACTACGCTCAGGTCGGCTACTTCTTCAACGAGGTCTGGGAGGCGTTCCCCGAGGAGCTGGAGCTGGCCGCGCGCTACGCCTGGCTCACGGAGCCGAACGAGAACAACCTCGCCGTGGACAACGATCGCGAGGAGTTCACGATCGGCGCCAACTGGTTCTTCAACGGCCACAACAACAAGCTGACCCTCGACTACTCCTACCTCACGCTCGACGACGGCGCGGCGGGGCTGGACGACAGCGGCAGCCGCGTCCGGCTGCAGTGGGACATCTCGTTCTGAGGTGACGCGCGGCGCTGCGGGTCAGTCCGCGGCGCGCACCGAGCGGTGGCGCTCGGCGGCGGCCATCGGCCGCGCGGCGACGTCTTCGGGCACCACCGGCGGCAGGCCATCTGCACCTTTGGCTTCGCCGTCGGGACGGTGCCGGAAGCGCCGGCTCTGCCAGAACCACTGCTCGGGCGCCTCGCGGATGCCCTCACCCAGCGCTCGATTGACGCGGGACGTGATCGCGACGAGGTCGCGGTCGCGGTCGCCGGTGTCGGCGTCCCGGATCACGTCGTAGACGCGCAGCCGGTAGCGCATCCGGCCGGTGCGCAGCATGGCGACCACCGCGATCGGCGCGCCGGTCGCCAGGTGCAGCAGCGCCGGAGTGGCGACCGTGCGCGAGCTGGTGCCGAGGAACGGCGCGACGACGGCGCTGTGCTTGCCGCCGCCGTCTGCCAAGAGCGCGATCGCCTCGCGCGCCTCGAGCGTCTTCTTCAGCGTCCACATGACCTTCTTGCGCGCGACCACCGTCTGCCCGCTGCCGGTCCGCAGCCGCTCGATCAGCCGGTTGAGGGCGGGCAGCGGGGAGGGGCGGAACACCGACGTGATCGGCAGTCCGAGCAGGCCGGCGACGTGGCCGCTGACGTCCCAGACGCCGACGTGGCCGGTGGCGCAGATCAGGCCGCGCCCCTCCCCGAACAGCTCGCGCACCCGTTCGAACTCCTCGAGCTCGCAGTGCTCGTGGAGGTTGGCCTCGGTGATGCGGTGCATCCGGCAGAAGTCGATCATGATCCACGCGATGTGGCGCGACCATCGCCACAGGTGGCGCGCGGGCCGGGCTGCGCCCAGCTGCGTGCCGGGGCGGAACGCGATCCGCACGTTGCGCCAGTAGCCGCTGGACTGACGGCCGCGCCGGTCGTGCAGGCTCCAGTAGACGAACCAAGGCAGCGCGAGCGCGTCGCCGATCGAGTACGCCATCCAGGCCGGCATCCGGTGGATCGTCGAGATCAGCGCGGCGAACGAGCCGACGAGCGCGCGCTGCCAGAGGGGCTCTCGTCGGCGCGTCGGTCTCTCGCTGGGGGGGCTCATGGTCTCGCGGCGTCCCGGGTCTGCGGGAGGCGCACCATGAAAAGGCAGGCGAGGCCCAGCAGCAACTGCGTGCTCTGGGCGAGCAGCGCCGGCCGGGCCCCGAACGCGTGGTCGACGTAGCCGTAGACCAGCGCGCCGAAGACGGACAGCTTCACCGTGATGCCGTACAGGCCGAAGTACTGGCCGATCTGATCAGGCGGCGCGAGCTGGACGACCACCTTTCGTCCTGCGGTCCAGATGCCGGTCAGGCCGAACGCGCCGAGCGCCACGAGCGTGCACAGGTAGCCGAGCGGGCTCACGCCGCCGAACGCCGCGCCGCCGGCGAGCCCGAGCAGGAGGGCGACCGCGCTGACGCGCATGACCGCGAGCGGCGCGCGGTCGGTCCAGCGTCCGATCGTCACGCCGACCACCATGGCGACCACGTTGAGGCCGAGCCCGGCGAGCTGCATGAACCGGCCGACGCCCGCCTCGCCCTGGAACACCTCGCCGAACAGCGTGTAGCCCGCGGCCGCCTGCTCGGCGAAGACGTCTTCGGTGAACTGGGCGAAGTAGAGCACCGCGGTGTTGAGCACGTCGACGAGGCAGAAGTTGCCGAGCAGGAACCACATCAACGAGCGGTGCCGCGGCAGCGCGCGCAGCGTCGCGAGCAGGCGGCGGTGGGCGTCCCGCGCTCGCGGCGTTCACCGCGGCGGCGGCGGAGGGATGGGTGGACCCGACGGACATCCCGCCGAACGCCGCCGACGTCGTCTGTTCGCTCGCGCGCGCGGCGACGTGTCGTTCGTTAACTTTCGCGGGGCGCGATTTCGATTCCGAGCAGTGGTTTTTCGACGACGACGACGCGCCTTTGTCTCTCGTCTCTGACGACGCGTCTTTCTTCTCCGACGCGCCACGTCATCATCTCTCCGACGGTGCGCCCTCCGACGGACAGGCGGCGCTCGCGGCGCGCGCGACGCGCCGCGTCCTCGCGGCGTCGGGTCGCGGGAACGTCTTCGACGCGG
>JBMHDP010000141.1:0-4266 GCA_049889335.1 Planctomycetota bacterium
CATGCTCTTCTTGCTCTTCTTCTTCTTGGGACCGGTGATCGGTCCCTTGGGCCGCGCGCTCGGAGAGATCTCCTTGAGCATCGAGTCGGACATGTCGAGCACGTAGCAGAAGCGCTCGCCCTCGGTCTCGATCCCGAAGAACCGCGGCTTCGCCGAGGTCCCGTAGTCCTTGGGCTTCTTCACCTCGCCGCGGTCGAGCAGGGCGAGCCACGGCTCGGGGTCCGTGAACTTCGCCGGTCCGTTCAGGATCTCCTGCAGGTGTCGCGCCATCTGCACCTTGGCCAGCTCAGGCAGCTTGACGCGCTTGTCGAGCAGACCGATGTAGGCCCGGAGACCCTCGCGGTAGTCGTCGTCGTTGACGCGGCCCTTGTTCCGCCACAGCGCCCCGGTCATCGCGCCGAGCAGCACCATGCGATCCGCGGGCTTGCGCGGGAACTCGATGCAGTTCGGCACGATGGCGCGCTTGAGCCCGGCGCGGCTCGACATCCCGAGCGCGGTGATCGCCGCGGCGCGCTGGTGGACCTTCTTGGCGGACTGCGCGACCTGGACCGCCGCCTCCTCGCCGTTGCGGTCGATCTCGTTGACGAGCGTCGTGACCCAGAGCCACGTGTCGACCGGCTTGTCGTGCTTGCGCCGGAGCGCGGCGAGCCGCGGGAGCCACTCGTCGTCCTTGAAGTGCTGCCCGAGCAGGTGCGCGATCGTGTAGCGCGCGTACTCGGGGTAGGCCTTGCTCTTCGCGTAGTCCTTCTCCAGCACGGCGAGCGCGGCGCCGTCGCGGGTCTCGGCGAGCTTCTCCCGGCCCTCGAGCTGGTAGAGGAACGGCAGCCGGTCGATGCACTCCTCGTAGCGCGCGAGCGCCTCGGCGTAGCCGGGGGACTGCTGGCCGGCGGCGCCCGCCGCGGACAGCAGCGCCAACGTAGAGGCGAGGACGAGATGGGGGACGTTGGTCATGGCCGCGTTCGAAGGTCGTCCGAGGGGCAGGGGATGTCCCAAGGCTAGGAAGGCGCGGAGCCTGGGAATAGTCCCGTGCGGCGCCGAGTTACCTATCGATCGCGACGGGCGCTGCGCTCGCCCCGATCTCGCCCCGCGGGTGGGTCCACGTGCGTAGGCGCGAGGCGGACCTCAACCCTTGACGCAGACGACCTGCTTCAGCGTGTGCACCACCTCGACCAGGTCCGTCTGCGCCGCCATGACCGCGTCGATGTCCTTGTAGGCCATCGGGGTCTCGTCCAGCACCCGGTCGTCCTTGCGGCATTCGACGTCTGCGGTCGCGGCGGCGTGTTGCTGGACCGTGAAGCGCCGCCGCGCCTCGCCGCGCGACATCACGCGGCCGGCGCCGTGGCTGCAGGAGTCGAAGCTCTCGGGGTTGCCCTTGCCCCGCACGATGTAGCTCTTGGCGCCCATCGAGCCGGGGATGATGCCCAGCTCGCCCGCGCCGGCGCGGACCGCGCCCTTGCGCGTCACGAAGACCTCGGCGCCGAAGTGCTGCTCTCGCCGCACGTAGTTGTGGTGGCAGTTCACCGCCACTTCGCCGTGCGTGAACTTCGGCAGGTCCTTGCGGCGCGCCATGGCCTCGAGGACCTGCGCCGTCATCAGCTCCCGGTTGACGCGCGCGTAGCGCTGCGCCCACTCGACGGCGTCGACGTAGTCCTCGAAGTGCTGCGCGCCTTCGCGGAAGTAGGCCAGGTCCTGGTCAGGCAGGTTGTGGAGGTGACGCGCCATGTCCTTCTTGGCGAGCGCGATGAAGTGGGTGCCGATGCGGTTGCCGACCCCGCGCGAGCCGCTGTGCAGCATCACCCAGACCCGCTGCGCCTCGTCGAGGCAGACCTCGACGAAGTGGTTGCCGCCGCCGAGCGTGCCCAGCTGGCTCACCGTCGCGCCGCGGTCGAGCTTGGGGTGGCGTTCGATGATGCGCTCGTAGCCTGGTCGCATGCGGCGCCACGCCGCCTCGGCGCGCGCAGGCGGGTGCTGCCACGCGCCCTTGTCGCCCTTGCCGCCGCGCTCCGTGCGGCCGTGGGGGACGGCGCGCTCGATGTCGGACCGCAGGCCCTTGAGGCTGTCGGGGAGATCGTCGGCCGTCAGCGACGTCCTCGCGGCGACCATGCCGCAGCCGATGTCGACGCCGACGGCGGCCGGGATGATCGCGCCGCGGGTAGGGATCACGCTGCCGACCGTGGCGCCGATCCCCCAGTGCACGTCGGGCATCGCGGCGACGTGCCCGTGCACGATCGGCAGGCGCGCGACGTTGCGGAGCTGCTCGAGCGCGCTGTCGTCGGCGTGCACGCCGCGGATCCACGCCTTGACAGGCGCGCCGTCGGTGTCCAGCTGTCGGTAGTTCGTCACGGGTCGTCGACGCGCGGATCCTGCGTTCGGGGCAGGCGCGCGGGCGCGTCGCTTCATACGATCTGCGCCCGCACGGAGCCAGACATGCTGACTTCCCTCCTTCGACCCGCGTCCGCAGCCGCGCTGCTGGCGATCTCCACGTCGCTGTCGCTGGCTGCCCAGGAGACGCAGCCCTCGGGGCCGACGCCGCCTGCGGCCCCCGCCGAGGCCCCGCAGGACCCCGTCGAGCAGGACCCTGGAGAGCAGGGCCCAGGAAAGCAGGGGCCTGGCAAGCAAGGGTCTGGCAAGCAGGGGGCCGAAGAGCAGGGCGCCGAAGAGCAGGGGTCTGGAGAGCAGGGGTCTGGGCCGGCGCCGATCGCGAACCCCTCGCTGGAAGCAGGGGACGTCGGCGGGTCGCCGGCGGGCTGGCGGTTCTCCTCGCAGACGGGCGGCGCGGTCGCGCTCGTCGACGGCGACGCCGCAGCGGGCGCGCGCAGCGCCCGGATCGACGCGTCTTCGGCCGAGGGTCGCGGCATGTCGAACCTGATGCAGACGATCGACGCGGCTCCCTGGCGTGGCGAGCGCGTGCGCTACCGCGCGGCGGTGCGCACCGCCCCGCTCGGCGACGGCGTCGGCGCGCAGCTGTGGTGTCGCGTGGACCGTCCGAAGGCGAAGGACGGCAGCGTGCAGCTGGGCGCCTTCGACAACATGCAGGACCGCCCGATCACCGCGGACGCGTGGCAGCGCTACGACATCGTGCTAGACGTCGCCGACGACGCGACCCAGATCGCCCTGGGCGTGTTCGTGCTCGGCAAGGGCAAGGTGTGGCTCGACGACGTGTCGCTGGAGGCCGTGGACCTCACGGTCGCGACCACCGGGGCCGCGCGTTCGGCGTCGAGCCGCTCGCGCGGCTACCAGATGCCTGCGGCGGTGCGGGCTGCGATGGCGACGGCGCAGGATGCGCCGCAGCAGCCGTTCTGGACGTGGTGGCTCGCGCTGCCGGCGCTCGCCGCAGGACTGTTCGTCTTCGGGATGTGGCCGCGGCCGCGCTCCGCCGCGCCGACCGCAGGCGACGAGGCGCCCCTCGCGGCGTCCGTCGCGCCGCCCATCGGTCCGCTGCGCGCCTTCGCGCTGCGCTTCACGGTCTGCTACTGGCTGCTCTACTGCCTGCCCGGGCCGTTCTCGCGCATCTGCTCCGCGCTCGGGAGCCTGCTCGATCGCGGCGCTGCGCTCGAGCCGATGTCGTTCCTCGAAGGCTGGTCCCGGCCGCTCTTCTGGACTAGCGGCAAGCTGTCGGTCTGGCACCGGGACCTCGAGTCGTGGATGGCCCACCGGACCGGGGACTGGTTCTTCGGGATCGAAGGCGAGCTCGTGCCGCCCAACGGCAGCGGCGACACGACCATGGGATACCTCGTCGTGCTGGACTGGTTCGTGCTGGCGTTCGCGCTGGCCGCGGTCTGGACCCTGCTGCTGCGGCGGCGGGCGGTGCGCCGGGACGCCGCCGTCGACCTGACGCGGAGCTACCTGCGCTACGTGCTGGCGTTCGCGATGCTCGGCTACGGCCTCGCCAAGGTGAACATGGCGCGCAACCAGTTCCCCGAGGTGTCCGAGCTCCGCCTCGACAGGACCTGGGGCGAGACTTCGCCGATGGGGCTGGTGTGGGGCTTCATGGGCGCGTCGCGGCCGTACACGATCTTCGCGGGGCTCGGCGAGGTCGTCGCCGCGTTCTTCCTGCTATGGCGGCATACGGCCCTGCTCGGCGCGGTCGTGGCGGTGGCGGTGATGACCAACGTCGTGATGCTCAACTACTGCTACGACGTGCCGGTCAAGATCTACTCGACGCACCTCACGCTGATGGGGCTCCTGATCCTGGTGCCGGACGCGCGCCGGCTGCTGGCGCTGCTGATGGGCAACCGCAACCCGACCGACCCGGGCACTCCGAAC
>JBMHDP010000142.1:0-3497 GCA_049889335.1 Planctomycetota bacterium
GCTGTGCGCGGCGTTCCTGCTCCGGAACCAGGGCGCGCGGGCTGCGGACATCGGCTTCGCGGACGGTGCGTCGGCGCCGCAGACCGAAGACGCGCGGGCGCTGGCCGCGCAGTTCCCGCCTGCGTCGCTGCGCGTCGACGCGGGCGTCTCGGTGGCCGACGCGCTGGTCGAGATCGAGCGGGCCTTCGACGAGGTCGCGGCGCGTGGTCCGCTCCTGCGCGAGCTCGCCGTGCGCTACCCGCAGGTCGACCCGGCCGCGCTGGAGCCGCTCGTCCGCGTCAGCCTGGGCGCTGCGCACGCGGTCGCGCCCGGCACGATGACCTTCGCCGTCGGCGAAGACGGCGGCGTGACGCTGCAGTTCGACGCGGCCGCGCTCGGCGAGCGACAGGCCGCCGCGCTGATCGCGCGCCTCGCCGTGTTCGCGCAGGCCGCGCAGGTCGACCCGTCGCAGCCGTTGGCCTCGGTGCCGGTGCTCGACGACGAAGAGCTCGAGCGTCTGCTCCGGACGTGGAACGACACGGCGACGCCGCCGATCGAGGAGCCTTGCCTGCACCGGCAGTTCGCGGCCGTCGCGGCGCGTCAGCCGGAGCGGGTCGCGCTGATCTGCGGCGGGGAACGGCAGACCTACGCGCAGCTCGCCGCGGCGGTCGAGCGTCTCGCGGGCCTGCTGCGGAGCCGCGGCGTCGAGGCCGGCTCCCGCGTCGGGGTCTGCACGCAGCGCGGCGCCGGCATGGTGACGGCCGCGCTCGCGGTCCAGCGGTGCGGCGCTGCCTACGTGCCGCTCGACCCGGATTACCCGCGGGAGCGGCTCGCCTTCATGGCAGAGGACGCTGAGCTCGCGGCCCTCGTCGTGGACGCCGCCAGCCGCGCGTCGGCGCCGGCCGTGGCCGTCGCGGTCGTCGACCTCGACGCCGACGCTGCGGCGATCGCGGCGGCCGCGCCGCTCCCCGACGACGCGGCGACCGGCGAGCACCTCGCCTACATGATCTACACGTCGGGGTCGACCGGGCGACCCAAGGGCGTGATGGTCCGACACCGCAACGCCGCCAACTTCTTCGTGGGCATGGACCGCGTGCTCGGCGCCGACCGCCCCGACTTCGAGCCCGGCACCTGGCTCGCGGTGACCAGCCTGTCCTTCGACATCTCGGTGCTGGAGCTGTTCTGGACGCTCTGCCGCGGGTTCGAGGTGGTGGTCTACCAGGGCTCCGAGGAGCCGCCGCGGTCCTCGACCGCCCCTGGTCGGCCGATCTCCTTCAGCATGTTCTACTTCGCGAGCGACGAGGGAGAGCACGCCGAGGACAAGTACCGGCTCCTGCTCGAGGGCGCTCAGTTCGCCGACCGGAACGGCTTCGAGGCCGTCTGGACGCCCGAGCGACACTTCCACGCCTTCGGCGGCCTGTATCCCAACCCGGCCGTCGCCAGCGCCGCGATCGCGACCATCACGGAGAATGTCAAGATCCGCGCCGGCTCGTGCGTGGCGCCGCTGCACCACCCGATCCGGATCGCCGAGGACTGGGCGCTGGTCGACAACCTCTCGCGCGGCCGCGTCGGCATCGCCTTCGCCGCCGGCTGGCACGGGCGGGACTTCGTCCTGCGACCGGAGAACTTCGAGGACCGCAAGGGCGCGCTGACGCGCACGATGGACCAGGTGCACGCGCTCTGGCGCGGGGAAGAGCTGGACTTCGAGGGCCCCGACGGCGCGACCCACAAGATCCGGACCCTGCCGCGGCCGGTGCAGGAGAAGCTCCCGACGTGGGTGACGGTCGCCGGCAACCCCGAGACCTACCGCCTCGCCGGAGCGTCGGGCAGCCACGTGCTGACGCACCTGCTCGGCCAGAGCCTCGACGAGCTCGACAAGAAGCTCGACATCTACCGCGAGGCGTGGCGCGAGGCGGGCCACGACGGGGACGGGCACGTCACCCTGATGCTGCACACGTTCGTGGGGGAGGACGAGGACGACGTCCGCGAGCTGGTGCGGGAGCCGATGAAGGGCTACCTGCGCTCCAGCCTCGACCTCGTCAAGCAGGCTGCGTGGTCGTTCCCGGCCTTCAAGAACCGCGTCGACGAGCCGGGTGAGATGGACAAGCTGCTCAACGGCGGCTTGACGCCCGAGGACTTCGACGCGCTGCTCGACTTCTCGTTCGAGCGCTACTACCAGCAGAGCGGCCTGTTCGGGACGCCCGAGAGCTGCGTCGAGATCGTCGACCGGCTGCGCGGGATCAAGATCGACGAGATCGCGTGCCTCGTCGACTTCGGCGTGCCGACGGCGCGCGTGATGGAGAGCCTGCCGCACCTGCAGGAGCTCAAGCGTCGCTGCGACGAGCGCACGGCGCAGGCCGAGCGGCGGACGGAGGACGCGCCGGCGGGCGCTGACTCGATCCCGGCGCTGATCGAGCGCCACGCGGTGACGCACTTCCAGTGCACGCCGTCGATGGCGGGCATGCTGATGCTCGACCCGGCGGCGCCGGCCGCGTTCGGCAGGCTGCGCCACATGCTGGTCGGCGGCGAGGCGCTGCCGTCCTCGCTCGCGGCGCAGCTGGTCGCGTCCACGCCGACGCTGCACGACGTCTACGGTCCGACCGAGACCACCGTGTGGTCCACGACCTGGCGGGTCGGCGAAGACGCGCCCGTGCCGATCGGTCGGCCGCTCGCCAACCAGCAGGTCTACGTGCTCGACGAACAGCTGCAGCCCGTCGCGACCGGCTGCGCGGGCGAGCTCTGGATCGGCGGAGACGGCGTCACGGCGGGCTACTTCAAGCGGCCCGAGCTGACCGCGGAGAAGTTCCGGCCGGACCCGTTCCGATCGGTCGACGGGGCACAGATCTACGCGACCGGCGACCTCGTTCGCTGGCGGGACGACGGCGTGCTCGAGTACCTGGGCCGCAAGGACCTGCAGATCAAGCTGCGCGGCTACCGGATCGAGCTCGGCGAGATCGAGGCCGCGGCCGCCGCCCACCCCGGCGTGCAGGAGGTCGTGGTTGTCGCGCGCGACGACGGCGAAGAGCCGCGGCTGGTCGCCTACCTCGTCGCCAAGGCGGCGCCGCCGACCGCCGACGAGCTGCGCGGTCACCTGCGCGAGCGCCTGCCGGAGTTCATGGTGCCGAGCGCGTTCGTGGTCCTGCCCGACCTCCCGCGCACGCCCAACCTCAAGGTCGACCGCAAGGCGCTGCCCGCGCCCGAGGACGTCCAGGCCGCGGGGCCGCGTCAGGTGGCGGCGGCGGCGGACGACACCGAGGCCGCGATCCTGGCGATCTGGCGGCGGGCGCTGGGCACCGAGGACGTGGGCGTCGAGGACAACTTCTTCGACTCCGGCGGACACAGCATCCTGGCCGTCAAGGTGCACCGCGAGATCACCCAGCAGCTCTCGTGTGAGCTCGCGGTCACCGACCTGTTCCGCTTCACGACGGTGCGCGCGCTGGCGTCGCACCTGAGCGCGGACGCGTCGGCGCCGACGGCGGCGCAGGCCGCCTCCGCGCGCGCCAAGGCGCGCCGCAGCC
>JBMHDP010000143.1:0-5534 GCA_049889335.1 Planctomycetota bacterium
CGCGTCCCCGTGGCGCGCCAGCGCGATCGCCGCATGCACGAGCGCGCGCGGGTCCTGCTCCGCCAGCGCGCGCTCCCGCCACAGCGCGACGTGCTGGCTCTCGACCGCCAGCCGCGCCGCGTAGCGCACGGCGCGGTCGGCGTGGCCCAGGTTCGGCCACGCGGCAGCGACCGCTGCTTCTCCTGCCGACGCGTCGCCGTGGAACCCCTCGAGCGAGCGGCGCAGGTCGCGCAGGCCCTGGTTCGCCAGCAGGCGCCGCCCTTCGCCCGGCGCAGGCGCGCCGACGTAGCGCACACGGTAGAGCTTGGAGTCCGTGTTGCGGCCGCCGGTGAGCAGGTACATGTGCCCGTCGGGGCCGAACCGCATCGCCGAGACGTTGAGCGGCTCGCCGTGCAGGAACTCCGTCTTGACGCCGCGGTAGCTCGCGCCGTCCTCCTCCATGTCGACCGTGTAGACGGTGCCGAAGGTCCAGTCGCAGACGAACAGCTGGTCCTGGAACGCGGCCGGGAAGTTCGAGTGGTGGCCGAAGCTGATCCCGGTCGGCGAGCCCGGCCCCAGATCGCAGACCGAACCGCAGCTGTCGGCGTAGTAGTCCGGCCACTTCGCCGAGCCGGTCCGCCAGCCGAACTCGCTCGCCGACGTGACGTGGTTGACGCGGGTCGGGCGGTACCACGGGCTGCCGACGTCGAACTCCAGGTCGCTGTCGCACGTGAACAGCTCGCCCTCGCGGTTGATCGCGAGGTCGACGCCGTTGCGCAGCCCGTGCGCGATCATCGTCCACTCGGAGCCGTCCGGTGAGACGCGCGCGATCCAGCCCGCCGGCGGCCCGATGCCGCGCGCGTGGCCGCTCGGGTCCGGCATCGAAGCCAGCACCGTGTCGTTGGCGTAGACCTGCGGGTGCAGCGTGCGCACGCCGTCGGGCAGCCGCGAGTGGTTGCCCGAGATCACGTAGAGCCCCTCGCCGTCCTCGGTCAGCACGATCGTGTGCGCAGAGTGCTCCCAGCCGGGGTAGAGCCTCTTCAGCAGCGTGAACTCGTCGAAGGCGTCGTCCCCGTCGGTGTCGCGCACCCGGTAGAAGCCCTTCATCGTCGACATGTAGAGGCTGTCGAACGCGTAGAGGAAGCCGAGCGCGCCGAACACCGTGCGCCGCCCCCACGCGACCGGCTCCTCGGGGAAGCCGCGCATCGGCTCGACCGCGACCACGCCGCCAACGTCTTCGACCGACGGCAGCGTCAGCCGGAAGACGCCCTTGTCGTCCTGGTCGGAGACGAGCAGCCGTCCCTTCGGGTCGAAGTCCATCGCGACCCACGAGCCCTGCTCGTCGGGCACGTCGTAGACGAGGTCGGCGTCGAAGCCCTCGCGCAGCGTCAGCCCGGTGTCCTCGTCGAGGTGGTAGAGCGGCGCCGGCGGGGCGTCTTCGGCGCAGGAGCAGGCGGCGAGCGCCACCGCGACGAGGGAGCAGATCCGGAGCGCAGGCGTCTTCACGGCGGCATCCTAACGCTTAGAGTCCTGCGCGCATGCCGCGCCCTCCGCTCCTGCTGCTGCTGCCGCTCGGCGAGACGCTGCGCCGCCTGCCGCAGGTCGTCCTGGGCGTCTGGCTGTTCGGCGTCGGCATCGCCGCGATGGTCCGCGCCGACCTCGGCGTGCCGCCGTGGGACGTGTTCCACCAGGGCGTCGCCGGCGAGCTGGGCGTCAGCATCGGCACCGTCATCATCGGGACCGGCGCCGTGCTGGTGCTCGCGTTCGTGCCGCTCAGAGAACAGCTCGGCCTGGGCACGCTGCTCAACGCCGGCCTGATCGGCTGCTCGGTCGACGTCACGCTCGCGTGGCTGCCCGCAGCGCCGCCGCTCTGGGGCCGCGCCCTGCTGTGCGCTGCAGGCCCGGTGATCGTCGGGTTCGCGTCGGGGCTATACCTCGGCGGCGGGCTCGGCCCGGGACCCCGCGACGGCCTGATGACGGGCATCGGCAGGCGCGGCTACACCATCTGGAAGGTCCGCACCGGCATCGAGCTCGGCGCGCTCGCCATCGGCTTCTGCCTCGGCGGCACCATCGGCCTCGGCACGGCGTGGTTCGCGTTCAGCATCGGGCCGTTCGTGCAGTTCTTCCTGCGGCGCTTGAAGCGCGGGCAGGACCCGCGGCGCGACGGCGTAGCATGAGCGCATGCCGACCGCACGAATCCTCGCCGCGCTCATCGCGCTGACTGCGTCTGCGCCCACTCCGCTCCACGCCCAGGCGGAGCCCGCGCTGCGCTGGGTCGACGTCGCCGACTGGCCGCTCGAGGGCCGCGCCTTCGACGAGCGCGCCGCGACCTATGACCGCCTGCCCGCCGCCGCCCGGAGA
Source organism: Planctomycetota bacterium (assembly GCA_049889335.1). Lineage (GTDB taxonomy): Bacteria > Planctomycetota > UBA1135 > UBA1135 > UBA2386. Next base: position 2,341 of record JBMHDP010000143.1, read on the forward strand.
GGGGTCCGCAAGGCCGTCTGGGACCTGTCCCGCCACAGCGCCGGCATCGCGGCGCGCTTCGTCACCGACGCGCGCGAGCTGCACGTACGCTACCGCCTCACGTCGCCGACGCTCTCGATGTTCCACATGCCGGCGACGGGCGTCAGCGGCGTCGACCTCTACGCGCGCGACGACAGCGGCCGCCTGCGCTGGGTCAGCGTGTCGCGCCCGTCCGGCCAGGACGTCAGCCAGCGGCTGTGCGCAGGCCTCGCCGCCGCGCCCGAGGGCGGCCGTGAGTTCGCGCTCTACCTGCCGCTCTACAACGGCGTCGAGCGGCTCGAGCTCGGCGTGCCCGAGGGCGCGACGCTGCGGCCGCTGCCCCCGAGGGCGACGAAGCCGATCGTCGTCTACGGCACCTCGATCGCGCACGGCGCGTGCGCCAGCCGGCCAGGCATGGCGTGGCCGGCCATCTTGTCCCGCGCGCTCGACCGCGAGGTCGTCAACCTCGGCTTCTCCGGCAACGGCCGCATGGAGGAAGCGGTCGCCGAGCACGTCGCGACCATCGACGCCGCGGCGTTCGTGATCGACTGCCTGCCGAACATGAGCCCCGAAGAGGTCCGCGAACGCACGATCCCCTTGGTGCGGCAGCTCCGGCGCGCGCACCCCGACGCGCACATCCTGCTGGTCGAGGACCGGACCTTCACCAACGCCTGGATCCAACCGGCGCGGCAGGATGCGCACGACCGACGTCGCGCCGCGCTGCGCGCCGCCTGTGACGCGCTCAGCCCAGACGATCGCCGCCTGCACTACCTCGGCGGCGCGACCCTGCTCGGCGACGACGACGAGGGCGCGACCGACGGCAGCCACCCCAATGACCTCGGCATGCAGCGGCAGGCCGCCGCGGTAGAGGAGGCGCTGCGGAAGGTCCTGCGCTGACGTCGGGCTGCGGCTATGCTGCGTGGCCGACCCCTCCGCCAGCACCGACCGACCGAACGCATGTCCAAGTTCCTCGCCGTCACCGCGACCCTGATCTCGTTGACCGCCGCCGGCGTGGCCGGCTTCGCCTACTACCAGGCCTGGCTCAACCAGCCGCTGGACGAAGCCGAGGAGACCGCGCTCGCCGAGATCGGGGACGTCGCAGGCGTGGCCGCGGCCGGCGGCGACGTCGTGCTCGACCTGACGCCGCGCGACGACGGCGGCAACACGCAGCTGATCTGGCGCTGCGGCAAGCTGCTCGCCGGCGCGCGCTACGACTACGCCGGGGCCTGGACGCGCTTCGAAGGCAAGGCGCTGATCGATCCCGCGGCCGGCGCGCTGCGCGCAGGCGAGCTGCAGATCGCGGTCCAGGCCATGCGCGGGCACGGCGACAAGCCGGCCCCCAACGCGCTGATCAACACCGTGCGCGACAACCACTGGTGGCTCCCCGAGCAGCCGACCGCGGCGCTGAAGATCACGGGCTGCGAGCCCCGCGCGGCGCTGCAGGGAGGGGTCCCGGACCCGCGGGTCCGAGACGCCGCCGTCGAGGGCTGGACGCACCTGCTGACCGGCACGCTGACGATGAACGGCAAGACGCTCGCGTGCACGGCGTGCGCCCGCGTCGAGGTCGGCGAACGCACGCTGCACGTCGACGCCACCCTGCCGATCTCGCGCAGCGCCTACGAGGTCGAAGGCCGCCGGGGCGTGCAGCCCCCGGGGATGACGGTCGACGAAGACGTCCTGGTCGACGTCGAGGTGCGGGCCGCGCCCGACGCCCGCGCGCTGATCGCCGACCTCAACCGCGAGCTGGTCGCGCAGCAGGCCGCCGGCGGCGTGCTCGCCGAGCAGGTCAAGACGCTCACCACGCGGCTCGACCGCGTCGAGTCGGCCCAGGCCGAGCTGGTGCGAGAGCTGCAGACGCTCAAGGCAGCCGGCGTGAGCAGCGCCGGCGCGGGCGCCGTGGACGTCTCCAAGCTGCCCGAGCGGTTCACCGACTACGTGGACTACCAGAACGAACGCGGCGACGACGAGGTGCTCGACCTCGGCTACCAGGCCGAGTTCGAGATGGTGCTCATCCCGGGCGATCCGTCCAAGGGCATCGCGCCGTTCTACGCGCAGACCACCGAGGTCACCTGGCAGATGTTCCGCGCGTGGTCCTACTGCACCGACCTGGAGGACCCGTCCTACGCCGCCAAGATGAAGGAGCAGCTGCTGCGCCCGACGCCCTGCTACGAGGACGCGTCCCGCGGCCACGGCTTCGAGGGCACGGCCGTGCTCGGCGTCTCGCGCCGCAACGCCGAGGCGTTCTGCAAGCACGTCAGCGAGCTGACCGGTCGCCCCTACCGCCTCTGGACCGACGCCGAGTGGCGCTACGTCGCCGAGGCGACCGGCGGCCTGCCGGCGGACCTGCACGCGGTCGCGTGGCTCGACGGCAACTGCCGCGAGGACGAGTGGGGCGCCAAAATGACGATGCCCGTCGCCAAGAAGCCGGCCAACAAGTTCGGCCTCTTCGACTTCTGGGGCAACGTCGCCGAGTGGGTCATGGACGACGAGGTGTTCATCCGCGGCGGCTCCTACCTCGTCACCAAGGACGAGCTGACGATGGACTGGCGGGAGACCGAGAGCCAGGACGTCTGGAACGAGACCTACCCCAACCTGCCCAAGAGCCTCTGGTGGTACCGCGACCGCTTCGACATGGGCTTCCGGCTGGTCTGCGACCCGGTCAACATCCCCGGCGCCAAGTGAGGGCCCGGACCGCTGCGCGCGCGCTCTCGGCGGCGCTGCTGGCGTCGTCGCTCGCGGCTGCCCCGCAGGAGCTGACGAAGTACACCTACGAACAGGTGCACTTCGGCAACATCCCGGTCGAGCTCACCCTCTACGCCAGCGACGAGCGCGCAGCCTTCGAGGCGGCGCTCGCCGCGTTCCAGCGGGTCAAGGAGCTCGCCGCCTCGATGAGCGACTACGAGCTCGACCCGCCGAGCGCGCTCAACCGGATCGCCGCCGAGGCGCCGCGGCCGGTCCCGGTGCCGCGGGAGCTGTTCGCTGCGCTGCAGCGCGCGGTCGAGCTGCACGAAGTCACGGGAGGCGCGTTCGACGTCACGGCCAAGCCGTTCGTGCAGCTGTGGCGCACCTCACGCAAGCTCGGCGCGCTGCCGCCCAAGCACCGCATCGCCAACGCGCGTCGCTACGTCGACGTCGCGTCGCTCGCGCTCGACGCGGACGCGCGCACGGCCGCGCTC
>JBMHDP010000144.1:0-4345 GCA_049889335.1 Planctomycetota bacterium
ACCACCGCGTCGGGCCGACCGCCGCCGGACTCCGCGGCGCGGACCGCCGCGACGAGCGTCGCCGCCGCCGCGTCGACGCCGTCGACCGACGGCTGGGCCGTAGGGCTCTCCCCGCCCGGCGCGTGCCCGCGCGGCCACCACTCGTAGCGGCACTTGCTGCCGCCGACGTCCAACCCGAGGAAGCTCATCTCGTCGCGTGACGAAGCGTCACCGACCCGACGGCGCGGCACAAGGGCGGCAGGCGGCTAGAGCCAGCGCTGGACCGCCTCGAACACGGCGCGAGGTTCGATGCCCGCCTGACAGTGGGGCACCTTGTCGCACTTCGGCAGGTAGCAGCACAGGCAGTCGAAGCCGGGCGGCGTCAGCTTCTCGCCGCGCCCGTAGAGCTCGATCTCGGCCGAGGACGTCGGCCCGAACAGGACGACGGCCGGCGTCTTGCGGGCCGCGGCGCAGTGGACCGCGAGCGAGTCGCTGGTGACGACGACGTCGCAGCGGTCGATCAGCGCCGCGAACCGTCCGTACGAGTTGTGGTTGCCGCCGTCGAACACCTGCATGCCTGCCGCGAACGCCAGCAGGTCCCGATGTCGCTGGACCTCCTCCGGGCCGCCGAGCAGCAGCACCGCGACGCCTGCCTCGTGACACCGCTGGAGGAACGCCCGCTGGTGGTCATGGGTCCACTGCTTGTAGAGCCATCGGCCGCCCGCGCCTGTGTTCAGGCCGACCAGCCGCACGCCGGCTTCGAGCCCCAGCCCGTCGACGAACGCGTCGGCGTCGGCCCGTTCGGTCGGCGACGGCTCCAGGACGGGCTCGCGCACGGCGGCTGGCTCGAAGCCCAGCACGCGCGCGACGAGGCTCTGGTAGGTCTCGGAGTTGGCCCGCTTGTTGTCGTCGCTCAACCCCATCTGCAGCCAGCGCGCAGCGCCGTCGCCGAGCGCTGTCACGTGGCCTCGGGCGTCGCGCACGTAGCCGCGCCGCTCCTTGCCCCTCGCCATCGCGGCGAGCGCGGCGGCGTCCGGGTCCGCGTCCGGGCAGAGCACGACGTCGAACTCCTCGGTCTGCAGCCGCGCCGCGGTGACCGCGTCGTCGGTGACCAGCACGTCGTGCACCAGCGGGTTGCCGTCGAACAGCCCCGCCGCCGAGGGACGCGTCAGCCAGGTGACGCGGGCGCCCGGCCAGGTGGCGTGGATCGCAGGCAGGAACGAGGTCGTGCGCAGCACGTCGCCGGTCGCGGCGAGCTTGACCATCAGCACGCGGTGCTGGACGGGCTCGTATTCGTCACAGCTCTGACAGACCTTGCCACGCTGCTTGTGGGGTCGGCACGGGCGGTCCCAGTGCACGTGGCGGCAGTCGGTCTTCAGCTCGAATTCGGTCACGACAACTCTATCGACCCGCGCAGCACGCGGACCCGAGCGGAACACTATCCCTGCTCGCGGCCCGCCACTAGCTTACCCAGATGACCACGCTCGCCATGCTCTGGCTCCCGATCCTGCTCTCGACGGTCTTCGTGTTCGTCGCGTCCTCGGTGGTCCACATGGTCCTGCCGATCCACGCCGGCGACTACCAGAAGCTGCCCAACGAAGATCTGGTCCGTCAGGCGCTGCGGGACGCCGCGGTGAAGCCCGGCCAGTACATGTACCCCGGCTGCGACTCGATGAAGGAGTACGCGTCCGAGGAGCTGCAGAAGAAGTTCGCCGAGGGGCCCGTCGGCGTGATGATCGTGCGGCCCGACGGCATGCCCAACATGGGCAAGTCGCTGCTGCAGTGGATCGTGGTCTGCCTGCTGGTGAGCGTGGCGACCGCGCACCTCGCCACGCTCGCCTGTGACGGAGGTGCGGCGAGCGGCCGCGTCTTCCACGTCACCGCGCTCGTCGCGCTGCTGGGCTACGCCGGCGGCTGCGCGCTCGACTCGATCTGGAAGGGCGTCCGCTGGGCGGTGACCGGCAAGTTCCTGTTCGACGGCCTGCTCTACGCGCTGGTGACGGGCGGCACCTTCGCGTGGCTGTGGCCGGCGGCGGCGGCATAGCCCCAGCCGACTTTACAACGCAAAGTCATGTGGTAGGATCACGCAGCAACGCGATGACCGAACCACGAGCACCCGCCGCCTCGACCGCCCCGCGAGCGCCCTGGGGCGCCGCGTTCGTGATCGCCGTGGTGCTGCTGGCGGCCGGCGCGCTCGTGACGCCGATCGCGCTGTTCTGGATCGGCTTCCAGTTCGGCGGGCCGGTGCCGGGAGAGCCGCAGGCCCGGCAGGGCAGCGAGCTGCTCGAGCGCGGCGAGTTCGGCCCGGCGCTCGAACAGCTGCGCGAGGCGATCTCGCTGGGCTACGACAACAGCTACGTCCAGCTGGACCTCGCCAAGACCTTGGAGGGGCTCGGGAGACTCGACGAAGCGGAGTCCGCCTTCGACGCCGCGATCGACGACGGCCACTGGTGGCCGCCCTACACCGAGAAGGCCGAGTTCCTGCTGCGGCGCGACGGCGCAGCCGCCGCCCACGCCTGGCTGGCGGGGCTCGACGAGGACCCGACCGATCCCAAGTTCGCCTACCTGCAGGCGAGCTTCCGGCACTTCTCTTGCGGCGAGCGCGCCGCGGCGATCCCGCTCTACGCCGAGGCGGCGCGGCGGGCCGCCGACCGGCACGGCTTCCGCTTTGACGCGGAGGGCTGGCTGGTCTTGGACGCAGCCACGCTGCAGAAGGAGAACAACGACTACGCCGACCTCTGGCCGACGCTCGAGCACCTCGCGGCGTGCCGGCTCGCCTCCGGCGACGTCGACGGCGCGCTGGTGACCGCGACGATGGGCGTCGCGATCGGACAGCAGCTCAACCGCTGCAAGGGCTACTACGGACCGCGCGAGGTCGACGCCGGGGACGTCTCCTGCCGCGTGCTGCGGGCGCGCGCGCTGACGCGGCTCGAGCGCTTCGACGAAGCGGCCGCGGAGCTGGAGTGCGCGCAGCCGCTCGCGGACTGGAGCGGCTACACCGGCTACCGAACCGAGCTCGCGACGGCGCGGCGCGAGCTGCAAAGCGCGCGCGGGCGCTAGGCCTCGGCCGCCGCGGGCGTGAGCAGCCCGCGCACGACGGCCTCGACTTCGGGGCCGAGGTGCTCGTCGGTGAACATCTGCATGCTGCGCGCGAAGCCGGCCTCGCCGTGCGCGACCGCCTTGGCGGGGTCCTCGAGGTAGCGACGCAGCGCCGCGGCGAGCGCGTCGGCGTCGCCCTTGGGCACCACATAGCCGGTCTCGCCGTCGACGACGATCTCCGCGTTGCCGCCGGCCGTGCTGACGACCTGCGGCAGCGCCGCGAAGCTCGCCTCGAGGCACGCGTTGCAGAGCCCCTCGTGGAACGACGGCATTGTGAACACGTCGGACGCCGCGTAGACGTCGTGCACCGGGCTGACCCGGCCCGGCAGGCGCACGCGGTCGCCGAGGCCCAGCCGCTGCACCTGCTGCTGCAGCTTCTCCATCTCGCTGCCGTCACCGGCCAAGAACAGCACCGCGCGCGGGAAGTCGGCGGCGAGCTGCGCGAACGCGTCGATCAAGACGTGCTGCCCCTTGCGCGGTCGCAGCACGCCCGCGAGCGAGATCACGAACGCGTCCGGCGCGACGCCGAGCCGCGCGCGCGCCGCGTCGCGTCCCGCGCGCAGGCCGGTCCAGGGCTTCGGATCGAGGCCGTCGTAGACCAGCGTGATCCGGTCCTCGGACACGCCTGCCGCCAGCAGCCGCTGCCGGATCGCGTCGCAGATCGCGATCGTGTGGTCCACCAGCCGGGTGTAGCGGAAGCCCCCCATCGCGCCCTTGCGGATGGGGTAGTCGATGCGACGGATCGTGAACTTCTTGCTGCGGTGGCCGCGCGCCGCGAGCCCGGCGAGGTAGTGCGAGCGCCCGTCGGCGAACTGGATCACGTCCGGGTCGAACTCGCGGTAGGCGCGCCGGATCTTCGCGCCGAGGTCGGGTCGCCACCAGCGTCGCAGCGGCGCCTCCCACACCGGCAGAGAGAGCTCTTCGGCCGCGGCGCGGAACTTGGCGCCCGGGGCGAGCAGCACGCCCTGCTCGAAGCTTCGCTCAGCGAAGTGCTCGACGAGCATGCGGAGCTGCACCTCGCCCCCGGAGTATCCCATCTCTGACAGGCAGTGCAGCAGACGCGGCATCGCCCGGTTCTACCGGGCGCGCCCGACGAAGTCAGTACGACGAAGCGCGTGGGCGCCCTCTAGAAGCCGCCGACCGTCAGGCGCAGCGCGTTGGTCCCTTGCAGGACCACCGCCCCCTGGACGACGTCCACGGTCACCACCTGCTGGACGAAGACCCCTCCGAGCAGCGACTGCGTCGCCGGGATCGGCAGAGCGAGCTC
>JBMHDP010000145.1:0-2814 GCA_049889335.1 Planctomycetota bacterium
GTGCCGCTGTCCCCCTCCGGCCGCAACGCCGGCGTCGAGTGGTACGACTCGGGGATCGGCTTCGCGACGACGATCGCCGACATCGCGCCGCTGCTCGAGCGCATGAAGGAAGGCCAGATCCTCCAGCGCGGCTGGCTCGGCGTGCAGCTGTCGTCGTCGCACCTCGGCCCCGGCGCGAAGATCCTCAGCACGCCCAAGGAGGGAGCGGCGGCTGCCGCGGGTCTGCGCAAGGGCGACGTCATCATGAAGGTCGACGGCGTCGACGTGCTCAACGGCCCGCACTTTCAGATGTTGGTCAGCTCGCGGCTGGGCGGCGACCGCTGCACGCTGCTGGTCAAGCACCGCCGGAAGGACGAGCTGCGAGAGGTCGGCCCGATCGAGCTCAAGGACGCGCCGTGGTCCGAGCAGACCCGAGGGGAAGACGACCTGCCCGCGTCCTTCTCGCTGCCCGAGGGCGACGACAAGCGCTGACGGTCCCCATCCGATCGGGGGCTACCTGAGCGGTCCTTACCAGATCGGGATCGGCAGCCACAGCACGTGGAACGTGCTCTGCTGCTCGTCCCCCGTGTAGCCGAGCAGCCCGCACAGGAAGCTCGCGCGACGGCGGTCGCTCAGGCCGTTGCTGCCGCCGGACGTCTCGGAGCTGTAGAGGAGGCCCCAGCCGATGCCCCAGTCCGACGTCCAGCGGTCGAGGCTGCCGTCGGGGCGCCACGCGCCGGACCGGCTCCGGTAGAGCACGGTGCCGAGCCCGAGCGCCGAGCCGGAGCGGTGCTCGAAGCCGCTGATCGCGGCCGTGGGCGCGGCCTCCTCCCCCTCGCCCGAGGCTGGCATCTGGACGTCGCCGAGGTGCAGCGTGTTGGAGCCGGCGTAGCGCAGCGTGACCGCCGGCGCGAACCAGAACGGCCAGCCGGCCAGCTCCCCTTCGATGCTCCGGGTGTTCTCCTCAGAGTCCCCGCCGGCCTTCTGGCGGAGGTAGTGCAGCTCGAGTCCGGACAGGTCACGGCGGGTGTCGAGCGCGCGTGCGTCGCCGATCTTGCACGACGGCAGCACAAGTGAGCAGGCCAGGGCCACGCCGAGCGCCTTGCGGAGAGCAGAACGGTTCGTCATGCGCCCCTCGTGGCCGGGAGCCGGGGCGGACCTGTCGCGCGCAGCAGCGGAGACTTTGCCGGGCTGCCGCACCGGGGGATGATGCAGCGATGCTCCGCCGGGCCGCAGCGCTGACCGCCTTGACGATGGCAGGCCTGTCGAGCTGCGCCGAGCAGCACCCTTGGCAGGGTGCGGAGTGGCGGCCCTCGACGCCGCCGCAGCGGATCGTCCTGGGCTCGGTGCTGGCGGCGGAGTCGCTGCTCGGGGCGCTGCCGCCGGGCCGCGTCGCTGGGGCCCACCGGTTCGTCGCCGACCCTGGCTACAGCCTCGTCGCGGCGCGCGCCGGCGGCCTGGAGCTCGTCGGCGCGGCGCCGGAGGAGCTGCTCTCGGTGCGGCCCGACCTGGTGTTGGTCGACGCCTACACCCGCGCCGAGACGCTGGCGCTGCTGGCCGCGGCCGGCGTGCCGGTCGTGCGCACCACCGACCCGCACGGCTTCGACGACATCGAGGCCAACCTCCGCGTGCTCGGCCGCGTCACGCACCTCGAGGACGAGGTCGGCGCCGTGGTCGACGCGATGCGCGCCGAGCTGGCGCAGGTCGCGGCGGTCGCCGAGGAGTTGCCCGCGTGGCGGCTGCTCAGCCTCGACGGCGCGCTGCACACCTACGGCGAAGGCTCGCTGTTCGACGCGATCGCGCGCGCGGCCGGCGCCGTCAACATCGCGGCCGAGCGCGGCGTCGGCGCGTTCCGCAAGCTGGACATCGAGGAGGTGCTGGCCTGGCGCCCCGACGCGCTCGTGCTCGCGGGCGAGCCCGGCCAGTCGGCGCCGGAGTGGGTCGCGCAGCTGCCTGGGCTCGAGCTGCTGCCGTGCGTGCAGCAGGACCGGCTGCTGTTCGTGCCGGGCCCGCTGCTGAGCACGACGTCGCACCACCTCGTCGACGCCGCGGCGTTCGTGCAGCGACGGCTGCAGGAGTGGAAGGCGCCGTGAAGCGCCGTCTGCCGCTCCTCTTGCTGCTCGCGCTGCTGGTCGCTGCGCTGCTGCACCTGGGCTTGGCGCGCGAGCGTCCGGGGCTGGGCGCGCTGTTCGCGTGGCTCTCGTCGTGGACGGGGATGACCGAGGCGCCCGACGCCGCGGACCGGTTCGTGCTGGGCACGATCCGCGCGCCGCGCGCGCTGGTCGCGATCTTCGGCGGCGGCGCGCTGGCGCTGGCGGGGACGGTGATGCAGGCGACCTTCCGCAACCCGCTCGCGTCGCCGGACATCATCGGCACGGCCGCCGGCGCCGCGTTCGGCGGCGCGCTCGCCATCGTGTTCGGCTGGGCCGATCTCGGCGTGGTGTTCACGCCGCTGCTGGCGCTCCTGGGCGCAGTGGGCGTGACCTCGCTGGTGTTCGTGCTCGCCGGCGCGCACGGCCGCTTCTCGGTCGCCAACCTGCTGCTCGCCGGCGTCGCGCTCAACACGCTGTTCGGCGCGTTGACGTCGTTCGTCGTGACGTTCGCCTTCGACAACTACACGGCGAGCTCACGCGTGCTGTTCTGGTTGATGGGCGGGCTCGACGCGCGCACGTGGCAGCACGCGTGGATCACGGCCGGCGGCTTCGCCCTGTTCGCGCTGCTGGTCTGGCCGCGGGCCAGAGAGCTCGACCTGCTGACGCTGCGCGACGACAGCGCCCACAGCCTGGGCGTCGACGCGCAGCGCGCGCGGCGCACGCTGGTCTGGTGGGCGTGCGG
>JBMHDP010000146.1:0-8463 GCA_049889335.1 Planctomycetota bacterium
CGCCGCGCGCCGCCCGCGCGCTTCGAAGCCAGCTGGCGGGCCGTGGGGCCTGCGGCCGCGGCCGCGGACGGCTCGCTGGAGCAGTTCCTGGTCGAGCGCTACAGCCTGTTCGCCGTGCGGCGCGGCCGCCTCGTGCGGGGCGACGTCGCGCACGCGCCGTGGCGGCTCGCGCCGGCCGAAGTCGACCTGCAGGTCTGCGACATGGCGCGCCTGCTCGACCTCAAGCTCCAGGGTCTGCCGGTCTCGGCGCTGGCGACGCAGCCGCTCGACGTCGAGGCGGCGAGGCCGTTCGACGTCTCGCGCGAGCGCTAGGCGTCGCGGTAGACCGCGGTCACCGGGACGTGGTCGCTGGGGCTCTTCTTGCGGCGCTCGTCCTTGTGCACGATCACGTCGGCGCACCTGCGCGCGGCGCTCGGCGACGAGAGCACGTAGTCGATGCGCAGGCCGTCGTCCTTGACCGCGGAGCCGCCGGTGTAGTGCCACCAGGTGTAGACGCCGGCGTCGTCGTGGTGCTGCCGGAAGCTGTCCTCGAGGCCGAACGCCATCACGTTGCGCATCGCCGCGCGCTCCTCGTCGGAGCACAGGATGCGGCCGCGCCACCAGTCCGGGTCGTGCACGTCCCGGTCCTCGAGGGCGACGTTGAAGTCGCCGACCACCACGACGTCGTCCTGCGCCGAGAAGCTCGCGTCGAGGTAGGCGCGCAGGCGGCGCATCCAGTCGAGCTTGTAGGCGTACTTCTCGCTGCCGACCTCCTGGCCGTTGACGACGTAGAGGTTGAGCACGCGGACGCCGTTGACGGACGCGGCCAGCACGCGCTTGTCGGCGTCGGGCGGGTCGTCGGGCATGCCCTTGCGGACGTCTTCCAGGTCGTGCGCGGCCAGGATGGCGGTGCCGTTGTAGCCCTTCTGGCCGTCGAAGCAGACCTCGTAGCCCTCGTCCTCGAGCGCCGCGAGCGGGAACAACTCGTCGACGACCTTGGTCTCCTGCAGGCAGAGCACGTCGGGCTCGTGCTCGCGGAGGAAGTCCACGACGTGGGTGAGGCGAGCGCGGATGCCGTTGACGTTCCAGGTGGTGATCTTCATGCCGACGGCGCGATTCAAGGGGCTCGGAGCGCGCGAGGAAAGGGCCACGCGGGGTTCTGCGCGACGCGGTCCCGGCGCGAGACTGCGGACTTGCCCTGGCTTGTGCGGGTCCTATCTAGTGGGTCAGATATGTCGATGCGTTCGAACCTCGCGCTCTGTCTCCTCGGCCTGCTCGGCGCGTGCGCCAGCACCGGCTCCCGGATCATCGTGCCCGGCTCCGACCAGCCCGCGGCGGTGGACGCCGTCGCCGCGGCGGTCGTGGACGCCGACCTGGTCGCGCTCGGTGAGCTGCACCATACGCCCGGCGTGCACCGGACGCACCACGCGCTGCTCCGCGCCATGCACCAGCGACGCCCGAACCTCGTGATCGCCATGGAGATGTTCGAGCGCGACGTGCAGCCCGTGCTGCAGCAGTACCTCGACGGCGAGATCGACGAGGCCGCGTTCCGCGCCGGGGCGCGTCCGTGGCCGCACTACGAGCGCGACTACCGGCCGGTGATCGAGTTCGCCAAGCGCCACGGCCTGCCGGTGCTCGCGGCCAACGCGCCGCGGCCGCTCGCGACCAAGGCCGCCAAGGAGGGGCTGGACGCGGTGATGGGGAGCGAGCACCTCGCCCGCGCGACGACCGCGCCGCAGGACGGCTACTGGGAGTCGTTCCAGGAGATGATGGCGGGCCACGGCGGCATGCTCGGCGAGGACGGCATGGCGCGCTTCTACGCCGCGCAGTGCCTCAAGGACGACACCATGGCCGAGTCGATCGTCGACTACCTCGCCGGCGTCGAGGCCGACCGCCGCCCGCTCGCCGTGCTGATCTGCGGCCGCGCCCACAGCGACCACGGCTGGGGCACGGTGCAGCGAGTGGTCGAGCGCATGCCCGGGATCGAGGTCCGCGTGCTGTCGGCCGAGACCGTCGACGACGCCGGGGGCGAGGTGACGATCGCCGACGGCGAGGTGGCCGACTTCGTCGTGGTCGCGCCAGCACCCCAGCGCGACCCGATGCCGGCGATGCCGGCCAGCAAGCCCTCGTCGACCGCGACGGCGGGCGGCGACGGAGGCCCGACGGAGAACCCCGAAGGCCTCCGACCGGCGTTCGGCTTCATGCCCGATTACGCCGGCGAGGACGAGGGCGTGCTCGTCGGGGAGGTCTTCGAGGGTCGCCCGGCGTTCGAGGCCGGGATCGAGCCAGGCGACCGGATCCTGGCGATCAACGGCCAGCCAACGCTCGATCTCGAGGAGTACACCGAGGTGCTCGACACCCTCATCATCGGGAGGACCGTGACGGTCCGGGTGCGGCGCGAAGGCGCCGAGGTCGACCTCGAAGTCAAGGTCGGCAGCCGCGCGGCGCGCTGAACATATTGTCACGGAGCGGTTTGTGTCCGTGGTCCGATAGCGGCCGCTGCGGGAGTGGCTTCGCCGCCGACGCTCGCTATCTTATTTCGCCCTGATTGCGCGGCCCCGCCGCGCCCGATTCCGTGAGCGACACCCTTCAAATCACCGAGATTCCGGTCGAGGGCTACGAGCGAGTCGTTCGTGGCGTCGACCCCGAGAGCGGCCTGCACGCGATCATCGCCGTGCACGACACGACGCTCGGCCCGGCGCTGGGCGGCCTGCGGATGTGGAACTACCCGTCGGAGCAGGAGGCCCTGTTCGACGTCGAGCGGCTCGCCAAGGGCATGAGCTACAAGTCGGCCGTGGCCCGCACGGGGCTCGGCGGCGGTAAGGCGGTCATCATCGGCGACGCCAAGACGATCAAGTCCGAGGCGCTCTATCTGGGAATGGGGCGGCTGGTCGACTCGCTCGACGGGCTCTACACGACGGCCGAGGACGTCAACACGACCATCGAGGACCTCGAGGTCGTCCGGCGCGCGACCAAGCACGTCAGCGGCCTCGCCCGCGAGGACGGCGGCAGCGGCAACCCATCGCCCTACACGGCCTACGGGGTCTATCTCGGCGTGCGCGCCGCGCTGGGCTGGGCGTTCGACAGCGACGACCCCAAGGGCAAGAAGATCGCGATCCAGGGCGTCGGCGCGGTCGGCGGACCGCTCGCGGAGCGCCTCGCCGACGCAGGCGCCGAGGTCTACGCCTACGACCGCGACCAGAAGCGCCTCGAGCAGCTCGCGTCCGAGCACGGCGTGCAGATCGTCGGTGAGACCGAGATCATGACGATGGCCTGCGACCTGTTCGCGCCGTGCGCGCTCGGCGGCGTCCTGAACGATCAGAGCATCCCCGCGCTCAACACCAAGGTCGTGGCGGGCGCGGCCAACAACGTGCTGCTCAAGCCCGAGCACGGCGAGATGCTGGCGGAGCGCGACATCCTCTACGCCCCCGACTACGTCATCAACGCAGGCGGGATCGTCAACGTCTCGGTGGAGTTCCACGAGGGCGGCTACGACGAGAAGGTCGCGCTGCGCAAGATCGAGCGCATCCCGCAGGCCCTCAAGGAGCTGTGGACCATCTCCAAGGAAGAGGACGTGCCCCCGTGCTTCGCCGCCGACCGACTGGCGCAGCGGATCCTCGCCGAGGGCAAGGCCGGCGCCTGCTAGGCGCCGTCACCTGCCGCGGTCGACAGCGGCGCGGTAGGCGTCCAGCGCAGACTCTGCGGTGCGACGCCACGTGAAGCCGCGCGCGCGGGCGACGGCCGCAGCGCGGAGGCCCGGCCACGCCGGCAGGTAGTCGTCGACCGCGGCGAGCATCGCGGTCGCCATCGCGTCGACGTCGTGCGGGTCGAAGTAGCGGGCGTGCTCGCCGCCGGCTTCGGGCATGGCCGACGTGTTGCTGGTCAGGACGGGAGTGCCCAGCGCCAGCGCCTCCGTGACCGGGATACCCCAGCCCTCGACCAGGCTCGGGTAGATGCAGAGGTCGGCGCCCGCGTAGACCGCGATCAGGTCCTCGTGCGCCAGGTAGGGGAGGAACCGCACGTGCTCGAGCACGCCGGCGCGCGCGGCGCGCTCGCGGAACCGGTCCACGGCCTTGCCGAGGCCCGAGATCAGCAGCAGCGGTGAGAGGTCGGCGCGTCGCGCCCGCGCCAGCGCGAACGCCTCGATCATCCGGCCGGTGTTCTTCCGCTCGAGCGCCGCGCCCGGCGAGAACCAGTAGGGGCGGCCCTCGGCGTACTGCGCGCGGGCGCGATCTCCGGCGCCGTCCGGCGCGCCCGCCAGCATCGCCGGGTCGATGCCGTTGCGGCACAGCCGGACCTTGCCGGGATCGCACGGGTAGCGCTCGCAGATGTCCCGACGGCTCCACTCGCTGATCGTGAGGATCACCGTCGCCTCGCGGACGACGCGCTCGGTGACCTCACGCACGTACTGGATGAACGGATCGTCCATGTCATCGTCGTGCCACGTGACGATCAGGTCGTGGATCGTGACCACCATCGGCGGACCCTTCCAGAAAGCACCGACGCCGAGCGGGGCGCGCGGCGGCAGCGTGTTGTAGGTGCCGTGGTAGACGTCGAGCCGGTCGCGCCGCATACGCCACGGCATCTGCAGCCGCTCCCAGCTGTGCCACCGGCCGCCGGGCATGTTGGCCTGGACCGCGCGCTGGTTGGCGCCGAGCACGTAGGGGTCCTCGACCCCCGCGGGCTGCTCGAGCTGGTGGTAGAGCAGGAACTCGTCGTCGGGCGCCAGCGCCGCGAACTCACGGGTCAGGTTGCGCGTGTAGACGCCGATCCCGCGCGGCTGTGCGCGAAACGCCTCTCGAGCGTCGACGCCGATGCGCATGGTCCCTCAGGCGCTCCTCATGCGGGTGGCCGGGTCATCACCTCGGGGCCGTCCTCGCCGATGAAGATCGTGTGCTCGTACTGGGCGACGCGCACGCCCGGCCGCTCGACCAGCGGCGGGTAGTCGTCGATCAGCTTCTTCTTGGACAGCACCTTGAGGGCCTCCTCGCAGCGCGCGTCGTCGCCGAGCAGGCGGACGAGGTCGCGGCGCGCGAACGGCAGCCGCTCGGTCGCCTGCATCGCCTCGTAGACGTCCTTGGGCAGGTTGTCCTTGGGCTTGACCGGCTTGCGCAGCATGAACACCTCGGACTTGCCCTCGACGTCGATGTAGCCCTTGCCGTCGCAGGCGAACGGCTCGCACGCGATGGTCTGGCCGGCGCGCAGCTTGGCGGCCTTGGGGTCGTGGTAGTTGGGCACCGACGGCGCGCAGTGGATCGTGTAGCGCGCCACGCCGTGGCCGCAGAGGTTGCGGACCGGCTGGAAGCCGAGCTGGGTGATCGTCGCCTCGACCGTGCGGCCGATCTCGGACAGCGAGACGCCCGGCCCCATCAGCGCGATCGCGTTCTCGAGCGCCATCTTGCTGGCCGAGCACAGCAGCGAGTCGTCGCCGTCGCGCAGGTCCACGGTGGTCGCGTTGTCCGTGACCCAGCCGTCGACGTGGGTGCCGCAGTCGAGCTTGATGATGTCGCCCTGCTGGACCTCGGTGGGGTCGCCCGGCGGCGAGCAGTAGTGCGCGGCGATGTGGTTGCGCGAGACCTGCGCCGGGAACGCGGGCTCGCCGCCCAGCTCCCGGATCTTGGCCTCGACCGCCTCCTGCACGGCGGCGATCTTCTGGCCGGGCTCCAGCATCGCGCGGCCGTGCGCCAGCGCGGTAGCGCTGATGCGGCCCGACTCGCGCAGCTTCTCGAGGTCGGTCCTCACTGGATGACGCCCATCTCCTTGCCGACCTTCACGAAGGCGGCGATCGCGGTCTCCAGGTGCTGCCTCGTGTGCGCGGCGCTGATCTGGACGCGGATGCGGGCCTTGCCCTTGGGCACGACCGGGTAGTTGAAGCCGATCACGTAGACGCCTTCGTCCATCATGCGCGCGGCCATGTCGACGGCGAGCTTGGCGTCGCCCAGCATGATCGGCGTGATCGGGTGGTCACCGGGCACGATGTCGAAGCCCGCCGCGGTCATCTGCTCGCGGAAGAACGTGGTGTTCTCCTCGAGCTTGTCGCGCAGCGCCGTCGTCGCGGACAGCTGGTCGATGCACGCGATGGTCGCGCCGACGATCGCGGGCGCGAGCGTGTTGGAGAACAGATACGGCCGCGCGCGGTTGCGCAGCAGGTCGACGACCTCCTTCGGCCCCGACGTGAAGCCGCCGGACGCGCCGCCGAGCGCCTTGCCGAAGGTCGAGTTGACGATGTCGACGCGGTCCTGCACGCCGTGGTACTCGGGCGTGCCGCGGCCGGTCGGGCCGAAGAAGCCGGTCGCGTGGCTGTCGTCGACGACGACGATCGCCTGGTATTTGTCGGCGAGCTCGCAGATCGCCGGCAGGTCGGCGATGTAGCCGTCCATCGAGAACACGCCGTCGGTCACGATCATGCGCGTGCGGCAGTCCTGCGAGTCCTTCAGGTGCTGCTCGAGCTCCTGCATGTTGTTGTTGGCGTAGCGCAGGCGGCGCGACTTGGTCAGCCGGATGCCGTCGATGATCGAGGCGTGGTTGAGCGCGTCGCTGATGATCGCGTCGTCCGGACCCATCAGGATCTCGAACAGGCCGCCGTTGGCGTCCCAGCAGGACGAGTAGAGGATCGTGTCCTCGAGGCCGAGGAACGCGCTGATCTTCTGCTCGAGGGTCTTGTGCGGCGCCTGCGTGCCGCAGATGAACCGCACGCTCGCCATGCCGAGGCCGCTCTCGTCGATCGCGCGCTTGGCCGCCTGCGTCAGCTCGGGGTCGTTGGCGAGGCCGAGGTAGTTGTTGGCGCACAGGCACAGCACGTCCTGGCCGTTGGCGGTGATCTCCGCGCCCTGCGGGCTCTGCAGCACCCGCTCCTCCTTCCAGAGGCCGGCCTCGCGGATGTCGTGCAGCTCGTGCTGGAGACGCTCTCGGACGTTGTCGAACATGGGGGCAGAAACAGGTACCCGGTAGGACCTTGCGGCGCCAGGGGCCAGGGCCCGGTTCGGTCGTTCGCGGGAGGCTGCCAATCTGGCCTGCGTTCCGCGCGCGTCCTCCGTATCGTGCGATCATGTCGATCGTCGGTCTGGTCGTCGTCGCGCTTTTCCTCGTCCTCTTCGGGCTGACGGTGCACGCGATGAAGGGCGTGGGCGCAGCCGTGCCCGGGGTGCCCCGGTGGCTGTGGGTGCTCGGCTTCGTCACTTTCAACCCGCTGGTCGTGCTCAGCTACGTCGCGTTCGCGCTGCGCGGTGTCGCCGCGCAAGCGCCGTGGCGCCGCTGGGTCGTCTACGTCGCGACGACGCTGGGCCTGTTGACCTGGCTCCTGCCGGTCTCGGTGCCCGCGTCCGGCGTCTACCCGCGAGACTCGGCCCGGCCGATCGGCGCGCTGCCGTCGTTCGGGTTCTCCCTCTCGGCGGGCTTCGGGGACTCGCACTCGTCGCGGGCGAGCTCCAGCGTGACGGGCAACGGCTGGGCCGTGCGCCGCGCCGTGATCGTCTCGGACGGGCACCCGGTCTCGGCGCGGCTGACGCACGCGGTCGCGGAGGTCCTGTACGGCTCAGGGATCCACGAGGTGCGCTTCGCGCAGTCCGACGACGCGCTGCCGGCGCCGGCAGGAGAGCTGCTCGCGTCGGTGTCCGTGTTGCCCGCGTTCCGCTTCGACCTCGGCGGGGCTGCGTTCTGGTCCGGCGATGTCGCCCTCGATATCGGGGACCGCCCGTTCGGCGAAGATTCCTTCGGGCCTCCGGGGACCTTCACCGACGCCAGCTCCGGCGAGCTCGAAGCGCGTTGGAGCGTGGGCGCGTTCCGCCTCGGTCCCGCGGTCGGTGAGGCGCAATACGACTTCGTCCTGCGGCAGCTCGGCGACGTCGAGGCCCTGATCTCCGACCTGCTGGCCAACTCCGGCCGAGATCAGGCGATCGCCGTCCCGAGCGACGCCGGCCTTGGCGACGGGAGCGAACCGGCGCTCGACGAGGTGTTCGCCCCGCTGCAGCTGGAGCCGGTCGTCGCAGGCCCCGCATTCTGCGCCGACCAGGTCGCGCACTGGCGCCTCCTGCTCGGCGCCGACCCCGAAGCGGACCTGCGCAGCCTCGCAGAGCGGCTGTCGGAAGCAGGCTGGGACCGCGTCGATGTCGAGCCGGGAGATGACAGGCTGAGGGCGCGCGCGTTCGATCTGCACGCGCTGCAGCGCGTCGAAGGCGGCAGGCGGCGCTTGCTCGTCAGCGCGTCCAAGGTGGAGTTGCTCCGAATCGGCGCCTACCGCGGCTCGACGATCCGTTGGGATTCGGTCGAGGAGCCGCGCTCCGACCTCCCGGTGCCTCGCGAGTACGTCGTCAGCTTCGAGCAGCGCTTCGACAAGGTGCGGCTCGAAGCGCTCGCGCTGCGTCTGCTCGACGGCGGCGGCGACGACTACGTGCTCCGGACCTTGGGACGTCATGTACCCGCCGACCGCTACGACGACTGGCGGTCGCGCGTGCTGGCCGGCGACTGCGGCGTAGCCAACCTCCT
>JBMHDP010000147.1:0-4247 GCA_049889335.1 Planctomycetota bacterium
GCCGCGAGCACGTCGAGGTCGCCGTCGCCGTCGAGGTCGGCGGCGTAGACGTCCTGCGGTCCGGTCGGGCTGCTCGACAGCACCTGCTCCGCGCCGAAGCTGCCGTTGCCGAGGTTGGGGAAGTAGGAGACGACGTGGCTGCCGCCGGCAGCGACGAGCACGTCGAGGTCGCCGTCGCCGTCGAGGTCCGCGGCGTAGGCCGCCTCGGCGCCGGTCGCGCTGGTGGTGATCACCTGCTCGGAGCCGAACGTGCCGTTGCCGAGGTTGCGGTACCAGGCGACCCGGTGGTCCTGCCAGGAGACGGAGAGCACGTCGAGGGCGCCGTCGCCGTCCAGGTCGGCGGCGTGCGTGTCCTTGGCGGCGTAGCAGGTGGTCGTGATATCCTGGCCGGCGCTGAACCTACCTTGGGCGCACAGCGTGGCGGCCAAGGCGACAGAGGAGGCGAGGAGGCGAGCGGGGAGGGGTTGTGGGTTCATCGTGTTTCCTTGGCGAGTGAGAGGGCGGACTTGGTGCCCGCGCCAACGGGGACCCCGCAGAGCGGCCCCGAATCGCGCCAAGAAAATGGGAAATCGGCCGGCCCGGGGCGCATTCCCCGGTTCCGGCGCGTTCGCGCGTGCGTCGCGCTATGGCGGGTTTGGGCGGTTGAACCTGCAGTCCGACACACCCCAGCCCCACTACGGCGACGATCCGCTTCCAGGCTCCGGCCGTCATCCTTCCGCCACGCACCCACCTACCGCAGCAGGTCCACCCACGGGCAGCGGCGCACCCCACTCATCCGAAGCCTGCTATGCCCCGGCGCTTGCGGGACCGAGTTCCACGTGCGGCACGGCGCATCGATTGCCGCGAAGCCTGCTTCTCGCTCAGCTGGCGCACTCGCGCCTCCCATGATCGCATGCGCCTCATCCCACCTCGGCACCACCCGCGATCGCAGCTCAGCCGCCAACGCCAATACCACGGAAATGAGGTCGACTGGGCCGCCGACGACCTGCGCCTTCGCTTGCTCAACATCGACCACACCGGCGTCGAGGGGAGCATCGTCGAGCTGCGCCTCTCTGACATCCAGGCGCGTCGCGGCGCCCGCTGAGGTCTCCGCTGCGGTGCGTTCGCGGCGAGGCGTCGCCGTCGCTAGGATCCCCGCGTCGACGATCGATGTGCGCCTGAGAGCACACGAAGCCGAAACGGACGGGAGCGCTGTCGCAGTTGTCGCTTGCGCGCATCGATCGAGAGACGCTCCTGAGTAGCTCTGCTCGCCTACTCGACGCACGCGCCGCTGCCTCGCGCTGCGGCGGCGAGGCTTGCCGCGACGGCGGTCGCGACCGCGCGGTCAACAGCCACCTCTACGATCGCACTCCTCACCATGAAGAAGACGACTGTTGCCCTGCTCGCCGCTGCTGCCCTCCTTGTTGGCACGTTCGCCGTCATCGCGACGACGATCGGCGACCCTCCTGCGCCCTACCAGCAGGGTGCGGGAGAGCCACTCGGGTCGGGCGCTGCAGGAGCGCAGGGGCAAGCTCTCGACGCGGGCGCCAGCCGAGCGCGCACCGAGGTCACTCCTGAAGTCGACGAGCCCGAGACCTTGGCCGCTGGACGTGATGGTCTGCTACGCGGACGGGTTGTGAGCGACGATCTCGGCACACCCCTCCCCGGTGCCACGGTGACGATCACCCGTCGCAAGCGCAGCGAGTTCATGATCCCCGATGCCGAGGAACGCAACGCACGCCACCCTGTCGTTGCGGCCGTAACCGACGACGATGGCTGCTTTGAGGTCGCCGTCCCGACGTCCGTGCCGCTCGACGTGGAGGCCAGCGCCGGCGAGCACGCCACCGCGCGGCGCGACCACCTCTTCGCAGGGGACGACGTAGAGCTGCGGCTCACGGCCGCAGCGATCCTCGAGGTCGTCCTGACCCGCGCATCGGACGGCTCGCCGGTCGAGGGCGCGCTCGTGCTCGGCCGGGACAGCCGGCGGATCGAGCAGTGCCGCGCGCGTGCGGACATCGGCGGCCGCGTCTTATTCGATGGCCTGCAGCCGGGCCTTCTCACCGTGGAGATCACGCCGCGCGACGCGGCTCTTCCCCCATCGAAGAGGATCGAGCTGCGCGCGGGCGTGCGCGCTCGGCTGGACCTCGCCCTCGAAGACGGCGTGCGGGTCCACGGCATCGTCAGCAACTCGCACGGGCACCCGATCGCCGGCGCCGAGGTCGGCCTGGGGGCGTCATATCAACGCTCCGTAGTCACGGACGTAAACGGGCGGTACGAGATGATCGGGCTCGGCGGGGCCAAGCGCCGCGACCTCGCCGACCTCCGGGCCCGCGCGGAGGGCCACGGCGAGGAACGCAAGAGGCTCGGGGACGTGGAGCTGTCCGAGGACACACGGCTGGACTTCGTACTCCGTCCGGCACGGGTCGCGACGGGGCGGGTGGTCGACAACGATGGCGACCCGATCGAGGGGGTCTACGTCGCCGGCGTCGGGTCCAAGACCGTGGAAGGCGTGTCCCGCTCGGACTGGGAGTCAGCGATCACGGGACCCGACGGTCGGTTCGAGCTGACCAGACTGCACGCGCTGATCGATCACCAGCTGTTCCTCCGCAAAGACGGTTACGGCACGCGGGTCTACGACTTCCCCGCCGACGAGGGTGACCGCGAGCGGATCGAGTACGGCGATCTGATGCTGCACCCCGCTGGACGCATTGAGGGGATCCTGAGGGCCCGAACCGGCGCCCCGATCCCCGACCACCTGGTCAAGCTGCGGGGCGCGAACGCGGACCTCGGTCGCTTCCGTCCGGACGCGGAGGCCTTGAAGAAGACGTGGGTAACAGCGGTCCGGCACTCGCGCACGGACACGCATGGACGGTTCCACTTCGCCGACATCCCGGGGGGGACTCTCAAGGTCACGGCGTCGGTCCGCGGCCGACCCGGGTCCAAGGCCGAGCAAGCCGTAGAGCTACCCGAAGGCGGACAGGTCGAGGACGTCGAGCTGACCCTGGACCTCGGCGAGCCCATCACAGGCGTCGTCCGCACCCCCGAAGGCTCGCCCGCCGTCGGAGTCTTCGTCCAGGTCGCCGGGGGCGAAGACCAACCCAGGATCCGCGCGACGTCCGGAGCAGGCGGGCGCTTCGAGCTCTTCGGTGTGACCGAGGATATGGGCGTGGTCGAGTTGTTCACCATCGTGGCGTCCTACAACTGGTACAACTCGGACGCCCACCTTGGAGCTAGCCCGTCCGTCTCCGCGCGCGCTGGCGACACCGACGTCGTGCTGTGGCTGCGCGGGCTCGTATCCATGACCGGGAGGGTCGAGGACGCTCAGGGACATGCGGCAGCCGGCGTGCAGGTTCTGGCCTACGTCAACGGCGCGGCGCGTGTGCCTGCGGCGGTGTTGGCGAGCGCCACGACGGACCAGGCGGGAGCCTTTCGACTGGACCTGCCGGAGCAATGCCTGGTCGACCTGGTGACGGCGACCCCGAAGGTCGGCGACACCGCCCAGAACTCCGCACCGGCGCCGCCCGAACCCGCAGCGCTCGAACTCGTCGCGAGCCAGGCGCAAGGCGTGGTGCTCCGGCTGGCAAAGTGACGGGCGTATGTGACGACAGTGAGCAAGCGTGTGGTCCTCGCGATCCAAGCCGCGACGCATGGTCGGTAGCAGCTCCTTCTGCGGCGGGGACTTTCGGCTCCCGCTCGGCGCAAGGAGCGCAGTCCAGATCACCGCTGGCTCGACCCAACCGCCCTTGATTTGCACGCGGCGCGAGTTGCCGATGCAGCCGCACAGGATCGAGAGCATCGGCACCGCGTAGAACGCAGGGTCGACGATCTGAGCCCGTGCGCCGTCCTCGACCATGTCGCGGCAGATCTTCGGGGACGCAGAAAGCGGACGTGGTGACGGCATCGCCTGGGCCGCCCATCCCTCGCCGTCACGGCGGACCTGCCGGATCTGCTTGGACTCGCCCTGAAGGTCGAACCGCATCACCCGACCGACGTGGGCGCCGCTCGCGTCAAAGTAGTCGTAGTCGGTGCGCTGCCGTTCGACCTCGGCCAGGTAGGGATGACCGGGTGCTGGCTCTACCAGTCCGCGGACGTGTTCGGCTTCGCAACCACGCCTGGCGCGCAGCTCAAGGCCTCGTTCTCGATGGCGCTCCCCAACGACCCGCAGCTCTCCGGACAGCACGCCTACTTCCAGGCCTTCAGCGTCGCGCCCGGCGCGAACGCAGTCGGCGTCGTGGCGTCGAACGGAATCGACTTCCGCCTCGGCACGC
>JBMHDP010000148.1:0-4478 GCA_049889335.1 Planctomycetota bacterium
GGCCCGTCCGAGCAGCGCCGCGACCCCCGCGAGGTCCCAGTCGCAGCGCTGCGGGCGGCGCCGCTCGTAGTCGACCATGCGGTCGAGCAGAGGTCGGAGTCTGTCGGCGGCGGGGTCCACGATCGGCCTTTTCTGGGGCGCCCCCTGGGCGCGCGGAGTTCGCCGCGCAACACTACCGTCTGTCCCTGCACCCTGGAAACGCATGCGCGCGATCCTCTACGTCACGTTGTCCGCCCTCGCTCTGTTGAGCGCCCTCCCCGCGCAGCGCCGCGGCCGCCGCGACCGCAGCCCGCGGGAGATGCAGCACTTCACCTACTCCGAGGAGCGCTTCGACAGCGAGGCTGTCGGGCGGCGCATGCCGTACGGCGTCTACCTGCCCAAAGGCTACGACGACGACGCGAACAAGCAGCAGCGCTGGCCGCTGATCGTCTGGCTGCACGGCATGTGGGAGGACCACAACCGCTTCCACAGCCGCGGCGGCGCCCAGATGCTCGACAAGGCGGTCTCGGAGGGGTGGCTGCCCCCGTGCGTCTTCGTCACCGCCAACGGCGGGCGCTCTTCGATGTACATGAACCGCGGCAAGGAGCGCTGGCAGGACCTGATCAGCGACGACCTGCTGAAGCACGTCTGCGCGTCGTACCGCGTGCGCGAACAGCGCGACGGCCGCGCGCTGATGGGCGTCTCGATGGGCGGCATGGGCGCGCTGCGGATCGCGTTCACCGAGCCCGAGTTGTTCGGCGCCGTCGCGGTGCACAGCTCGGCCGTGTTCGCCAAGGACCCGGACGACATGCCCGCCCGGCTCAAGGGCTTCGCGGGCCGGCTGGGATTCGGCGACCCGATCGACAAGCAGGTCTGGAAGAAGGTCAACCCGACCTGCATCGCCGACCGCCTGGACGAGGCGTCGCTCGAGGGCCTGCGGATCTACTTCGACGCCGGCAGCGACGACCGCTACGGCTTCGACAGCGGCAACAAGCTGCTGCACGCCTGCCTCGAGCAGCGCGGCATCCCGCACCGGTGGCGACTCGTCGACGGCGGCGGCCACTCCTGGGGCGACCGGTTCCAGGACCAGACGCTGCCGAACTCGTTCCGCTTCGTCGGCGCGATGTTCCGCGGCGAACCCGCGCGCCCAGCCGCCGACGGCAAGGGCGGGAAGGCGCGCCAAGGCGGCGACGAACGCGGCAGGTAGCCCGCCCGCCGCCCGCCAAAACCGGGCACGAATCCACAGTTCGGACCGCAGCCACGCCGATGCTCCCCACTAGAGGGAGCAGGCGACCCCGTCGCCTGGTGCTGCATGTTCAACCTCGAACACCGCGTCCGCGTCTTCGTGTTCCAGGTGCTCGATCGCCGAATCGAGTTCCTGCTGCTGCGTCACAAGCCGCGAGAGGAGTGGCCGCTCGGCCCCGTGGTCGGCCCGGTCACGCCCGGGGAGAAGATCGAGCAGGCGATCCGCCGCGAGGTGCACGCCGAGCTCGGCCTGCGCCGACCGGTGCACCTGCAGGAGCTGACCCAGCCCAGCAAGGAGCTGTTCGGGGACGTGGGCTTCGTCGAGTGGCCGTTCGCGTGGCAGGCGGGCACGCCCGAGGACCCGGTCACGGAGCTGCAGCCCGGACCGATGATCGGGGAGATGCAGTGGCTGCCGTTCGAGGCTGCCTTCCAGCAGCTCGAGAGCGAGCTCGACCGGGACGCCCTGGTGCGCCTCCAGCTGGGCCTGCAATAATCTGCGCGCGCCGGTTGCGGTCGTCGACGTTGGGCCGCACCCTTGCGCGCAGCCTGACTGGACAGCCCCTCGAACCCTCATGACCGACGACTCGAAGCGCGCCGACGCGCCAGCTCCCGCCGCCAACAACGACGTCCTGGAGGACGGCCGCCTGCCGAGCTCCCAGATGCGCAGCTACGCGATGCTGACGCCTGAGCTGAAGCAGCTCTACATGGGCTTCTACAAGGCGACCTACGGCAAGACCCAGCTCGACCTCAAGACCAAGGAGTTCGTCGCGATCGCGGCCGCGCTCACGTCGGGGTGCAAGGGCTGCCTCGAGGGCCACTTGAAGAAGGCCAAGCGCGAAGGCGCGACCAGCGAGGAGATCAGCGAGGTCATCGCCGTCACGCTGAGCGTCAACGCGGCCACGATCGTCGACCGCAGCGACATCGCCAACTTCCACCTCGGCGGCCTGTACGACAAGCCGGAGTGATCCGACCCAACCACTCGCGCCTCCCCTCCGTTGGAGGGGGCATGAAGCCGTCCGGAGCGCGTGCCTCGCACCGTATCCTGCCGCCGATGCCCGCGTGGGTGCGCTATGTGGTCGCAGGGTTCATCACCGCCTGTTTCGCCTACGCGATCTGGCTGCTCAACCGCGTCGAGCAGGTCGAGGAGTCGCCTGACCTCGTCCTCGAGAAGCGCGTCACGGTGCCCGAGCTGGACGAGCAGCTGCTCGCCGAGGTCGCCGACGGGACGCGCCGGGAGCGGCTGCTGGTCGAGAAGGCGCCCCTCGCCCACCTCCTCGCCGAGGCGCTGGACGTCGGCCCGAGCGTCGCGGCCGCGCTCGACATCCCGCCCGCGATGGTCCCCGTCGCGGACCTCCGCGCGTCGATCGACGACTGGCGGCTGCGCTGGCTCTGGTACGAAGGGCAGCTGATCCAGCTGATCGGGCCGCGCGGCGGGCACCCGGTCGACGGCTACTCGGTCTACGAGGCGACCATCCGGCTCGCCGACGGGGAAGCCGTCATCGCTGCGTTCTCGATCCCGCCCGACGGCGCCGGCGTGTCCGTCGGCGACTGGGTGCGCGTCGAGGGCTACCTGCTCAAGCTGCGCGACACCACCTATCCGGAGAAGCTGGACGCCGCGCCGATGCTGGTCGGGCGCGTGATCCAGCGCGACTACGAGGACTGGGGTGAGGTCGCCGAGCTCGACGACGAGCTGCTGACGAAGCTCGACGACACCTCGATGTGGCCCGGCGACCTCGCGTGGCGCGACGTCGAAGAAGACCAGACCGAGGCGCTCTGGCACCTCGGCGCGTTCGTCCGGGACACCGCCGAGGCCCGCACGCTGGCCGACTGGCGGAAGGTCGAGCCGCTCTCGGCCGCCGAGCCCTACGACCGACTCGTCGCGGGCGAGGTGGCGCGCGGCGAGCCGATGCGCGTGTTCGGCACGCTCATCCGGCGCCGCACCGTGGCCGCGCCGGCCAACCCCGCGAACATCCGCTTCTGGACGTCGGCCTGGGTGCAGGCGAGCAGCTTCGGCGGCCACCTGGTCCCGATCTGGATCCCCGGCGAGGTCGACCCCCTGCCGATGCGCGCGCAGCTGGAAGTGCGCGGCTTCTTCTACCGCTGGTACGCCTACGAGAGCCAGCAGGGCAAGCGCTACCGGGTGCCGCTGTTCCTCGCGGCAGACCTCGACACGTTCGAGCTGAAGACCGGCGAGCGCATGCAGGTGATCGGCGCGTGGATCGGCGGGGCGGCGCTGCTGCTCGTCATCGGGCTGCTCTGGGGTCAGCGGCGCGCGGCGCGGGCCGCCCTGGCGCACAGCCGCGACATGGACGCGCGGCGCCGCAAGCGCCGCGAAGCCGCGCCCGAGGCCGGGACGTAGTCAGCGCGCGAGCGCCGCGCGCGCGCGCTGCAACCCGTCGGCCATGCGCACCCCGTGCCAGCAGAAATCCCTGCCGTCGACGAGCCGCACGGCGGCGTCGCCGAACAGCCGGTCCGCGGCGACCTCGCGGCGCTGCGCTTCGTCGAACTCCCACGGCTCGCTCGCCAAGAGCGCGATGTCGACGCCGGCGGCGACGGCTTCCGCCGGCGTGAGCGCCGGGTAGCGGCTGGCGCCGCGGTCGGCGGGAGCCGCGAGGGGTCGCGCCCCGCAGCACCTCAGGACGTCCGCGATGAACGTGTCGGCCCCCACGGTCATCCACGGCTTGCGCCAGATCGCGTAGTAGACCCGCGCCCCCTGCTCCGGCGGCGGCTCCGCCAGCAGCGCGTCGATCCGCGCGGCGATCGGCGCGACGGCCTCCGGGACACCGAGCCGCGCCGCGAGGGCGCGGAGGTCACCGACCGCCTCGGCCACGGTGCGCGGCGTCTGGACGAGCGTCGGCGCGCGCGCAGCGAGCGCGTCGAGGTCCTCCGCGCGGTTCTCCTCGGCGTTGCCCAGCACCAGGTCCGGCGCCAGGGCCAGGACGGCCTCCAGGTCCGGGTTCTTGGTGCCGCCGATCGTGGCGACGCCCGCGAGCGCGGCCGCAGGCTCGGTGCAGTAGCGCGTGCAGCCGACCAGCCGGTCGGCGGCGCCGAGCACGCAGACGGACTCCGTCGTGCTCGGCACGAGGCTGACGATGCGCCGCGGCGGCGCGGCGCCGACGTCAGGCTCCACGCCCGACCGGCTCAACGCGCGCGCGCAGCGCCGCGGAGCGCCCGCGGGAGAAACCGTCGCCAACCCGGGCCGAAGCGACGCCGCAGCGCGTCGTCGCTCAGCGTGTGCGCGTGGAGCGGGATCC
>JBMHDP010000149.1:0-7845 GCA_049889335.1 Planctomycetota bacterium
TCGTCGAGCAGGACCTCGACGACGTGCGCGCGGACCCTCAGCAGCACGCGGTAGTCGCGACCGTTCTCGAACCGGAACAGGCGCTTCGTGTCGTTGTTGGCGGCGTCCTCGCCGTCGAGGTTCGACAGGCCGCACAGGCTCCCGCCCCAGCCGCCGAGCACCAGCGTCAGGTGGGCGTCACGGACCGGGAAGGTCAGGCCGCAGAAGAAGTCCGTGCCCTCGACCCGCGCCGCGGTGAGTTCGAGCTCGTAGGCGCCGGACGGCGCCGCGCCCGTGAAGGTCAGGCCGGTCAGCGGGCTGCCGTAGTCGAGCTCGAGGGCGCCGTCGACGACCTCGACGGCGCCCTCGCCGCCGAAGTTCGTGACCTCCCATCCCGCCAGGGACGCGCCGTCGAAGAGCTCGGTCCAAGGCCTCGGGGCGGGCGGCGTCGCGCACGCGCAGAGGGCGAACAGCGCCACCAGGTGAGCGCGCGTCACTTGCCGGTGAGCACGGGGCTGGTGCTCTGCTTGAGGAACAGGATCGCCATGGCGTTGCGTTCGATGGCCTCGTCGCCGCTCAGCTCGCCGGGCCAGTCGCCGTCCTGCTGCTGCGTCAGCACCAGCATCAGCGCGCCCTCGAAGTACCAGTCACGGTCCTGGATCAGGGCGACGCCGCTCAGCAGGGCCGCGCGCTCGAGGCCGTAGAGATAGTAGTAGAGCCAGCGCTGCTGGCGGATCAACGCGCCGGGGTGGTAGCGCACGGTCATGTTCTCCGCGAGCCACGCGAAGCCGTCGTTGCGCGCCCGCGAGGCGTCGTTCTGCAGCTTGCGGCGCTTGACGCCCTGGTAGTCGAGCAGGGCCGCCTGACAGATCGCGAGGCCGGTGATCCCGGCGCAGGTCATGCTGCCCCAGATGCCGTTCTCGGCGCCGCCGTGAGCGGGGTTGATGTAGCTCCAGCCGTTGGCGCGGCTGGGCGCGCTGGCGACCGTGACGCGGGCCTCGGGGTCGAACTGCAGTTTGTTGTGCGTCCGATAGTCCATCAGCTGCAGGGTCAGCTTGCGGCCGTCCTCCTGCTGGACGTCGAGCAGGTGGTTGGCGGCGGCCTCCCAGGTGGTCGGAGAGACCTCGATCCCGCAGAGGTGCGCGGCGTAGAGGCCCAGCAGCCCGTACTGGTGGACGGAGTTGTCGAAGCGACCCCCGCGCACGTAGTTGAACCGGACGAGGTAGCCCGGGTCGACGCGCGTGTCGATGTTCTTCATCAGGCGGTCCGTCCAGCGCTGCATCAGCGCCTTGTCCCCGTCCGGCACCTGCCGCTTCTGGGGGCGGTCGATCGAGCCGGACCGCAGCAGGCTCATCTCGGTCGCGGGCTGGTAGTAGCTCTCCAGCGCCATCAGCGCGTTGCCGAGCGAGTAGGTGTCGATCAGCGGACGCTTGCGGAGCTCCTCGAGGCAGCTCTGCAGGACCTCGTCCTCCTTCGGGGTGCCGCCCTTGATCAGCGCCAGCAGCCCGATCGCGAGCCGGCCCGAGTGGTAGCTCCGGGCGGCCTTGGGGCCGTCGGACTTGAGCAGCTGCTCCGCGTTGGGCTTGGCGAGCTGGTCGCGCAGGCGCTTGGTGCCGCGCTCGATCGCGCGCTTGACCAGCAGGCGGAAGGCGGTGTCCTGGTTCTCGTGCGTGCTGGTCAGCTTCCAGGTCTCGTCCTGGACCACGCCGGCGGCGACCTCCTTGAAGCCCTCGCCGCGGGTGACCGTGCCCTGCAGCTTGGTCTCGAACGCGACGACGCGCGTGCCCTCGGGGCGGACGTCGAGGCGGCGGCGCACGACGAGGTCTCCCTCGAAGCCGTGGTGGATGAAGCGCAGCACCGACTGCTGCATGTAGCGCTTGGAGTCCTTGCGGCGGGCGGGCGTCTTGGCGGTCTCCAGGCGCACCTTGATGGTCTGCCAGCCGAGCTCGTCGACCGACTGGGCGCGCCCCCGGATCTTCAGGTCGCCGAGCTCCCACATCCGCCACGCGTCGAGCTTCACGGCGCCGCCGAGCGGGCCACAGCTCAGGTCGGTCGCGACCCACCAGGCGACCTCGCGCAGGTCCACGGGGCGGTGGACGACGCGCTGGCCGTCGCGGTCGAGCTCTCCCTGCAGCAGCATCGGCGGGGGGCGGAAGGGGGCGAACAGCGCGCGCCGCACGCGGTTCGCCTGGTCGCGTTCGGCGCGCAGCGCCTTCTTGAGGTCCTCGACGCGGCGCTGGCCGCGGGCGAGGTTGGGGAAGAACTTGAGCCCGACGTCGAGGTACTGGGCGCCGCCGACGTTGGTGCACCGGACCGCGACGACGTTCTCGCCGCGCTGCCACGCGTCGAGGGCCCTGCCGGTCACGAAATACTCGCGACCGACGCCGTAGCCGTCGTCGGCGACGACGAGCTCGCCGTTGAGCCAGACGCGGACGCCGTCGTCGTGCTCCAGCTGGAACCACAGCGCCTTCGGCTTGGTGCGGCCGAGGTCGACGGTCGTGCGAAGGCAGCAGACCTCCGAGTTCCATGTCGTGTGGTGGTGGCCGGTCTTCGCCGGGTCGCCGAAGCCGCCGGCGCCGACGAACCAGCCCGAGTCGTCGTAGTCGGGCTGGTGGAACTCCTTCGGCGCCTTCTGGCGGGTGCTGTGGAAGTAGCGCCACTTGTGCGGCGTCGGCGCGCGGCCGTCGCGGATCGCGACGAGCGGCCGGTACTTCGACGGAGGCGGCGTGACCGCGAACCGCTGCGTGACCCGGTCGAAGACGTGGGCGCCGCGCAGCGGGATGTCCCACGTCATCTGCGCGCCCAGCGCCGCCGTGAGGCCGCTGGCCAGCGCGGTCGTCAGGAGGTGGGTGAGCAGGCGTCGCATGGGATCATCCGCCGAAGTTGAGGCCGCAGTCCGGGCACCGGGTCACGCCGTGGGTCGCGAACGTCGCGAGGCAGGCCGGGCACTGGGTCTCGTCCGCGTCGAGGTCGCAGACGACGTCGTGGACGGGCAGCCCCTGGCGTCGCGTCTCGGCGTCGAGGTGCTGCTGGTGCACGTCCAGCGCGCGCTGTCGGTCCTCGCCCGCGACCGCGAGCCACGCGTGCGGCCCTCACCCGCCAGGCAGCGGGCCCGAGGCGGTCCGGATCCCGGCGTCTGCCAGCTGTTGCGCGATCTCGCGCATCGAGGCCGCCTTGCCCTGGAAGGCCACCTGCATGCCGATGGGGAGGTCCACACCGGCAGTCTAGCGTCTGTCGGGCAGTCAGCCAGGGCGGGTTGCCGGCGGGTTCCTGCGGGCCGCGCGGCGCTCCGCCGGAGGCGCCGGGAGCTCCGGGGCCTCGCAGGTCGCTCGCGCCGATCAGGTCTTGCGTCGGAGCGACGCGAGCGCGTCGAGCGCCGCTCTCTCGGAGGTCTCCGAGGCGCCGTAGCCGTCGACGATCAAGAGCAGGTCGTCGTAGAGCTGGACGTGGAGGATCCTGCGGCGCGGCGCAGCCGGGGAGCGCCGGTCGGTCTCGGAGCGGGCCTGTCGTTGTTCGAGCACGATCGAGCGCTCGAGCGCGCCGTCCGCGCCCTCGTGCCAGGCCGTCTCGACGCCGTCGGGCTGCGCGGCCGCGGGCAGCAGCCCGCGCTCGCGGAACCGGTGGTCGATCCAGCGGTCGGCGTCGCGTCGCGTCCACGCCTCCATCCCGGTCGGGACGCCGTAGCCGTTGAGCCACAGCTGGCTGCCGTCCGGCGCCGACCAGCGGGCGCGGAACCGGGCGCCGCCGACGCGGTGCTCGGGTCGCCAGCCGGCCGGGCCGGCGAAGGTGACGCCGTATCGCGCGTTGTCGTAGCGGACGCCGTCGAAGCTGCTGCCGAGGTGGTGACGCAGCGGCAGCGCGGCGGCCTCGGCGACGTCGCGGTCGCGCTCGATCAGCGAGTAGCTGGCGTAGAGCGCGGCCAGGGACGCGTCCGCCGCGTCGAGCGCGTCGGCGCTGCCGCGCGTCAGCAGCACGTGCTGCAGACCGCCGAAGGTCACGACGTGGAAGACCGCGCGGTCGCCGGCCTCGCTGTCGCCGCGGAGCTTGACGACGACCTGGGCGCTGTCCAGGCCTGCCGGAGGCGCGTCGGCGTGAACCGGCGGCACCCAGCCCGTGACCAGCCCGACCTCGGCCGCGGGCGCCAGTTCGGCGAACGCGTCGGCGAGCTGGCGCGCCGCGAGCTGGGCCTTCTGCGGGCGGCTCTGAACCTGCACGTGCACGTCACAGACGACGTCCGTGCCGATCAGGTAGAAGCTGGCCGACTCGAGCGCGAGGGAGCGCTCGGAGCGGAGCGGCACGCACAGGAAGCCGTCGACGCCGCCGATCTCGTAGTTGCAGGCCGGACACTTGAACTTGTCGGACTGCACGCAGTCCATCTCCGGCAGCATCTCGACCGCGAACGTCGGCGTGAGCCGCTCGCCGTCCGCGCGCAGGGTCAGGTAGGTGTCCTCGACGAACGACCGGCGCACGCCCGCGCGGCTGACCAGCTGGATGTCGTGGCGCACCCGGAACATGGTCCGCCGCCCGATCGAGGTCGGTCCCACCAGCACGGTCGAGGTGCGTTCCCGCGATCGGCTGGCGGCGATCTGGCGCTCGATGCGGCGCTGCATCATCGCCACGGCGCCGCGGTTGTCAGGGTCGAACGCCGCGACGTAGCCGCGCACGTCTCCTCGCTCGAAGCGGTCGTCGAGCCGCTCCAGCAGCGCGCGGACGTCTTCGGTCGTCGCCTGGCCTGCTGCGCTGCCGCTGAGGAGCGCCGCGCAGAGCGCGGCCGCGACGGACGAGAGCGACACCCCGCTCATCGCAGCTCCCCGCTCTGGCCGTAGAGCCACAGCCCGTCCGCCGGCGCGTCGAAGAGCGCGTGGGGCTCTTGGTCGCGCGTGACCGCGGCGAACACAGCCGCCATCGGCGTCGTCGCGTCGACGTACGAGACCGACGTCGCGACCCGGTCGGCGATGTGCAGCTCGAGCGGCGCTGCCGAGCGGTCGGCGAGGGCGACGTAGAGCAGGGCCGCTGCCGCGGCCGAGAGCAGCCCCCAGACCGGCGCGCTCGAGGACAGGCGCGGGCCGGGCCGCGCGGCGGCTGCGCCCGCAGAGTCCCGCTGCGCGCGGTCCTGCCGCAGCGCCGCGAGCGTGCGGTCCACGAACTGCGGCGAGGGCTCGGGCGCGACGTAGCGACTGAGGGTCTCGGCCCAGCGCTGCCTGCGGTCCTCGCGGATGCGACGCACGGTCTCCTCGACGAACGTCGCGCTCGGCTCGGGCGCCCGGTGTTTTCGCAGGACGTGCGCCGGCAGGGCGCGGTCGAGCGCGGCGAGCGCCTCGTCGACGTGCACCTCCTCCTGGCGCGCGCGGAGGACGCGGTCGGCGAACGAGCCGCCGTTCTGCACCGGCTCCTCGTCGCCGCGCAGGTCGGCGTCGCTCGGCATCGGCAGGTCGAGCCACTCGTCCTCGGATGGGAAGCGCCGGACGGCGTCGAGCTCGTCCCAGTGTTCGTCGCCGCCGGGTTTGGGGGTGCCGGGCGGGCGGGGGGTGTCGTCGTCTCTCGAGGTCATGTACCGGTCTCCAGATAGGGCTCCAGCTGCTTGCGGAGCGACTCCTTGGCCCGGAACAGGCGGGACTTGACCGTGCCCTCGTTGACGCCGGTGATCTCGGCGATCTCGCGGTAGTCGAGCTGCTCGTATTCTCGCAGCACGAACACCATGCGCTGGTCCTCTCCGAGCGTCGCGAGGGCCTCGCCGATCCGGCGGCCGAGCTCGGTGTTCTCGGCGTCCTGGGTCGGCTGCAGCTCGCGCGCGTCGGCGAAGTCCCGATCGCTGTCGTCGTCTTCCACCGCGCTGAGGCTGGTCGTCTTCAGCTTCCGCTTCTTGAGGATGTCGAAGCAGTGGTTTCGCACGAAGGTGTAGACCCAGGTGGTGAACTTGGCGCGCGACGCGTCGAAGCGCTGGATGGCGCGGAACACCTTGAGGAACACTTCTTGTGCGATGTCTTCGACGTCTCGTCGGTAGGCGGGCCCCAGGAACCGGTAGATCGTGGCGATCACCGGCCGCTGCAGCCCCTCGACGATGGCTCGGTTGGCGTCTTCGTCGCCTTCCTGAGCCCTCAGGACCATGTCTGCGGTGATGTCGGTCATCGTGGGCAAGTGCGGAGTCGGCCGTTGGTTCGAGCGCGACCCTCCGCGGTTCCCGCAGTTTGTGGATTTCTTGCCGCGCTGACAACGGCGCAGCGCGCGAACAGGCATCGCCCGCGCCGCGGCGTCCCCTAGGCTCTCGGGGTGCACTTCCTGGCTGGACGCTTCGCGCTGCTCGTCTCCGCCCTCGCCTGCAGCTGCGTGACGTCGCCGGATCCGACGGCGAGCGCGCCGCCCAACGTGGTCCTGGTCTTCCTCGACGACATGGGCTGGGGAGACTTCTCGTGCTTCGGGAACGCCGACGCCGACACGCCCAACGTCGACCGCCTCGCGCGCGAGGGCCTGCGGTTCGAGCAGTTCTACGTCAACTCGCCGATCTGCTCGCCGTCGCGCGTCGCGATCTCGACCGGGCACTACCCGCAGCGCTGGCGGATCACGTCGTATCTGGCGCACCGCGCGCAGAACGAGCGGCGCGGCATGGCGCAGTGGCTTGACCCGGCGGCGCCGATGCTGGCGCGGTCGCTGCAGCAGCGCGGCTACGCCACGGGGCACTTCGGCAAGTGGCACATGGGCGGCCAGCGCGACGTCGACGACGCGCCGCCGATCCCCGCGTACGGCTTCGACCGTTCGCTGACTAACTTCGAGGGCATGGGCCCCAAGCTGCTGCCGCTGACGCTCGCGCCGGGGCAAGACCAGCCGAAGAAGATCTGGGCGGGCGCCGAGCGGCTCGGGGACGGCCACCGCTGGATGCTGCGCTCCGAGATCACCGGCGGCTTCGTCGACGCAGCGCTGGCGTTCGTCGACGAGGCGGCGGCCAGCGGCCGGCCTTTCTACGTCAACGTCTGGCCGGACGACGTGCACAGCCCGTTCTGGCCGCCGGTGTCAGACTGGGCCGAGGGCAGGCGCGCGCGCTACCTCGCGGTGCTCGAAGAAGCGGACCGCCAGCTCGGCCGGCTGTTCGACCGGATCTCGCAGGATCCGGCGCTGCGCGGTAACACGCTGGTGCTGGTCTGCTCGGACAACGGCCCCGAGCCGGGCGCGGGCAGCGCCGGGCCGCTGCGCGGCCACAAGACGATGCTCTACGAAGGGGGCGTTCGCTCGTCGCTGGTGGTGTGGGGCCCGGGCCTCGTGCGCGGCCGAGGCGTCGTCAACCAGACCTCGGTGTTCTCCGCGATCGACCTGGTCCCGAGCCTGCTGCAGGTGACCGGCGCGCGGCCGCCGGCTGGCGCGGACTACGACGGCGAGGCGCTCGCGCCCACGCTGCTCGGGCGGAGCGACGCATCTCGTTCGGCGCCGATCTTCTTCCGCAGGCCGCCGGACCGCGACCGGTTCTACGGGATCGACGACCTGCCCGACCTCGGCGTCCGGTCGGGCAGGTTCAAGCTGCTGTGCGAATACGACGGCAGCCGCGCGCAGCTGTTCGACCTGGAGTCCGACGTCGGCGAGCAGCGAGACATCTCGTCGACGCACCCCGAGGTCGTGGCGTCGCTGCGCAGCCAGCTGTTGGCGTGGCACGCGGCGATGCCGGCCGACCGGGGCGCAGCGCTCGCGGGTGCGCGGCGCTAGCGCGCCGGTTCAGCGACGCTGCTTCGTCAGCCCGAGCATCGCGTCGCCGAGCGCCGTGCCGATCCGCAGGTAGCTCTCGGCGTTGCCGAACCAGTGGTGGCCGTGGGTGACGTTGGGGGAGTCCTCGGCCTCGCGCAGGAACGCGCGCGTGGGCACGAACGTCACGTTGCCGCG
>JBMHDP010000150.1:0-11479 GCA_049889335.1 Planctomycetota bacterium
CGTCGGAGGCGTCGCTCCGCAGCCCGGCGAAGGCGAGCCAGAGCAGGCTGCAGATCGACAGCAGCAGCGCGTAGGTCCACGGATGCCGGAAGCGCTGCGTCAGGACCCGCGCGCGCGACTCCTCGATCGCCTGCCGCCAGAACATCGTGGTCTCGACCTCGACCTCCTGGTGGCGGACGCGGAGCCGCTGCAGCGCGTAGAGCAGGCCCGCGATCGCGCCGAGGCCGAGCACGCCGAGCAGCGCGGGGACGAATCCGAAGCTCATACGATCAACGCCCCCGTCTCGAAGAGCTTGGAGAGCTGTGGCAGCACGGGCTCGTCGACGTCGACCTGGACCAGCCCCGCCTGCCGCTGCACGGCCAGCTCGCGCAGGCCCTGCTGGTGCGCGTCGTAGGCCCGGCGGTAGGCGTCGAGCACGTCCGCGGTGACCGACACGTCGTGCTCCTGGCCGCTCTCGCAGTCGCGCAGCAGCAGGTCGCCCTGCAGCTCGGGCGCGCGGTCGCTCTTGCGCACGAGCTGCACCAGGACGAGGCGGTGCCGCTGGCGCGCGAGGCTCTCGCGGACCGCGGCGACGCCGCCGCCGTCGAAGAAGTCGGAGACGACCACGAGCAGCCCCTTGCGGAGCCCCATCCGGGAGAACTTGCCCAGGGACGCGACGAAGTCGGTCGCGCCGCCCGGGCCCTGCGCCGCCAGCGCCTCGGCGATCCGCATCTTGCGCACGTTGCCGCTCCTCGCCGGCAGCGCGGTGCGCAGCTGGTCCGCGAACGGGAACAGGCCGACGCTGTCGTGCTGGTTCAGCGCGGCGAGCGCCAGCGCGAACGTCGCGCGGAGGCCGGCGTGCGCGCGCGGGTTCTCGCCCTGCCACATGCTGCCGCTGACGTCCGGGGCGAGGTAGACCGGGAGGTCCTCGAACTCCTCGAACAGCCGGAGGAAGACGCGGCCGAGCCGGCGGTAGATGTTCCAGTCGATGGCCCGCAGGTCGTCGCCGGGCGCGTAGCCGCGGTAGTCGCGGAACTCCATGCCCGCGCCCATCTGCCGCGACCGCTGCTCGGCGTGCACGCCGCCGCGCGCGACGCGCTGCGCGAGGATCCGGAAGCGGGAGACGTCGGCAAGGAACTCCGGATCGAAGAGCTCCTGTCGGGTCGGGGCGGTCGCGGGCATCGGCGGGCTCGAGTCGGAGGCGCTACTCGACGGGCGGCTGGACGTAGCCCAGCACGTCGGCGATGACGCGGTCGGTCGTGACGCCGTCCGCCTGGCCGTGGAAGTTGATCAGCACCCGGTGCCGGAGCACGTCGTGCGCCACGGCCTGGACGTCGTCCGTGCTGACGGCGAAGCGACCCGCGGTCAGCGCGCGCACCTTCGAGCAGAGCATCAGCGCCTGCACCGCGCGCGGCGACGGGCCGAGCGCGACGAACTCGTTGACGGACTTCGGCGCGAACTCGGAGGCCGGCTGCGCGCCGACGACGAGGTGGATCGCGTAGCGCTTGGCGCGCTGCGGCACCGGCACGGCGAGCGCGACCTTGCGCAGCTCGAGGATCTCGTCGGCGCTCGAGACCTTGCTGACCTCGGGCTCCTGGCCCGCGGTCGTCCGGTCGACGATCGCCTCGTACTCCTCGATCTTGGGGTAGCCGACGACGATCTTCATCAGGAAGCGGTCGAGCTGGGCCTCCGGCAGCGGGTAGGTGCCCTCCTGCTCGACCGGGTTCTGCGTCGCCATGACGCAGTAGGGCTCCTGCAGCTTGATCGTGCGTCGACCGACCGAGATCTGCCGCTCCTGCATCGCCTCGAGCAGCGCCGACTGCGTGCGTGGGGTCGCGCGGTTGATCTCGTCCGCGAGCACCAGCGAGGACACCAGCGGCCCCTCCTGGAACTGCAGCTCGTGGCCGCCCCCCTCGGTCTCGACCAGCACGTTCGTGCCCTGGATGTCCGCCGGCATCATGTCCGGCGTGAACTGGATCCGGGAGAACGGCACGTCGACGGCCTGCCCGATCGACTTGACGAGCATCGTCTTGCCCAGGCCGGGCACGCCCTCGAGCATCACGTGACCGCCCGCGAAGAGCGCGGTCAGCGCGGCGTCGAGCACGGGCTCCTGGCCGACGATGAAGCGCTGCACCTCGCGCTTGATCTTGTCGTGCACGTCGCGGAATCGTTGGGCGTCGCGCTCGGCGACCTCGGCTTGTTCGTTGGCGTTCATCACTGCGATCCGCCTTCCTCGCGAAGGCTCAGGTAGAAGCTGCGCACGATGTCCTGCATCCAAGGATGCAGGGCGCGGCGCGTCAGGTGGCCCATCGGAGCGGCCCGGGCGCCCCGGTCCTCACCGGGCACCTGGTCGCCCTGCTGGGCCTGGGGTTCGATGCGTTCCTGGGTGATCTTCGAGATCCCCGGGTTGGGCTTGGCGCTGACGTGGTCCGGGAAGGTCACGCCCAGCACGAGCTGCGCGACGCCGCGCTGCTTCTTGGGGCCGCCGGGGCCGCCGCGGCCGTTGGCGTCGTCGGACGGCTGACCGTTGCCCATCGAGATCTGCAGGTCGCGGTTGACCGGCGGCTTGCGCTGACGGAGGTTCGGCTGCACGCCGCCGCGGGCCTTGGACTCGTCGTTCTCGTCGTCGACCTCCTCGTCCTCGTCGGGGTCCTCCTCCTCGTCGGTGACGACCTGGTCCTTG
The DNA here is from genome assembly GCA_049889335.1 of Planctomycetota bacterium. Taxonomy (GTDB): domain Bacteria; phylum Planctomycetota; class UBA1135; order UBA1135; family UBA2386. The sequence goes on from JBMHDP010000150.1 coordinate 2,663, forward strand.
GCCGACCAGGGCGAGGCGGTCGGCGACTTCGACGAGCCCTTGCCCGAGCCGCGCCCCTGCGTCGAGCCGGACTCCTCCGGCGGCTTCTCGGCCTCTTCGGCCCGCTCGCGCTCGTCGGTGCGCGGCTTGTCCTTCTTCTTCTCCTTGGGCTTCTTCGCCTTGCCGCCCTTGGTGGACTGCGCCTGGTTGCTCGGCTGGCCGCGTTCGCTGCCGCCGCCCGCGGCCGTGCGCGCTTCGGCGCTCCGGCCCGAGCCCATCGGGTTGCGACCTCTGCGCTGCGCCTCGGTCGGGTTGTCGTCCTCGCCGGCAGACGTGTCCGACGCGTCCTGCTGGGCGCGGCGCGGCGCGCGGGTCTCGACGCGCGGCGGCTCGCGCTCGGGCGCGGCCCCGTCGTCGCGCGGCTCCTCGCGCGGTTCGGCCGCGGCGACCTGGGCCTGCCGCTCGCCCGGCCCGCCGCCCGACGCGGCGAGGTCGACCGGCGTGACCTGCGTCGCGAGGTAGAGCAGGCACAAGGCCGCGACGCCCGCGAGCCACATCGGCGCGGCGTTCTCGGGCTCTCGGGACGCGGGCCGCGGCATGCGACCGCGCGCCTCGCGCACGCGCCGGTCGGCGTCGTGCATCGCCGCGAGGCGGAAGCCGTCGAGGTCCTCCGCCGCGCTGAACTCGTGCGCCGCAGAGAGCCGGTCCGACAGCGCCAGCTCCCGGTCGAGCATCGCGAGGGCTTCGACCTCGCGGACACGCAGCGCGCGCGCGGCCTCCCGCCGCCGGAGCACCAACCGCGCGGGCAACACCGCGGTGAGCGCCAGCAGCAGCACCCACGGCATGCGCAGGTCGACGCCGGCGCGCGAGAACAGGAAGGTCAGGACCAGATAGCCGAGCGGGAACGCGACGGTCGGCCACGCCAGACCGCGCAGCGCGGCGGTCTCGTCGCGCACGTGGCGCGCCTGCACGTCTCGCGAGACCGGCTCGGCGAGCTGACGCAGCGCCTCGCGCAGCTGCTCGGGGCTCTTGCGATCGTCGCTCACCGCTCCTCCTGCCCGGACACCAGCCGCACGTCGACGTGGGCGCACTGCTCGACCCGGCGGCTGCCGGGGTCCCGCACGATCGCGACCACGACCAGCTGGTCGGCCGCGATCCCGGTGGAGAGCCGCGAAGCGGGCGAGCCGCCGCGCGCCTCGTAGTCGTCGAGGAACGCGACGTTGTCGGCGACGATCTGCGCGAGCGGGCGCTCGAACGGCACAGTCATGGAGCCCTCCACCGGCCTCCAGGAGACGCCGAAGACGGAGTCCGTGAGCGCGGCGCGCGCCACCATGCGGTGCACCACCGTCGCCCCGAGGCCGGGGTAGATCGCACCCTTCTCGGCGAGCACCAGCTCGACCTTGCGTCCGCGCGCCGGCCCGCGGACGCGGGCCTCGCCGCGCAGCACGCCGTCCTCCACGCGCGCGTCGACCTCGACGGTGAAGTCACTCCGGCGCTTCAGCCGGGCCGCGACCGCGTCGCGGACGTCCTGGTAGACCGTGTCCGCGTCGGGGTAGCGACAGGCGCCCGGCCCCGCCTGCACGCCGTCGACCAGGAAGACCGGCCGCTTGCCGACCGACTCGGCGGCGACAAGCGACAGCTCGTTCATGATCGCGACGGGTCGCGGCGCGTCCGTGTGGTAGGACAGCATCGCGACGTGCTCAGCCGGGAAGTGGCTCTGCAGCGCCTCGAAGGCCATCGCGCCGCCCTCGGTGAAGGCGCGCCAGCGCTCGCCCTGCTTCTGGCCGAGGTGCGGGTTGGTGACGTGCTCGACGAGCACGACGCGGTTGCGGACGTTCTCGTCGGTCGGCTCGAACCGGGTCGGCGCGCTCATGCTGCGGACCTTGCCCGAGATCATCTTGTCGACCAGCGCCACGGAGAACGGCTCGCCGCCCATCTTGTCCTGCAGCGCCTCGATGCGCGGCACCGCCTGCGGGCCGAACTCGGGCGAGATCACCGCCTGCACGTAGCGGGACATCGCGCGCTTGAACTTGCCCTTCTGCTCGTAGACGCGGCCGAGCAGCAGGTTGACCTTGGCGCGGTCCGCCGAGCCGAACGCGTCGGTCAGGCCGAAGGCCGCCGACATCAGGTGCTCCCAGGCGCCGCGCGTGTCCTCCAGGTCGAGCAGCAGCTCTCCCAGCCGCACGTGCAGGCGGTGCACCGCCTCGGGGTAGCGGTCCGCGCGCCCGTCCTCGATGCCGAGGCGGCCCGCCAGGACCGCGACGTCGGGGCGGCGGGCCTGCACCAGCGCGTCGACGGCTGCCAGCGCCTCGGTGGCGCGCAGGTCCTTCGGCCGCGACGCGTGGGCCCACTGCAGCGCCGGGACGATCTCGTCCTTGGGGGCGCCCTCGTCGATCTGCATCTGCAGCAGCAGGTCGGCGCACTCGCCCGCCAGCCGCGTGCCGCCGTTCGCCTGGATCCAGGCGACCAGGGCCTCGGCCTCCTCCTCGGCCCGGGCGTCGAAGAACGCGGCCTCCTCCTGCGGGAAAGGCTGCTCCTTGACCCGCGTCAGGCCGATCCAGCCGTTCTTCGCGTCGACGTGCACGCGGAACTGCTGCAGGAACCCGAGCCCCACGGTCGCCAGCGCGCCGTCGCGGTGCACGAGGTCGAACAGCTCCGGGCGCCACGCGACCACCTCGGACAGGTCGATCCCCGCGACCTCGACCCGCCCGATGCGGCCGCCGGGCTGGTCGATCTCGTAGCAGTAGTCCTCGTCGACGATGCTGTCGTGGCTCGTCGAGCCGAGCCCGATCATGCGCGTCGTGCCGTTGGCCAGCGTCGCGGGCATCCAGACGACGTCACCGGCGACGGACGCCGGCACGTAGTGCTGCTCGGGGCCGGTCGGCTTCTCGCCCTGCCGGTCCACCGCAGGCTTGAGGCGCAGCTGGCCGCGCGGCAGGTCGAACGTCACCTCGTAGTCGGCCAGCACCTTGGCGCCGATCGTTCCGGCGCACGCGACCTCCTCCATCTGCGGCGCCCACAGCTTGGTGAAGTCCTCCATCGCCTGCTCGTCGCCGTGCTCGCGCATCGGCACCTCGATGTCGAGGCCCGGCAGCTCGATCGTGATCGGCAGCGTCGTCCCGTCCGGCTGCTCGACCGAGAGGCCGTTGGCGACCTTGTTGTGCAATTCCAGGCCGACGGGCTTGTCGAACGACACCCAGAGGTTGACCGGCGCGCTGTTCGTCGGCGAGGACAGCTGGCAGCGCGCCACGAGGCGGCCGCCGAGGACCCGCACGGGGACGCGGGCTTCTTGCGCCGACAGCGAGGCGGCGCAGAGCAGCAGCGCCGCCGCGAAGGCGCGGTCGGTACGGAGCATGGGTAGGGAACGCAGGGGGATGGGGATCGGGCGCCCGCCGCTCCGCGCGGCGGACGTCGTCAGAGGGGTCTCTGGGGTTGCGGCTACTCGCCGCGCGGGCTGGCGACGATCTCGCCGAAGGCCCAGTTGTCGAAGACCATCTCGATGTGGAGGTCGTTGCTGTTGTTCGGCACGCTCACGGCGACCGGTACGAGGCCGCGGCCTCAACAACTACCTGGGAATCTGGTCTCGGCGATCACCGCCCCCGTCGAGCGATCGACGACCGTGATCAGCGGCGACTTGCCGACCGGGTTCCAGTTCTTGTACTCCTCGTCCTTGGAGCCGTAGAACCAGATCGCGTTCGGGTCGAACGTCAGCTGGTCGCCGTTCTCCTGGTAGGCGAACTCCGCCTTCGCGGGGCCGCCCCAAGCGAGCTCCTCGACGCCGTCGACCGTGACCGAGAACGCCTTGCTGCGCCCCTTGGCCATGTCGACGCGGCTGCCCGCGAGGGACAGCACGCCGGAGTGCAGCTCGTAGTTCCCGGCGGGCACGACGACGTCCACGTCGTGCTTGCTGAGGTGGACCGAGTAGCGCTTGTCCGTGCTGTTGAGCACCGCCGCCATGACCTTGCCGTCGGTCACCGCGTGCAGCGAGAGCTTGCCGACCGCGCCCGTGTAGGGCGAGAAGCGCAGCGCGCTGCCGTCCGCGGCGACCTCGACCTTGCGCAGCTGTCCGCCGATCGAGACGACCTCGCTGAGGAACGAGGCCGCGCGCCCGTTGCCGATCACGAGAGCGTCCTCGCCGACATCGTCGAAGCGGCCGTTGTGGTTCTGGTCGACGACGCGCACCTTGGTGCCGGCGACCTCGCCCTGCACGACCGAGCCGGCGACGAAGCGCCACTCGCCCTGCTTGACGAGGGACACGCCGTAGCGGCGGCCGCCGTGCTCGAGCACCACGAAGCCCTTGTCGCCCTCGACGCGGGTCTCGAGCTCGCCGTCGGCGTCGGCGTCGATCAGCAGCGCCTCGCCGTCGACGTCGGCGCGGAAGTCCGCGCCGAGCCCTTCGGCGAAGTGGAAGCCGGTGGCGACCGCGGTGGCGGATTCGCCGGGGAGGAGCAGCTTCTGGCGGCGCTGGATCTTGGTCTTCAGCGCGACCTCGCCGCTCTCGGGGAGCGCCTGGGCTGCTGCGCTGCCGGCCAGCGCCGTCACCAGGAGCAAGGAGACGTGTCGAGTCATAAGGGTCCCTCGGGTTGGGTGGAGTGCAGACCCAGATGGTATCGCAACTCCGAGATCCAGAGCATGAAGCCTTGTTTGTTACCAAACGGAAACCTGGGCAGATTTGTCCCGACCGTTCAGGCGGCCACGCCCCCACGCCACGGGCCCCACGCCGCCGCCCGCGGCCACGGAGCAGACGCGGCCCCGGTCTCGCCCTAGACTCGGGCGCCGATGAGCGCCGCCGCTGACTCCGTGCTCCTGATCGAAGACGACGTCCGCGTCCGGCACGAGCTCCGCGGCGCGCTGCACGCCGCGGGCCTGCAGGTGGTCGAGGCCGCGGACGTCGCGCAGGCCCGCCGCGCCGACGCCGCGGACGTCAGCGTCGTCCTGCTCGACCTCGGGCTGCCCGACGGCGACGGCCTGGAGCTCTGCCGCTCCTGGCGCGAGGCGGGCGTCGCCACCCCGATCATCGTGCTGACGGCGCGCGACGCCGCGCCGGAGCGCGTGCGCGGCCTCGACGCGGGCGCGGACGCCTACGTCGTGAAGCCGTTCGAGCTCGCCGAGGTCCTGGCGCGGATCCGCAGCGTGCTCCGCCGCGCCCGCAACCAGGTGACGCAGCAGGTCTACCGGTCCGGTGATCTCTGGGCCGACGCCGAGGCCCGGGAGGCGGGCCGCGGGGACCGGCGGATCGAGTTCGCGCCGCGCGAGTTCGACCTGCTCCTGTTCCTGCTCCGCAACCCCGGCAAGGCGTGGACCCGCGACCAGCTGCTGGAGCACGTCTGGGGCGTGCGCGGCGGCGTCGGGGACTCGCGGACCATCGACCTGCACGTCCGCAAGCTGCGCCGCAAGATCGAGGACGACCCGGCGGCGGCGAAGATCATCGCCACCGTGTGGGGCGTCGGCTACCGGCTCAACGAAGACGAGGCCGACTCGTGAGCGCGCCGCGGCGGCGCGGCGGGCGCCTCGGCGGCCTCGTCGTCAAGCTGACCCTGATCGCCGCGTTGATGATGCTCGCCTTCGGCTGGCTGCGCGCGACCATCACGACCTGGGCGTTCGAGGCCTTCGCCATCCCGGCGCCGTCGGTCACGCCGGACGACGCGGCGCACGACGCCCTGGTCGCCGTGATGCGGGACCCGGACGCGCAGCAGCGCCCCGAGGTCGCCGACGCGCTCGCCGAGTACTTCGCCGCCCGACGCTCCCGCGAGACGCTGGCGTTCGTGCTGGACCTCGGCGGCGCCATCATCGCGCGCTCGCCCGAGCTCGACAGCGTAGACGACGCCGAGCTGACCGCCGCGCCGCGCTACCGCCTCGCGATCGGCGGCAAGGTCGCGGGCACGGTCTTCAGCTACGTGCGCCCGACCTACGAGGACGAGCAGCTGCAGGGCTTCGTCAACTCCATGGTCTACGCGCTCGACGCCGACCGGCTGACCGACGAGTACTACGCCGACGCGCCGATCCTGGACCTGGCCGCCGACACCGACCTCGCCCTCAGCCCCGAGCTGCTGGCCGCGCAGGACGCCCGCCGCAACCAGTACACGCGCATCTCCGACGGCGTCCTCGTCGGCGTCGCCGTGATCACCGCGCTGCTCCTCGGGGTGGTCGTGTCCTTCCTGGTCACCCGGCGGCTGCGGTCCCTCGCGCGCGCGGTCGAGGCCGACGCCGACCTGCCCGGACCGTTCCCCGCCAAGGGCCGGGACGAGATCTCGCGGCTCGCCGCCGCGCTCAACGACATGCGCGCGCGCGTCGCGGGCCTCGTCGAAGACCTCCGCGGCAAGGACCAACAGCGCCGCGAGTGGATCGCCCAGGTCAGCCACGACCTCCGCACGCCGCTGACCTCGCTCACGGTCTGCCTGGACCGCGCGCGCGCCGAGCTGGAGAACGCGCCGCACGAAGCCAGTGAGACCCTCGCCCTCGCGCAGCACGACCTGCGGCGGGTGCGCTCGTTCGTCGACGACCTGTTCGAGGTCGCGCGCCTCGAGATCGGCGCGCCGCTCCACCTCGAGCCGATCCCGCCGCTCGAGCTCGCGCACGACGCCGCCCGCTCCCTGCAGGCCCTCGCCGCCCACTCCGGAGTCGCGCTGCGGGTCGAGTCCCGCGGCGAGCTCGAGGACATCACCGGCGACGGGCACCGGCTGCTGCGAGCCTGCGAGAACCTGCTCGGCAACGCTGTTCGGCACGCCCGCGCCGAGGTCCGCATCGGCGTGCAGCCGTTCGACGGCGGCGCGCGGATCTACGTCGCGGACGACGGCCCAGGCTTCGCCGGCGGGCCCGGCGAGGTCGAGCTGACGGCGATCGGCAGACGCAGCGGCCAGGCGGACTCCACCGGGCTCGGCCTGCTGGTCGCGCGGCGGGTCGCGGAGATCCACGGCGGCGCGATCACGGCGACCAACGACGTCGACGGCTGGACCTTGGTCGAGCTGCAGCTGCCGCGCGAACCCGCCGGTGGCGACGCCACGGGCGCCGTATAGCATCGCGCGCCCATGAACGCCGCGCGCTCCACGCTCCTGCTCTCGCTGCTGCTCGCGGCCTGCCACGCGACCTCGGCGCCGAGCGCGGTCCGATCCTTCGGGACCATGCGCGAGGTGCTCCGCATGGGCCAGCACCAGGGCCGCGTGGCCGTCGCCACGGAGACCCGCCCCGGCACCGTCGGGGTCGGCGCGCTGGCAGGCCTCGCAGGCGAGGTCACGATCCTCGACGGCCGCGCGCTCGTCTCAAAGCGTCGCGGCGACGCGGCGCCGGTGCGGCCCGCGCGCGCCGAGGACCAAGCGGCGCTGCTGGTCGCCGCTGAGGTCCCGCGGTGGACCGAGCACGCGCTGGCCCCCTGCGCGGACTACGCTGCGCTGGAAGAGCAGGTCCACGCCGCGCTGCTCGCCGGAGGCTTCGACCCCGGGGCGCCGACGCCGGTGAAGGTGACCGGGCGAGCGCCGCGCCTGCAGCTGCACGTGATCGCGGGCGCGTGCCCGGTCGCGACGCCGGGCGGACCGCCGCCGTGGCGGTTCGACGGTCCGGCCGACGCCGTCACGCTGGTCGGCTTCTTCGTCGAGGGCGCGGCCGGCCGGCTGACGCACCACACCCACCGGAGCCACCTCCACGCCGTCACGAGGGACGCTGCCGGACACCTCGACGAGCTGCAGCTCGAGGAAGCGCGGCTGTTCCTGCCGGCTCGCTGAGCGCGAGAGAATTTGTGCGGCCAGCGGGAGTCTTCGGGCGCCGCCGCCGTCGAAGCCGCACGAGAGATGCAGCGCGGTTGACCACCGGGCTGCGAGGCATGGTTCGAAGTGGAGAGCCGCCGGCTTGTCGCCGGCGCCCGACCCCTGGCGCCCTGCGGCGGGCACTCGTCGCAGGGCGCCTTCTTTTTGGCGCAGGCCCGCAGCGCTGCCGACCCGCGGCGAGCTTCGGGCGCAGTCGCCGTTGGCATGGGCCCTCCGCGCGGGCTAGCCTCCACCGACATGCACCGTCTCCCTCTCGCGGCGCTGGCCCTCCTCGCCGCCTGCTCGTCCATGCCTGACTTCTCCGCTCCGTTCGTCCCCACGCGCGCCTTCGGCGTCGACGCCCAGGGTCGCCCTGCCACGCTGTGGACGCTGGCGAACGGCGACGTCGAGGTCGACGTCACCGACCACGGCGCAACGCTGGTCGCGGTCCGCACCCCCGACCGCGCCGGGTTCGTGGCGGACATCGTGCTGGGCTTCGACGACGTCTCGGGCTACCAGTCGGATCAGAACCAGTACTTCGGCTGCACCACCGGCCGGGTCTGCAACCGCATCGCCAACGGCGAATTCACCCTCGACGGCTACGACTACGTGCTGGCGACCAACAACGAGCCCAACCACCTCCACGGCGGCGCCGAGCGCAGCCTGGACAAGGTGCGCTGGAGCGCTGCGCCGTCGGTCGACGGCGACGGCGCGCCGTCGGTCCGCTTCACCTACCTGAGCCGCGACGGCGAGGAGGGCTACCCCGGCAACCTGGAGGTCTCGGTCACCTACACCCTGCACGCGGACAACTGCCTCAGCATCGAGTTCGAGGCGGAGACCGACAAGCGCACGCCGGTCAACCTGACCAACCACGCCTACTGGAACCTCGCCGGCGCTGGCGCCGACACCGTGCTGGACCACGAGCTGCAGGTCGACGCCAGCCACTACACGCCGACCGACGCGACGCTGATCCCGACCGGAGAGGTCGCCCCGGTGCTCGGGACCGCGCTCGACTTCCGCACGCCGATCGACCTCGGCGTGCAGCTCCACCTCGTCGCCGACACCCCAGCGCTCGGCTTCGACCACAACCTGGTGCTCG
>JBMHDP010000151.1:0-11569 GCA_049889335.1 Planctomycetota bacterium
CGACCAAACCCCTGTGGATCGACTCCAAAGCATGGTTTCCGGCCCATTCTCGATCGTTGAGAAACGAGGGGTACAGCCGGGAAGAGACTTCGTCCCTGCGGGGTTTCGTGGACAGTCGCGGCGGCTGGCCGGTGGCCTCTCCGGACGCCTTTCACGCTTGTCCGCGGCCGCTCCCAAGGGTGTCCGGAGCCGACTCAGCGGTTTCGTGACCGGGCCGTCTCTGTAGCTTCGGGGTGCACGGGCCGAAGTTCGCAACGCGTCAAGAAAAGAGGCGGTCACCGCCCCACCCAAGGTGCGGTCGGCCGCGCCGCGGACGATGTGCCGCTGCGCAGCGGGAGACCTGCAGAGCGGGGTTCTCCCGGCGGACGATGGGTCGGCCAGGCGGGCAGGCAGGCAGTCAGGCCACGACCCGGACCACGCGTCCAGGCTACGAGCGGAACGACCGCGTCATCAGGCGACTGCTCAGGTTGTCGAGCGTCTCCTTGAACATGCGGTCCTTCTGCGAGCGCTGGCGGATCTTGTTGACCGCGTAGATGACCGTGGTGTGGTCACGGTTGCCGAAGATCTTGCCGATGTCCTCGAGCGAGTTCTCGGTGTGTTCCCGCAGGAGGAACATCGCGATCTGCCGCGGCAGGCTCACGGACTGGGTGCGGCTCTTGCCGATCAACTCGCGCGCCGTGATGGCGAAGTCCGCGGTGATCAGGCTCATGATCTCCTCGGCCGTCACCTGGGCGCGACGCATCGGCATGCCGCGGAGGCAGCTCTCTGCGAGCGCCAGCGTGATCGGCTGATCCGTGATCGCAGCGAACCCGACCACCTTGATGACGGCGCCCTCGAGCTCACGGATGTTCGACGTGACGCGCTCGGCGAGGAACTGCGCAACGTCGTCCGGAAGGTCGACGTCGCGGCCGGCAGCCTTGTGGCTGACGATCGCCTTCCTGGTCTCGACGCACGGCGTCTCGACCTCGGCGACGAGGCCCCACTTGAAGCGGCTGATGAGGCGCTCCTCGATCGTCGGGATCTCCACGGGCGGCCGGTCCGAGGACAGCACGATCTGGCGCTGTCCGTCGAACAGCGCGTTGAACGTGTGGAAGAACTCGGCCTGCGTCTTCTCCTTGTTCGCGAGGAACTGGATGTCGTCGATCACGAGGACGTCGGCGCCACGGTGGTAGTCGCGGAACGTGTCGATCTCGTGGGCCTGGATCGCCTGGATGTAGCTGTTGGTGAAGTCCTCACAGCTCATGTAGAGCACGCGGGCGTTCGGGTCGCGGCGGAGCACCGTGTGGCAGATCGCCTGCAGGAGGTGGGTCTTGCCGAGCCCGACGTTGCCGTGGACGAACAAGGGGTTGTAGGCGTGACCCGGGTTCTCGCCGATGGCCAGCGCCGACGCGTGGGCCAGGCGGTTGCACGGACCGACGACGAACTTGTCGAACGTGTAGGTCGGGTGGAGCGGGGGGCCGAGGCGGCCCTGCGGCCGGGGGGCCTGAGTCCGGGGGGCCTGGGTTCCAGGAGCCTGGGCCTGCGCCGGCGGGCGGTCGGACGCGCTGGTCCGCGTCTGCGGCGGCGTCGGGACCCCGTCGATGGTTGCGACGTCGATGCTTGCGACGTCGATAGATGCGACCCCGCCGGCTCCAGCGACGCTGCGGTCCTCGTGTCGACCGGCGAGCCGCGCCGCCTCCTCTCGCGGGTTGACCTGGATCAGCTTCAGGCTGTCCTGGCCGTCCTCGGCGCGGAAGGAGAGCACCAGGCGCGGCGCACCCGAGCTCGCGACCGACCCGTCGCCGCCGGACGTCGGGGCCTCCACCGCGCTGTTCACAGCGGCCTGCAGCTCGTTCAGGTAGTTCTTCGCGAGCCAGTCCCGCACGAACTGGCTGGTCACGGAGAGCTCGACCTCGCCCTCTTGTTGCCGCACGACCTGGAGCGACCGGAACCACGTCTCCAGCTGCTCGCGGCGGACGTGGGCGACGAGGTGCGCGAGGATCCTGCGAAGCGTCTCCACAGGAGGCGTCGCTACGGAAGGTGTCCCTGAGGACGGTGTCCCTGTGGAAGGTGCAGCAGCGGCAGCTGCTCGATGCGGCGTGTCTGCGGCGCGATCTCCCCGGAGGTCGGTGTTCTTGTGGTCAATTTGGCTCTCGGCACGTTCAGGCTGCGCGCCGTGGTCGCTGATGGGATCAGGGTTGGGCTTGTGGGCCACCATGGGGGGGCAAGTAGGCGAGGGGGTTTGCGGGGTGGTTTCGGTCGTCGGATCGCCGTCGCGCGCGCTTGCGTAGCAGGTCTTGGGCGGCCTGGTCTGGTAGGCGGCTCGGACGGGCTGACGGCTCTCTCGGGACAGACCGGTGGCAGAAAGGGAGGAGAGGGAAATCTCGCTGGGGTCCGCCACGCTCGTGCCAGGAGCAGGTGGCGAGGGAAGGCTTTGGGGAGGCTGAGACGAGAAGGCTTGGATGCTTCAAGACCCGTCAGGCAACAGGTCTAGGAGAAGCAACGTGCAGGATCTTCGGCCAGGCATGCCGAATCCTCTGCAGGGGACTGACCACCTCGTTCTATCGAGCACCCCGAACGGCGCAAGCTTGCGCGATCAACTTTGCACATCGCGTCGCGCCCAACCTGCGTCGTTTCTTCACGGTGTCTGAACGTCGCGCTCGGGCAATCAAACGACTTGGACACCTTCCGCGTCGACCGGTGACGTCGGCTCACGAGCTCACTTTTTTTTGCGAAGCCTGCGAACCACCTCGGCGACGACAACGCCGGCGCGCGCGCACGACGAAGCGGAGCTCGACCAGTCGAAGCTGAAGCGCACGCACGCGCGCGCAGCCTCATCGTCGATCGACATCGCGGCCAGCACCGGCGGCGGCGTCGGGGATCCAGAGGAGCACGCGGAGCCGTGTGAGGCGTGCACGCCTGCGAGGTCGAGCGCCGGCAGCAGGTAGCGACCTTCGACGGCGCGGAACCACATCATGATGGTGTTCGGAACGCTCTCTGTCAGAGGCGTCAACACTCGGTGCTCTTCCCCGGAGTCGCACAGGGCTGCCAGGAACGCAGCGCGGTTGCGCGCCATGCTCTCGGCGCGCGCCGCGCGTTCGCGTACGGCGAGCTCGATCGCGAGCGCGTTGCCGCTCGCGAGCGCGACGCTCGGCGTCCCGGGTCGCGCGCCGAGCTCCTGGCCGCCGCCGAACATCAGCGGCTGGAGCTGCGCGTGCAGGTCGTGACCGGCGAGCACGCCCCCTCCTCGCAGCCCGCCCGCCTTGTGCGGCGAGAGCGCGACGGCTGCGCCCGTCTCGAAGACCGGCTCGAGGGCCGCCCGCCCCAGGGTCTGGGCTGCGTCGACGAACAGCGGCACACCGCGGGCGCGGGCCAGCTGGGCGGCTGCCGCGACGGGCTGGAGGGTGCCGACCTCGCTCTGTGCGTGAACGAGCGCGATCAGTCCGATCTCCTCTCGAGGGTCGCGCACCTCGACCGCGCCGGTCGCGTCGACCGACCAGCGGACCACGCCGCGCGCCGCGGCGGACTCACGCACCGCAGGGTGCTCCAGGTCGCCTGCCAAGACGGGCCGCAGCGGATCACCCAGGCCGCGCACAGCCATATTGGCCGCCTCGGTTCCGCCGCTGGTGAAGACGACGTCGCCGGCGGCGACGCCGAGGGCGGCCGCGACGCGTTCGCGAGATCGCTCCAGCTCCCCCTTCGCGCGCCTGCCCGCGGCGTGCGCGCTCGACGGGTTGGCGGGGAAGCGGCGCTCGGCCTCGACGAACGCCTGCAGCACCTCCGGGAGCGCCGGCGCGCCGGCGTTGGCGTCACAGAACCAGGGTCCTTGATCGCCTGAGCTCACGACATCGCTCGCGCGTAGACGGACTCGTACTGGGAGACGATCCGGTCCGTGGTGAACTCCTCGCAGGCGCGCCGGCGCGCTGCGCGGGCCATCTCGGCGTGACGTTCCGGGTCGCGCAGCAGCTCGACCGCCGCGCGCGCCATCGTGTCCGGGTCGTGCACCGGGACCAGGCGGCCGGTCTCGCCGACCACCTCGCCGACGCCGCCGACGTCGGTGCTGACCGCCGGGACGCCGCAGGCCATGGCCTCCAGGATCGAGAGTCCGAAGCTCTCGGTCTGCGAAGCCGACAGGAACAGGTCCGCCTGGGGCAGCAGCGCCTCCAGGTCGTCTCGCATACCCAGGTGCTCGACCCGGTGGCTGCAGCCCAGGTCTGCGGCTACGGCGAGCGCGTGCTCCCGGTCCGGGCCGTCGCCCAGCAGCAGGAGCCGCGCAGGCATCTCGCGCTGCACCTGGGCGAACGCCCGCACGACGTCTGCGACGCGCTTGACCGGCCGGAAGTTGGAGGCGTGGACCAGCACGCGCTCCCGGTCCCCCCGCGGCGTCGAGGACCGGCGCGCGTCGGGCTGGAAGCGCTCGGTGTCGACGAAGTTGTGCACGACGTCGACCTCGTTCCGGACCGCGAACATCCGGCGCGTCTCGGCGGCGAGGTAACCGCTGACCGCGGTGATGGCGTCGGACTGCTCCAGCGCGAAGCGCGTCGGGCGGAGATAGCTGCGGTCGCTGCCGACGACGGTGATGTCGGTCCCGTGCAGGGTCGTCACGAACCGGAGGTCGCCGCCGCACATGCTGCGCGCGAGGTAGGCGCTGACCGCGTGCGGGATGGCGTAGTGCACGTGGAACAGCTCTACGCCCGCTTCTTCGCGCACCTCCAGCATCCGCGTCGCCAGCGCCAGGTCGTACGGCGGGAACCGGAACAGGGGGTAGGCCGACACGGCGACCTGATGGAAGGTCACGCCGTCTGCCCCCTCCCGCAGGCGGCTGGGGCGGTCGTAGCTCAGCAGGTGGACGTCGTGGCCACGCGCGCCGAGGGCCATGGCCATCTCGGTCGCGACGACGCCGCTGCCGCCGACCGTCGGGTAACAGACGATGCCGATCCGCATGGACCGGATCCTACGCGAATCAGCCGCGATCGCTCGGCTCGGTCGCGATCACGCGCGGGAGCTCCAGCACCAGGAACAGGTCGTCCTGGTCGCTCTGGACGGTGCAGGCGCCGCCGAGCTGGCGCACGAACTCGCGCAGGGTCTCCGCGCGCTCCGCCAGGCCCGCGCCGGTGCGGCAGCCGAGCGCTTCGATCTCGACGACCACCGCGCCGGGTTCGCGTCGCGTGCTCAGGGTCAGCTGGCCGCCTGCGAGCAGCTCGCCGAGCGCCATCGTCAGCGCGCGGCTCACGGCGGTCGTCAGCGCCGCTCGGGACACGGCTACCCGGGTGTCGCCGGTCGCCAGCAGCAAGCGCTGGACGAGCGGCACCTGGACGTGCTGCAGCCGGGCCGAGGCGACCTCGGAGACCACCGCGTTGACGTCGGCCTCGTCGCACGGCCCGTCCTCGGCGTCGAGCAGCGAGCCGACCAGGTCGTGCAGCGTCTCGGTCGCCTGCTCCAGGCGGTCGACCTCACCGAAGTCGAACGGCTCCTCGTCGGACGCCTGCAGCCGGAACGCCTCTTCCTCGATGCGTCCGAGGCACTGTTGGAGCCGCGTCGAGAGCAGCTCGAGATCGGAGTCGTCGCGCGCCATGTCATGGGCGCTATCGACCGTCCGGTGCCGTGGAGATGAGCCCGAGGTCCAGAAACTCTAGGCTTCGGCCTCGGCCTCCGCGGTCGCCGGCGGCTCCCCCGGGCGCTCGACCAGCTCGGGGTCTTCGCTGACGTCCTCCTCCGCCGCGCGGACCTCTCCTTCGCCGATCATGCTCAAGAACTCGAGCCCGAACGCCGCGTAGTCGCGGGCGCCGTTGCTGTCCGGCGCGTGCTCGAAGATCGTGCGGCCGAAGCTCGGCGCCTCGGCGAGCTTGACGTTGTTCCGGATCCTGGTCCTGGTGAGCAGGGCGCCGAAGTGCTCCTCGATCTCTTGCAGCACCTCGGCGGACAGGTTGGTGCGCGAGTCGAGCATGCAGGGGAGCACGCACGCGATCCGAAGGTTCGGGTTGAGCTGCTTCTGGACCAGCTCGATCACCTCGAGCAGCTTCGCCATACCCTGCAGCGACAGGTACTCCGCCTGCATCGGGATGACTACGTAGTCGGCCGCGACCAGCGCGTTGGCGCTGAGGACGCCGAGGGACGGCGGGCAGTCGAACAGGACGAAGTCGAAGCGCGCGTCGGCGTTGGCGTTCTCCAGGGCCTGCCGGAGGATCGTCTCGCGGCCGATGCGGTTGGCGAGCACCTGCTCGACGCCAGCGAGGGAGGTGTCGCTCGGCACCACCGACAGCCGCTCCAACGAGGTCTCCTGGATGAGGTCGTTGAGCGGAGTGTCGTCGATCAGCAGGTTGGTCAGCGTGTCGCTCTCCATGTCCGGCCGCTTGTCGACGTGCACGGTCATGTTCGCCTGCGGGTCGAGGTCGAGCAGCAGGGTGCGCTTGCCGTGGTGCGCGAGCGCGGCGCCGAGGTTGACCGTGGTGGTCGTCTTGCCGACCCCGCCCTTCTGATTGATGACCGCGATGCGCTTCATGTGGAGCCTCCCAGGCTGGCCATCTTGACGGAGCCCCCGTGCCGACGCGAGCGCGAATCCGGTGACATCGGGCATCTTCGGCGCGCTTTGCGGACGCCGGGCGGGTAGACCGGACCCGTGCGCGTTCGCCGGTACGTCGATGCGGATCTGGAGCGTGTCACCGCGCTGTTCACTCGTTCGGTGCACGCGCTCAGCGCGCCGTCCTACGACGAGGCACAGCGTGAGGCCTGGGCCCCGTCCGAGCCCGCGCTCGAGCGGTTCCGCGCGCGGTTCGCCGCGATGACCGTGCTGCTCGCCGAGTCCGGCGACGACCTGCTCGGCTTCATCGGCTTCGAGGCCGACGGTCACGTCGACTTCCTCTACACGTCGCCGGACCACGCGCGGCTCGGGGTCGCGACGCGGCTGCACGACGAGGCGGCGGCCGCGCTGCGTGAGCGCGGCGTCTCCCGGCTCTACACCGAGGCGAGCGAGGCGGCGCGGCCGTTCTTCGAACGGCAGGGCTACGCCGTCGTCGAGCGGGAGGTGGTGACGCGTGGCGGCGTCGAACTCCCGCGCTACCGGATGCGTCGCGCGCGGTCGGGACCGGTCAGCTCGTCAGCCAGCCGACGTCGGACACCTTGACCGGCCCTTCGTGGCAGAAGCCCTCGCCGGCCGCGGCGGCGATCCTCGCCCCCATCGCGCGCTGGCGCACGACCGCGCGGTCGAGCAGGTCGAGCCCCGTGGTCAGGTGGCTCGTGTCCGGCGGCGACAGCTGCGAGGCATAGCACCGCACCGCCGCGAGCTTCTGCTCGGCGACCGCCGAGATGTCGACCACGAGCGCCGGCTCGACGGGCAGGTTCCCGGGGTAGCGCAGCATCGTCCTGGCGCGGTGTGCCTCGCCCAGGTCCGGACGGTACCGGCGCAGGCCCGCGAGGAAGTGGGCGCGACCGATCAACCGCGCGGCGTTGCTGTGGTCGGGGTGCACGTCGCGCTCGTGGGGAGCGAAGACGAGCGCGGGACGCGCCGCGCGCAGCGCCGCGACCACGAGGTCGGTCGAGCCGTCGTCGTCGCGCACGCCGGTGTCGGGGAGACCCAGGTTGGCCCGCGCGGTCAGCTTCAGCGCCGTGGCCGCGGCGCTGGCTTCGGCGGTGCGCTCCTCGGCCGAACCCCGCGAGCCCATCTCGCCGCGCGTCAGGTCGACCACGGCGGTGGTCCGCCCGGCCTGCTGGAGGAGGATCATCGCGCCGCCGCACGCGATCTCGACGTCGTCGGGGTGCGGGCCGAACGCGAGCACGTCGCAGGACGGCAGGCTCGAGGCGCTCACAGCTCCAGGACTCCGTGTTCGATCCGGAACGGATCAGCGGCGCCGACGAGCTCGGCGGCGAGGCGCGGTCCGTAGGCGTTGAGGTACGGGATCGGCCCGAACACCCGCTCCTGCATGCGCGCGCGGGGGCGCAGCGAGTTGCACAGGCGACGCAGCTGCTTGATGCCCGTCCCCTCCCGGTTCTGGCGCGCGTTGCGCACCTTGTGCTGCAGCCGCTCGAGCTCCTCGGTGGACTTGGTGCGGGCGCGGTCGAGCGCGCCCGACATCGACGCGTCGATCGCCTGGAGCTTCTTCTCGACGGCGGCGAGGTCGACGCGGAGTCGGTGCTTGATGTCGTCCAGGAGGTCCTCGATGTCGCCGCCGCTGCCGTCCTCGTCCTGCAGCAGCCGCTCGGCGAGCCGCTCCGGCGTCTCGGCGAGGTCCGGGACGTCCAGCGAGAACCGTTGCATCGCGCGCTGCATCGACGGATCGACCAGCGTCAGCGAAGAGCGAGGCACGAACACCGGCTGCGGCACGCCGAGCTGACGGTAGAGCGGCGCGACCGCCGCGAGGTAGCTGAGCTCACCGGGCCCGACGACGAAGCCGATCGTCGGCAGGCACGCGTCCTGCCAGAGCGGCCGCAGCAGCACGCCGGGCGAGAGGTCGCGGCAGTCCCCGAACTCCTCGCCGTCCGCGAGCGGCTCCCGGCGCTCGCCGTTCATGGCGAACATCATCGTCGCGCTCGGGTCGAGCGTGATGTCGACGCCGAGGTCGTGCAGGTCGTCGCAGGTCTGCTTCACCTGCTCGCGGATCTCGCCGGCGCGCGCCCACCACTTCTCGAGCGGCGCGAAGGCGCTCGCGGGCATGTCCCGCGGCTCGATCATCACGAGGCCGTGCCGACCGAACGTCTCGAACATCAGCCGCGCCTGGAGGTCCCCGAGCGTGTCGTCAGGGTGCTTCGGCGTCAGCGTTCGCAGCAGGGGCTCGTGGAACTCGGTCTCGGGCAGCAGCCGACCGACCTCGGCGAGCAGGCGCTCCACCTCCCGGCCGACGTGGATCCCCCGGAGCGACTCGTTGTGGCGCACGAGGTCGAGCCGGAACCGCTGCACCTCCTGTCCCTGGTTGATCAGGAAGGTGCGGTTGCCCTCTTCCAGGTCGTGGTCGTCGCTGTGGTTCCAGAAGAGCGGCACGCACCGCGGCCCGCCCTTCGCCTCGATCTCCCGGCAGAGCCGGATCGCGGTGGCCGCCTTGTGCAGGCAGAACAGCGGGCCGCCGAGCAGGCCGGGCTGCTGGCCGGTGACGACGACGTGGGTCGCGGGGTCGAGCAACGCGTCGATGTTCGAGAAGACCTCGGGCGGCGCGCCGTGCCGCTCCGCGTAGCCGCGCAGGCTCTGCACCAGCTCCTCGCGGGGCACGACGCGCTGGGCGGCCGTGGGGGCGCGCTCGAGCAGCTGGTCGACGTCGTTTGCGCGGATCCCCAGGAAGCTCTGGAGGTCGCGGTCGTTCTCCAGGAACCGCTGATGGACCTCGGTCGTCCCGAGGTGTCGGAAGGAGATGTGGCGGAGGGTCGTGGTCACGGGGCTGGTCATGCGGCGGGTTCAGCTCTTCGGGACCGCGACGGCGCGGCACTCGGCCGCGAAGGCGGCGCAGGCTGCCTCGATCCGGTCGAGCCAGTCCTCGCTCGCGGGCGGGAAGCACTGCATCACCCCGCGGCTCTGGTTGACCAGCGCGCCGAGGCCGCGCTCGTCGAACGCCGGCGCGAGGTCCTCCAGCTTGCCTCCCTGCGCGCCGACCCCGGGGATCAGCAGCCACGAGCTCGGCAGGAGCGCGCGCAGGCGCTCGAGCTCCGCCGGCCACGTCGCGCCGACCACGGCGCCGACGGCGTGGTAGCCGTGCTCGCGCTCCATCTCGGCGCCCCAGGCGGTCACGGCTCGGGCGACCCGGTCGCACAGCGGCTCCCCGTCGACCTGCAGGTCCTGGAGGTCGCTGGCGCCCGGGTTGCTGGTGCGGACCAGCACGAACACGCCGCGGCCCCCCGCTGCGCACGGGCACCACTTGAGGAAGGGCGCGACCGAGTCGCCGCCGAGGTAGGGGTGCAGGGTCAGGGAGTCCGCGAGCCGGAAGTGCCCCTCTGCGTACGCCTCCGCAGTGCTGCCGATGTCCCCGCGCTTGACGTCGCCGACGATCAGCAGGTCGTGCTCGTGGGCGAGCTTGCAGACCTCCTCGTAGGCGCGGAAGCCGTCGGCCCCGTAGGCCTCGAAGAAGGCGACGTTGGGCTTGACCGCCGGCGCGTGCCGCGCGATCACGGGCAGCGCTTCGCGGTAGAAGGCGACGATCCGCGCCGCGGGAGCAGCGCCCGGCAGGAGGCGCTCGGGCAGCGCCGCTGCGCGCGGGTCCAGGCCGATGACGATCGGCGCCATGCCGCCGAGGACGCGTTCCGCGAGGTCTCCAACGAAGCTCTGCACGGGACGCCAGACTAGCGCTGTTTCGCGGTGGCGCGACGTCGGGGGTTCTGTTTCTCTTGTCGCCGTTCCCCCACGCTTGGACCGAGGCAAGGACCCATGGTTGTGATCTTCGTGCCGAAGGAGTCGGCGGCCGGCGAGACGCGCGTCGCGGCGATTCCAGAGACCGTCAAGGGCATGCAGAAGATGTCCCTCACCGTCCAGGTGGAGCGTGGCGCCGGCGTCGCGGCCGGCTTCGCGGACGCCGACTACGAAGAGGCGGGCGCGACGCTGGTCGACGCCGCCGCGCGCGGTCAGGCCGACCTCGTCGCCTGCGTGCAGGTGCCCCCGCCCGAGCTGTGCGCGCAGCAGAAGGCCGGCTCCCTGCTGGTCTGCACCCTGACGCCCGCCGACGCGCCCGACTCGATCCGGGCGCTGCGCGACGGCAAGGTCACCGCGGTCGGGCTCGAGTTCATGCCGCGGATCACGCGCGCGCAGAAGATGGACATCCTCAGCTCGCAGGCGAGCTGCGGCGGCTACCAGGCCGTCCTGCTCGCGGCGGTGCACCTGCCGCAGATGTTCCCGCTGATGATGACCGCGGCCGGCACGATCACGCCCGCCAAGGTGCTGGTCCTGGGCGCGGGCGTCGCGGGCCTGCAGGCGATCTCGATCGCGAAGAAGCTCGGCGCGGTCGTCGAGGCCAACGACATCCGCCCCGCGGTCAAAGAGCAGGTGGAGTCACTCGGCGGCAAGTTCGTCGACACCGGCTCCCCGCCCGACGCCGAGACCTCGGGCGGCTACGCCAAGGAGGCGGGCGAGGAGTTCCTCAAGCAGCAGCGCGAGATCCTGACCAAGCACATCTCGGCGTCGGACGTGCTGATCACGACCGCGCTGGTGCCGGGCAAGAAGGCGCCGGTGCTGGTCACCGAAGCGATGCGTCGCGCGATGGCGCCCGGCTCGGTGATCGTCGACATGGCGGCCGGGCAGGGCGGCAACGTCGAAGGGAGCGTGGCCGGAGAGACCGCCGTCGTCGACGGGGTCACCATCGTCGGGGAGGTCAACCTGCCCGCGCAGGTCGCCAACGACGCGTCCCGGATGTACGCGCGCAACGTGCTCGCGTTCTTCGGCGAGTTCATCGACAAGGAAGGGGTCATGACGTTCGACGTCGAGGGCGAGGTCCTCGGCGCCGTCGCGATCGTGCACGACGGCGTCGTGCGTCACGAGCCCACCGCCAAGGCCCTGGAGAGCTGATCGGAGCGAACACGTGGACCTCACCTTCCTCCTCATCTTCATCTTCGTGATCGCGGCCCTGCTGGGCTTCGAGCTGATCACCAAGGTCCCCCCCACCCTGCACACGCCGCTGAT
>JBMHDP010000152.1:0-4725 GCA_049889335.1 Planctomycetota bacterium
TTCGGACGCGTCGCGATCGAGGCCATGGCCCGGGGCGTGCCGGTCGTCACCAGCCGGTCCGGCGGCCTCCCGGAGGTCGTCCAGGACCAGGTGACCGGACTGACGGTCGAATACGGCGACGCCGACGCGCTGCGGCGCGCCGTCGCGTCAGCTTGCGGAGACGAGGCGCTCCGCGAGCGGCTGCGGCGCCGCGCATCGGAAGACGTCCGGCGTCGCTTCTCGCTCCCCCGCTACCAGCAGCAGCTGGTCGACGTGGTCACCGACCTCGTGGAGGACGCGTGAGCGCGCGGCCGGACACCCAACGGGAGCGCGAGCGAGCGCCGGTGACGGTCTACGTCATCGGCTACAAGGGCGACCGGTGGCTCCCGGACTGCGTCGGCACGCTGCGCACCGCGTCTGCGACCAGGCTGGACCTCGTCCTGATCGACAACGTCGAGAACACGGCTTTGGACCAGCTGCCGCTGGAGCTCTTCGAGACCCGCGTGGTCTCGACTCCACGCCCCATGGGCTTCGCCGACGCGCACAACTTCGGCGTCGTCGCCGCGCCGCCGCGCGGGGAGTATGTCGTCCTGCTCAACCAGGACACCCGCTCGCAGCCCGGCTGGATCGACGCGGCGGTCCGGTGCATGGAAGCGAGGCCCGAGCTCGGTGTCCTGAGCCCGGGTCTGCGCACCTACGACGACCGCGGGTGGGACCCCAACTTCCTCACGTGCGTGTTGGGCCCCGGCGCGGCCGAACACGACCTCGATACGCAGCGCGCCCTGCAAGTGACTGACGCCGTAACCGGAGCTGCGATGGTCGTCCGGCGATCGATGCTGGCTGAGTTGGGCTTGTTCGATCCGGTCTTCGGCAGCTACTACGAAGACTACGACTTCTGCGTTCGCGCGCGCGCCGCGGGATGGGAGGTCGGATACCTGCCGCGAGCGCGGGTGCAGCACTTCTCCGGCTCGGCGACGACGACGCGCACCGACGAGCGCCGCCGCACCCAGCAGATCCTGCGCAACCGGGTCATCGCGAGCGTACGCGCGAGCGACCGGCGCGGCTGGACCCTGCTGGCTCACTTCGCGCGCGACCTGCCCCGGAACCTGCTGCGCGGCCTCGCGCGCACTCCCTCCAGCCAGCCGGTCGCCTGCACGCTGCGCGCCCACGGCCAGCTCCTGGCGATCCTCCCCCGCCTCGCGAGCGCGCGTCGCGACCGAGCGCGATGGCGCGCGCACCTGGACGCCATCGGCTGGGGCCACGCGCTGTCGCAGACTCCTGCTTTCGAAGCCGCTGCTCGGCGCTCGGCCACCTGAACGACACCTCGAGATGCGCGTCCTGCACGTCAACGACCACCTGAGCGAGTCCGGCGGAGTCGAGACCTACCTGCTCCGAGTCTGCCCCGAGCTCGCGGAGCGAGGCCACGACGTGCACGTCGCCTACGGCAAGGGCAGCGCTGCGTTGCCACAAGCCGTGCAGATACCGCAGATCGCGAGCATCCGGGCCCGCGACGACGCCGCGTGCGCGCACGCGCTGCAGCGCCTGATCGACCGCCTCGCGCCGGACGTCGTCCACATGCACGGCGTGCACAACGCCGGCGCGATCCGGACCCTCGTCGACAGCGGCCGCTGCATCCTGCACACGCACGACTACCGCCCGATCTGCCCGGCTTCGAACTTCTTCCTCAAGCGCACCGAAGCCGTCTGCGCCAAGACCTGCGGGCCCGGCTGCTTCGTCACGACGACGCTGCGACACTGTATGACGCCGCGACCTCGTCCCGCGCTCTACTTCTATCGTCGCGTCCGCTGGAACCTCGCCCATCGAGACCGCTTCCGCCAGGTGATCTGCCCGAGCCGCGGCGCAGCAGATCGCTACCTGCAGAGCGGGTTCGACCGCGACCGCGTGCACGTCGTGCCCTACTTCTGCCCGCTGCCGCTCGCGGCGCAGCCTCGCCCGCTGCCCGCGCGCCCCCTGATCACGTTCATCGGACGCGCTACGCCCACGAAGGGCTGGGACTACTTCATCCAGGCGCTGGGGCAGCTGCCCGCCACGGTCCAGGGCCTGATGATCGGCAGCTTCGACGACGCCGCGCGCGCCCGCGCTCGCGCGCTCGCTCGCGCAGCCGGCTGCGAAGGCCGGCTCCGGATCGAGCCGTGGGTGGCGCGCAAGGACATCGCCACCGTCTACGAACGGACCAGCGTCCTGGTCTTCCCGTCCACGTGGCCCGAGACCATGGGCATCGTCGGTGTGGAGGCGCTCGCGTTCGGCGTGCCCGTGGTGGCCTCCGAGATCGGCGGCGTAGGCGAGTGGCTGCTCGACCGGGAGACCGGCAGGCTCGCCGCGCCGAAGTCCGCGCAGCAGATCGCAGACGCCGCCCTCGAGCTCCTCGAGCCCGAGGCCAATCGTCGCTACGGGGAGCGCGGGCGCCGACTGGTCCAGGAGAAGTTCGCACCTGCCCGTCACCTCGACAAGCTGCTCGAGGTCTACCGGACCGTTGACGGAGGGGACGCGTGACCACGGCCAGCGAACCGAACGTGCCGAAGCAGCAGGTGACGTTCTACGTCTTCTTCCCAGGCGGCGGCATCGGCAAGTACAGCCACGAGGTGCTCGCGACCCTGCAGGCCCGTGAAGCCGGCCGCCTCGACCTCGAGCTCGTGTGCCTGCCCGAGTTCGCGTGGCTCCCCGAGGCGAGCTACCCGACCTGGCCGGGCCTGTTCTCCATTCGTCACGCGTGGCCGCCGCTGCGCAAGCTCCGCTTCCTGCTCGCGCAGGTCGTCAACCCGCGCCGGCTGGCGCAGCGCGCCCGCGGGTCGCGCTCGGCTTGGATCCACTTCTGCAACATCAACCCGCTCACCTACCCGCTCTGGCGGCGCGCCATGCGCGAGACCGGCGCGAAGTGGGCGGCGACGGTCCACGACGTCCGCCGGGCCAAGGGCATCCTGCACCTCGGCTGGGAGCTGAAGCAGCTCGCGCGCTTCTACCGCGAGTGCGACGCGCTGTTCGTGCACAGCTCCAAACAGGCAGACGACCTCGTGTCGTTCGCGCAGGTCGACCGGAGCCGCATCCACAAGGTCGCCCACGGACCGTACGCATTCGTCGAGGACGAAGCGCTCGCCCGACTCGATCGGACGGCGCTCTGCCGCCGCTACGGGTTGGACCCCGACCGACGCGTCGCGCTCTTCTACGGGTTCCTCCGCGACGAGAAGCAGCTCGACGTCCTGCTCGGCGCGTTCGCCGCAGGCGCAGAAGGCTGGCAGCTCCTCGTCGCCGGCAGCGGCGGCGCGAAGGGCCACCGCCCGGTCTCGTTCTACGCCGACCGGATCGCAGCCCTGGGCCTCACCGACCGCGTCCGCCTGGAGGGCCGCTACATCCCGGACGGCGAGACGCCCGCGCTGTTCCGGATGGCCGACTGCCTCGCGCTGCCCTACAGCACCAAGTTCAGCTCGCAGAGCGGCGTGCTCAACATCGCCGCGAGCTACGACACCCCGGTGATGGCGACGCCGTGCCCGTCGTTCACGGAGCTGCTCGCGGAGTGCCCGATCGGACACGTCTGCGACGGCGACGACGTGCGCGCGGTGAGGCGGGGCCTCGAGCGACTGGGCGCGCTGCTCGACAGCGGCGCGCGCTTCGACTTCGCGGGCTACCGGCGCGCCTACGGCTGGGACGAAAACGCCGCCGTGACCGCCGCTGCCTACCTCGGAGAGTCGCCGTGACGCTCCGAGTCGCCGTGGTGACCCCGATCCCGACGCCGTATCGGGACCCGTTCTGGCTGCGGTTCAGCGCCCGCGAAGACGTCTCCCTCCGCGTCCTGTTCTGCGCCGCGGGCAAGGCCGACCGCCCCTGGGACGCGAGCTGGGGCGCCGCGCTGGACGCGCGCGTGATGCCCGGCCGCAACCTGCTGTCCTGGCGCGGGCCCGACGCGAGCTGCTACTGGAACCCCTCGTGTCGCCGCGAGCTGGACCAGTTCGCCCCCGAGGTCGTGCTGATCGGAGGCTACAACCACCCGACCATGCTCGCCGCCATGCGGTGGGCGCAGCGGCGCTCGGTCCCGTTCGTGTTGATGTGCGAGACGTGGCGCGCGCGCTCGGGCGGCGCCAAGGCGTGGCTGCGCAACGCGCTCGTCCGGCGCGTCATGAGGCGAGCCGCCGGCGTGCTCACGACCGGGGCGCGCGCGCGCCGATTCGTCGCGCACCACGCAGGCAGAGCGACGCCCTGCGCAGACCTCCCGAACGTCCCGGACATCCGCGCGATCCTCGCTGCCGCCCCGGCCCGCCGCGCCGCGCCGGACCGCGCGCGCGTCCTTTTCGTGGGCCGGTTCATCCCGAAGAAGCGCGTCCAGGACCTCCTCGCGGCGTTCGCAGCGCTGCCGCGCCATCTGATCGGACGCGCGCACCTCGACCTCGTCGGCGACGGCGACCTGAGAGGCGACCTCGCCGCTCGGGTGAAGGCGCTCGGGATCGGCGCGCAGGTCACGTTCCACGGCTTCCTGCAGCCGCGCGACGTCCAGGCGATCTACCGCTGCGCCGACGTCTTCGTCATGCCCTCCAGCGAGACCTGGGGGGTCGCGCCGATCGAGGCCGCGGCCGCGGGGCTGCGCGTGGTGGTCTCGGACGCGGTGGGCTGTGCTGACGACCTCGCCCGCTTCGTCGCCGTCGGCCGCTACCGCTTCGGCGACGTCGCCGCGCTCCGCGAGGCCCTCGCCGAACAGCTGGAGGGCGCCTTGACCAGCGGGACCAGGCCGGCCGT
>JBMHDP010000153.1:0-4326 GCA_049889335.1 Planctomycetota bacterium
GCCGTCGTGGTGCGGACCTCGCCGTCGTCGAACACCATCACGCCCTCGACCGGGGTGCCGTCCTTGCCCGCCACCTGGCACTTGAGCGTGCCGCGCAGGCCGATGCCGCCGTTGCTGCCGAAGTGCATCGTCAGCGGGAAGCCGATCGTCTTGTTGCCCGCGCGCCCGTTGGCGGCCAGCAGCGCCTCGACTTCGGGGCCGAGCTCTGCGACCGGCACCTCGCGCTCGTAGGTGGTCTGCTGCACGTTGCGCGGCGGGAAGCAGTCGAAGCCCGCCTGCGGGTCCTTGGGGTCGCCGAGCCCGCTGGTCGCGTTCATCACCATGATGTCGCCCTCGAGGTACATCCCGACGGTCAGCAGGCGGTGGTTGATCAGCAGGTCGCGGTAGCCCGGCTTGTAGACCCAGCGCTCGATCAGCTTGTCGGCCTTGGACGGCTTGCCCGCGGTCTCGACGACCGCCATCTGCGCGAACAGGCTGTTGGTGTAGCTCCCGCCGAGGTCGACCTTCTCGCGGTGCTCGGCGGCGGGGCCGCGCTCGCCCTTGTTGGCCTTGAGGTAGTCCGCGTGCGCCTTGCAGCGCGTCGACAGCACGGCCGACCAGGTCACCGGCGTGCGGCGGCGCTCCTTGCGCGCCTTGTTGAGCGCGGCCAGCCACTTGTCGACGCCCTTGCTGATCGCGCTGACCGGCGGCGTGTTGTTCTGGATCGCCTTGAGCACCGGCGAGGCCTCGGTCCAGAAGTCCTCCCACTCCTTGTCGAGCTGCGGGATCGAGACGTCGCCGTGCTTGGCCTGGAACCGCTGCTCGAACTCGAGCGGCTGCCGCATGCGCTTGGACTTCATCTCCTGCGCGATCTGGTCCATCGTGCGGAGCATTGCGGGGTCGCGGCGCATCATGTAGTCACAGAACGACCACGCCTTGATGCGCTCTTCGTTGGTGAAGTTCGACGCATCGGCGAACGGCAGCTGGTTGGCGGGCACGCCGCCGGTGCTCTTCCACGCCATCTCCAGGCTGAGGTTCTTCCAGACGTCGAAGTCGGGCGACTGGAACTCGCGGTCCTCCTCGCTCGCGGTCGTGCCCTCCTGCTTCTTCAGATCGACGGAGAACAGCCGGTTGTTGTTGAAGATCATGCCCACGAACGTGTGGCCGATGCCCTCGCTGAAGCCGTCCGAGGCGAGCCCCGAGCAGGGCCGGGCCACGTTGCGCACGGCCGCGTCGAGCAGCACCTGCTTGCCGCTGGTCGCGGCGACCACGGTGTTGCCGATGCCGCACGTCGAGGTGTTCTCGAGGCGCCACTCGAGGTTGGGCACCTGGTTGGCCTTGAGCACCTGCTGGTAGGTCTCCTTCGCCGGGAAGAACGCCCACTCGCTCGGCCACTTGCCGTCGGGCGCGCCCCACGGGAACGCGACCTCGCAGATCTTCAGCGTGCGCTCGGCCCACATCAGGGCCTCGCGCAGGTTGGCCTCGTCCTCCTGGTCGCCGTGCAGCACGAAGTGCTCGGACTTGACGGTGACGTAGGGCACCTGGGCCTGGTCGAGCGGGGCGCACGTCGCGCCGGAGACGACCTCGGTCTCGTAGTCGACGCCCGCCTGCTCCTCGATCGCCTTCTCGATCATCTTGCTGCGGTCGTAGAGAGTCTGCTCGAGGTCGGTGCCCGAGAGGCCGCCGATCTCCTTGTGCGCGAGCGCGGCAGACGCCTCGGAGTCCTCCTTGACCCAGCGCAGCACCATCCGCCAGTGGTGGCTGGCGCGGTCTCGGCGGTCGGCCTTCTCGTACTTCTTGGCCATCGCGCGGTGCTGGCCGGCGAGCTTCTTCTCGAGCGCGCGGTACTGCGACTGCAGCGGCTTGCCGTCGCTGCCCTTGCCGGTGTCCTTGGTCGGGTAGGGCCGCTTGGTGTCGAGCACCCAGGAGCTGCCGTTCTTGACGTAGCCGAGCGCCGTCCAGGCGTCCTGGTTGTCCGCGTCGTAGAGCTTGATGGTCTTGAGCCAGACGACCTTGGCGATCCGCGGGAAGCCCTTGGAGAACGCCTTCTTGGCGTAGGTGTTCAGCGCCTTGGCCTGGCGCTGGTTGAACTGGGCTTCTTCGCCTTGGGCCGGCAGGGTGGTAGCGGCGACCAGCGCGAACAGGGACAGGAGGAGGGCTCGTCGGATCATGGGCGGCGGGTGGCTCGGTGGGGCCGATGCTTCTGCGCCGGGCAGTCTACCTGGATCCAGGGCGCGGTGATTGGGCTTTGCGCGCCGAACGCGAGTCGCCATACTGTTCGCCCCAATTCGCGCGTCGCGCCCGCCCTGGCTGCGGCGAGACGCGGCCGATCGCCCCGCAACCGTCAGCCCATCCACCCATGAGCACCGTCTACGACCTCGCGATCCTCCGCGGCGACGGCATCGGCGCCGAAGTCGTCAACGAAGCCCTCAAGGTGCTGGACGCCGTCGAGCAGGTCTTCGGCTTCCAGACCAAGCGTGAGGACCTCCCCTACGGCGCGGAGCACTTCCTCAAGACCGGCGAGATGATGCCGGACGTCGCCTTCGACCGCCTGCGCGACATGCACGCGGTGCTGTTCGGCGCCGTGGGGGACCCGCGGATCGAGGTCGGCAAGCTCGAGTTCGCGATCATCGCGGGGCTGCGCCACAAGCTCGACCTGTTCGTCAACCTGCGCCCGATCAAGCTCTACCACGAGTCGCTCTGCCCTTTGAAGGGCAAGCAGCCCGAGCACATCGACATGATGTTCTGTCGGGAGAACACCGAGGACGCGTACGCGGGCATCCACGGCGCGACCAAGAAGGGCACCCCGGACGAGATCTCGATGCAGCAGATGCTCTACACCCGCAAGGGCACCGAGCGCATCATCCGCTACGCGTTCGAGCTGGCGCAGCAGCGCGGCCCGACCGGCGGCCGCAGCCGGCCCAAGGTCTCGCTGGTCGACAAGGCCAACGCCGTGCGCGCGCAGGAGCTCTGGACGCGCACCTTCCGGGAGGTCGCGGCCGAGTACCCGGGCGTCGACACCGACCACGCCTACATCGACGCGGCCTGCATGTTCATGGTCAAGGACCCCGAGCGCTTCGACGTCGGCGTCACGACCAACCTGTTCGGGGACATCATCACCGACCTCGGCGCGGAGCTCGTCGGCGGCATCGGCATCGCCGCGTCGGGCAACATCCACCCGGGCCAGGTCTCGATGTTCGAGGGGATCCACGGCTCGGCGCCCGACATCGCCGGCAAGGACGTCGCGAGCCCGGTCGCGACCATATTGGCCGCGGCGCTGATGCTGGACCACCTGGGCCAGCAGGAGGCCAAGGCCGCGGTCGAGCAGGCCGTCGCGAGCCTGCTCCAGTCCGGGCGGATCCGCAGCCTCCGCGACGGCGAGCACCGGTGCAGCGAGCTCGGCGACATGGTGCGGGACGAGCTGGTGGCGCGCGCTCGCTGACCGGCGCGCGCGTTCTGCTGTGGGGCCGAACGGGACCTTTCCGTTACGTGGGCTGGCCCGGGCTTTGCCGTAGTAGGGCCCTAGCGTAGCGTTCGCGTCTCGTTCGCCTACCACGACCGTCCCACGACCGATCCCTCAGGAGTCATGATGAAGATCCGTATCGCCTCCACCCTGCTCGCCCTGGCCCTCCCGCTGGTGGCCCAAGAGCCCGCTTCGCAGGTCGAAGCGGTCTTCTACAAGGCCTACTACCTCGAGAAGGGGCAGCGCGACTTCGCGGGCGCGATGGCGCTCTACACGCAGTTCCTGGACAAGGCGCCGACCCACGCGCTGGCCAAGGAGGCCGCGCGCCAGCAGTTCCGCCTGCTCGACCGCACCGGCAAGACCAAGGAGCGCGACGCGTTCCAGGCCAAGTATAAGGACCTGATCGGCTCGCTGACCGCCGGTCAGACGCGCGCGGCGCGTCCCGAGCGGGGGCAAGGCGGCGACCGCCCGCAGCGTCCGGAGCGCGGCGACCGCAGCGGCCGCGGCGGCTGGGGCGGCCGGGGCGGCGGCATGCGCGGCGTCATGCAGCTGATGCGCGGCGACGCCAAGGTCTCGGAGATGTCCAAGGAGCAGGTCGAAGAGCTCAAGGAAGGCATCGGCGCCGCCGAGGGCATGATCGACCGGATGCGTGAGATGATGGGCGACGAGATCGCCGACAAGCTCACCAAGGCCTCGGACGACCTGAAGAAGGCGCTCGAAGCCGGCAAGATGGAGGACGCCGACAAGGCCCTCAACGCGCTGAAGGAGGCCTTCCCCATGGGCCGCGGACGCGGCGGTCGCGGCGGGGACGCCGGCGGCCGGCGCAGGGGCCGCGGCGGCGAAGAAGGCGGCGCCGGCCAGGGCCGCGGCCGTCAGGGTCGGGG
>JBMHDP010000154.1:0-5784 GCA_049889335.1 Planctomycetota bacterium
GACGGGCGCCGACAGCGCCGCCGGCGTCGTGACCTGCCACTCGACCAGCCACGCGGCGACCGCCGCGCGCAGCGCCAGCGGCAGCGCGACGTCCTCGACCACCGACCGACACCCGGCGTGACCGCAGGCGGCGCCGGCCGCCAGGACCTCGTGGCCCCGGAGCTCCTCCTCAGCTCCTTCGAGCGCCCTCAGGACCGGCTCCAAGGGAGCCTGGAGCCGCGCGAGGAGCTCCCCCAGGAAGCGGCCCCGCGACTCGAGCAGACGGTCAACGCGGGGATCCTCGACGACGCACCGGAGCACGTCGTCCACCGCCGCGCCGCCCGCCGTTCGCGCCGCGAGCGCGCCCGCGCCGCGCCCCCGCTGGAGCTGCCCCAGCCGCGAGCCCGGCGGCGCCAGCTCCGGGGCCCCGCCTACTTGCCCGCCTCCAGCTCCTCGAGCAGCTGGTCGACGGCGGCGTCCATCGCCTCGCCGCGCACGCCCGTGAAGCGGATCACGCCCTCGTGGTCGAGCACGTAGATCGTGGGCCAGCCGGTGACGCCCCACTTGCTGGAGATCGGACCGGTGGTGCCGCGCGGGCCGTTCCAGAACGAACGCCAGGTCACGCCGTGCTCACGCGCCTGCTCACGGTAGTAGCGCTTGTCGTCGTCGCTGTTGACGCCGATCAGGGCGAACGGCTGGTCCTCGAGACGTTCCACGAGCGACCGCTCGTGCGGGATCATGGCCCGACAGGGGCCTCACCAGAACCCCCAGAAGTCGAGCACCACCACCTTGCCGCGGTAGTCGCTCAGCTTGAACGAGACGCCCTCGACGTCCTCGCCCTCGATGTCCGGGGCGGTCATCCCGAGCTGCAGGCGCTCCTGCTTGAACTGCGGCGCGCGGATCTTGTCCGCGAGCCAGTGCCCGCGCGCGAGCTCCTCGGCGCGCGCCAGCAGCGCGGCCGAGGCCTCGGCGTCGCGCCGCGCGAGCGCCACCGACTGCCAGTAGAGCGACCACGCCCGGACGACTTCGTGCGGCGACTGCTCCACGACCTTCGCGAGGAACCGGGGGCCGCGCTCGCGGCCCAGCAGCCTCGCGACCATGTCGGCGCGCTCGAGCACCGCGGCGAGCGCCGGGCTGTGCATGTGCCGCTCCTCCAGCAGGTCGACGACCTTGCGGGCGACCTCCCGGTGCCGGAGCTTCACGACCGCCCACGCCAACAAGCGCACGGCGTCGTCGCCGCCGAACCGCCGCGCCGCCGCGACCGCCTCGATCCCCAGCGGCAGCGGATCCACCTTGGGGACGGCGTCGACGAGCCGCATCGTCTCCTCCCGGTCGTTCGCCTGCCGCGCCGCGACGTAGGCCTCGCTCGTCCGGAGCTCCTCGACCGCGCTGCGGTAGACGTCGAGCGCCGCCTGGAACTTCGCGGCG
The DNA here is from genome assembly GCA_049889335.1 of Planctomycetota bacterium. Lineage (GTDB taxonomy): Bacteria > Planctomycetota > UBA1135 > UBA1135 > UBA2386. The sequence continues at coordinate 1,408 of JBMHDP010000154.1, forward strand.
ATCGCGGCCTGCGCCGCCGCGGCCGATTCGTAGCTGCTGCCCTGCGCAGCCAGCGAGAGCGGGAGCAGCAGCGCTGCGCCCGTGAGCATGCTTCTCATGTGGACACCATACGGCGGCGCGACGGCTCGTCACGCGCCTCGAACGCCCGCGTGAGCCCGAGAGAAGCGGCGACCCAGCGCCCGCGCTATCTCGAGGCGACGGGGCACAGGCCGGCGTCAGGCCGACGCGGCGACCGCGCCCAGGAGCGCCGCCAGGCTGAGCACGTCAAGGCGGTTGTGCTCCAGTACGCGATCGACCGGTCCGGTGCGGTCCCGGATCCAGTCCAGGAACGCCGCCGGCGCCTCGCTCCCCGGCAGGTCGTGCTCACGGAAGAACCCCAGCAGCCGCTCCTCGGCGGTCCGCAGCCGGCTGTCCGGCCACTGCTTGCCGTACTCCCGACGGATCACGTGGTAGAGGTCGAGGTGTCGCTCCGTCAGGACCGGCGCGTCGACCTTGTGCACGGCGAGGCGCGCCGCGATCCGGTGGCGATCGTAGCTCTTGCCGACGAAGGTCACCGGCACGGGGTGCTCCGACATCCGCTGCGCGAGGTGGCGCAGCATGGCCGGCTCTTCGGCGAAGTCCCGCAAGAACAGCTGCTCCAGGACCAGCTCGTCGCCCTCGAACCACCCGTAGCCGTAGGCGAACACGACGGTGCCCGCGCCGCCCGCGAGCCCGGTGGTCTCCGTGTCCAGGAACAAGCACTCCTCGGGCCGGAGCCCGGCGAAGCCCTCGCACTTCGCGAGCGCGCTGACCCGCGCCGGGTCGAAGCGCGCCCCCCGCCCCAACGAGACCGCGCCGTGCACGTGGCTGAGCGGGTAGCGAAGCTCTCGGAGCCACAGCGGACCGTGCTCGGTCTCGTGCACCCGCGCGTCCGGGAGCTCGACCTCGGCGCGCGGCGCGACCGCCGGCAGTCCGGCAGCCAGCCGCTGGCGACGCTGCTGCAGGAACTCGCGCATCGAGCCGGTCGGCGGCGGCGGCGCGACCTCGCGCTGCCGCTGCTCGGCGGCGCGCTGCTCGACCTCGCCGCGGAACGCCCGCCGCAGCTTGTCGCGGCGGCTGCGGCCGCCGCCGGGCGTCGCTACCACGCCTCCTCCGCGTGCGGCGGCAGCACCTGCTCGCGCTCCTCGAGCATGCCCCGCAGGATGGTCAGGGCGACCGCCTTGCTGCGCATCCCCAGGCTCGCCTGCGGCCCCACGCACGACGGACAGCCGCTCCGGCAGCGACAGCGCTCCACCAGCTCGGTGGCGGCCTGGAGGATCTCGCGGTGGACCCGGAAGATCCGCTCGGCGAGGCCGACGCCGTCCGGGATGCGGTCGTAGAGGATCAGCGTCGGCGCCTCGAAGTGCGGGTTGAGCGCCTCGGCGAGGACCCGGACGTCGCCTGGGTCGACCCGCACGAACAGCGGCACCAGCCCCTGCAGCAGCGCCCCGATGCCCTGCAGGCACGAGGCCTCCCCGCCGCGACGCAGGCCGAGCTTCATCACCAGCTCCGGCCTCAGCACGAGCGCGGTCGCCTCCGTCTCGAACTCCTCGGGAGGCAGGTTGATCTCGCCGATGCCGACGTTCTCCCGGGTGTAGTACTTGATCTTCTTGAAGGCCTTGGCGAGCGTCGCGACGTGCACCTCGCCGCGGTGCGCGGTGTAGTTGGCGAACGCCTGCTCCTCGTCGAGGTGCAGCACCTTGACCTCGGTCTCGTCGTCGGCCTCGGTGTAGTAGTCGGCGTCGACCTGCTTCACGAACACGCGCCGGTCGTCGTAGTCAAAGCGCTCGACAAGCCAGGTGTCGCCCTGGTGGCCGTAGATCGCCCCCTCGTAGACCTCGGTGATCGCGGACGGCCGGTCGATCTCCGCCAGGATCTTGCGCGAGGCGCTGTCCATGATGGTGACGTTGTCCATGTCCGCCGCGGTCAGCGAGACCCCCTCCGCCGGGTAGGTCCGCTCGGCGTAGTGGAAGCGGCCGCCCTGGTGCACGAGCACCCGCAGGTCGTGCGTCAGGAACTCGAGCACGTCGCGCGTCTGCGCCGCCTCCCCGAACGCCTCGTCCTCGTCGAACGGCAGCTCGAACGCGGCGCAGCGCACGTGGTTGGTGAGGATGATCGCGTTGTCCGGGTCGATCGACACCGCGTCGCGCGGCGCGTCGAACAGGTAGCCCGGGTGCTGCATCAGGTACTGGTCCATGGCGCCGCTGCGCGCGACGACGATCACGGCGCTCTCCTGGCTGCGGCGTCCGACGCGGCCGGCGCGCTGCATCGTGCTCGAGACCGTGCCCGGATAGCCGACCAGCACGCACACGTCGAGGCTGCCGATGTCGACGCCGAGCTCGAGGGCGTTGGTCGACACGACCGTGCGGATGGCACCGTCGCGCAGCCCCTTCTCGATCTTGCGGCGCAGGATCGGCAGGTAGCCGCCGCGGTAGCCGGCGACGCGCTCCTGGTCGACGTCCTTGCGTCGGGCGTCGTCGCGCAGGTACTTGAGCAGCACCTCGGTCTGGGTCCGCGACCGCGCGAAGAAGATCGACTGCAGGTCCGACTCGAGCAGCTGCGAGCCGAGCTGCCGCGCCGCCTCGCTGGCGGGCACGCGCATGCCGGAGGTCGGCTGCACGACCTGCGGGTTGAGGAACAGGAAGTGCTTCTTGCCGCGCGGGCTGCCGTCGTCGTCGACGACGTCCACCGGCTTCTCGAACAGCCTGCGACCGTGCTCGCCTGCGTTGCTGATCGTCGCCGACGCGCCGCAGAACACCGGGTCGCTGCCGTAGTGCCGACAGATCCGCTGCAGGCGCCGCAGCACGTTCGCGACGTGGCTGCCGTAGATCCCCGAGAGGGTGTGCAGCTCGTCGACCACGACGAACCGCAGGCCGGTGAACAGCCCCTGCCACTTCTGGTGGTTCGGCAGGATGCCCTGGTGGAGCATGTGCGGGTTGGTCAGGACCAGCGCGCCGTGCTCCCGCAGCGCCTGGCGGATCGGGGGCGGCGTGTCGCCGTCGTAGACCGCGACGGTCAGGTCGTCGCGACCGGTCGCGGCCAGCAGCTTCTCGAGGTCGGCCATCTGGTCGCGCGCCAGGGCCTTGGTCGGGTAGAGGTAGAGCCCGCGCGCGTCGAGCCCGTCGCGGATCAGCGCGTCGAGCACCGGCAGGTGGTAGGCCAGCGACTTGCCGGACGCGGTCGCCGTGGCGATCACGGCGTGGCGGCCTCGGTGCAGCAGGTCCGCGCACGCCCGCTGGTGGGAGAACAGCTCCGTGATGCCGCGGCTGTGCATCGCGTCGACCAGCGACGGGTGCAGCCACTCGGGGAACGAGGCCATCTGGGCGGCGCGGGGCGCGACCTCGTGCCAGGCGTCGACCGTGCCGGGTCCGTCCGGCTCGTTCGCCCGGAGCTGCTTCACCAGCGTCGTCAGATCCACCGCCGGTCCTCGCGCCTGTCACCACCCATGACGGCATCGTAGCGCGACCCGAACGGAAACCAAACTTCGGGCGTTGCCCGACCACGACGCTGGGCGGCCCCGGTCGCGCGGCCGTTCGACCGGCGGCCGCGCCGTTGCACCTCCCGGCCGAACCGGCACCCTGACGCGGACGTGACCGAGAGGAGCCCACGCCCCGGACGCGGCAGCCGCGACCTGCTGTTCTTCTGCGCTTCGGTCGCGCTGCTGCTGCCGAGCATCTGGTCGCCGTGCAGCGTCACGGGACAGGACGAGTACTTCCTGTCCTTCCGCACCGTGCTCGAGATGCAGGAGCGCGGCGAGTGGCTGACGCCCTACGTCAACGGAGCGGTGCGGCTCCAGAAGCCCCCGCTGCTCTACTGGCTCATGCGCGCCTCGTTCCTCGCGCTCGGTCCCAACCTGTTCGCCGCGCGCGTGTGGACGGTCCTGTTCGGCGCCGCGATGGCGCTGTTCACGGCGAAGCTCGCCCGCCGATGGCGTCCGTGCGCGGACGACGCGGGCTACCTCGCCGGCCTCTTCGTGCTCGGGGCCGCCGGGGTGGCGATCGACGCGCGGCGCGCGATGTTCGACCTGCCCGTCGGCTGCCTGTGCACGATCGCGATCTTCTACGCCATGAGGTGGCGGAGCGAGGGTCGGCTGCCAGACGCGCTGTTGGCGGGCGCGGCGCTCGCCGCAGCGGCGATGACCAAAGGTCCCGTGGCGCTCTGGTTCGGCGCGGCCCCGTGCCTCGCGGGGCTCTTCGTCCGTCGCGAGCGCGCCGCGGGGCCGTGGTGGCACGCGTCGGCAGCCGCGGTGGTGTTCGCCGCGCTGGCGCTGCCGTGGCCGCTCTGGGCGCAGCAGGCGCACCCGCGGTTCTGGGAGGTCATGAGCGAGCAGGCGGCGAGCCGCGAGCTCGGCCTGCCGCC
>JBMHDP010000155.1:0-3640 GCA_049889335.1 Planctomycetota bacterium
GCCGCCCGCGCGGCGCGCGCACCGAGAGCTCGGGCAGCAGGCGCGGGTCGCCGCAGACGAACCAGAGTCCCTCGGCGAACCGCTCGCACGCCCGCGGCAGGTCGAACCCGTCGCGGCGCTCGGCCTGCGCACCCCGCCCGCCCTCGGCGCCGACGCCGTGGAACGCGCTCAGGAGCGCGCACAGCGACGCGTAGCCGCGCTCGTCCTGGGCGATCAGCGACAGCCGCCGACCGCGGTGCACGAGCTCGGCGCCGAACACCGCCTGCAGCCCCACCCGCCGCGCCGCCTGAGCGAACGGATAGAGCCCATAGAGCCCGTTGGTGTCGTGCAGCACCAGGTGCGAGAGCCCGAGCCGCACCGCCTCCTCGCACAGCGCCTGCGGCGACGACGGCGCCGTCAGCAGCGAGAAGTGGGTTCGGGACAGCAGCAGGGCCACCCCAACGGTATACCTAACAAATACCGAACATCAAGCCGGGTGGTCCGACGTCAGTCGTCGTAGTCGTCGAAGCGGCTACCGCCGCGACGGCCGCGGTCGTCCCCCGCGTCCTCGTGACGCCTGCGCCCGTGCCCACCCTTGCTCTTCGGGCCCCGGTCGCGCTCTCGGCCGGGGCGGGCGTCGGGGCCGAAGCGCCGCTCGCGGTTCTCGCGGGCGCGCTCGGCGGGGTCCCGACCCTCGGCCCCCGGGGCGCCGCGGGTCCCTCCCGGCTCCTCGTGGCCGCCGACGCCGCTCCCTGCACCTTCGGAGCGGCGGCCGTAGCCGCCGCTGCGCGCGCCGCCCCCGCCCGTCGGGCGGCGCTCTTCGGCCTCGGAGACGCGCATCGTGCGGTTGCCCAGGCTCGCGCCGTTCAGCGCCGCGATCGCCTGCTGGGCCTGCTCTTCCGTCGCAAGCTCGACGAACGCGAAGCCGCGCGGACGCTGGGTCTCACGGTCGAGCGGGATGTGGACGCGCTCCACGCTGCCGCCGTGCTCGGCGAACGCCGCGCGGATCGCGTCCTCGTCCGCGTCGTAGGGGAGGTTGCCGATGTACAGTCTCTTGCCCATGACCAGGGTGCGATCTTCCGGTTCCACGAGGTCGGATCGACTCCGACCTCGCCTCGTAGGATACGGGGACCGACGACCTCGGGAAGCGCCTCCCGGCCACTTTCGCGCCGAGAAGCTGGCGTTCCCTGGACCTCCGACCTATCAGCGAGACCGATGACGCCGCGACTCCTCTTGTTCACCTTGACCGTGCCGCTGCTCGGCTTCGCGTGCTGCGGCCCCGACCGCGCGGCGAAACCAGCGGCAGGCGACCCGCCGACCGCCGCCGCGCCGACCGCCGCCGAGCCCGCCCAGAGAGAAATGCCCGAACCCCGCGAGAACGCCGACTCTCCCGCCGCCGACTCTCCCGCCACCGACGCGCCCGCCGCCGAGGAGGTCGCCACGTTCGGCGGCGGCTGCTTCTGGTGCACCGAAGCGGTCCTCGAGCAGCTCGACGGCGTGAAGGCCGTCACCGCCGGCTACATGGGCGGGGAGGTCGACGACCCGACCTACAAGCAGGTCTGCGCCGGCACGACCGGCCACGCCGAGGTCGTGCAGGTCACGTTCGATCCCGCCGTCATCTCCTACGAGAAGCTGCTCGAGTGGTTCTTCCGGTCCCACGACCCGACCACGCTCAACCGCCAGGGCTATGACGTCGGCACCCAGTACCGCTCGGCGATCTTCTTCCACGACGAGGGCCAGCACCGCACCGCGGTGAAGCTGATCGAGCAGATCGCGCCCAACTGGCAGGACCCGATCGTCACCGAGGTCACCGAGGCCGTCACCTTCTGGCCCGCCGAGGACTACCACCAGGACTACTACCGCGGCAACACCAGCCAGGGCTACTGCCGCGCGGTGATCCTCCCCAAGCTCAAGAAGCTGGGCCTCGACGTGAACGGCAGAGAAGCGGCCAAGCAGTAGGCGCCGCGCTGCAGTTCAGCGCACCCAGCGCTGCTCCTGCAGCAGCACCTCTTGGCCGAGCCTCCCCTCCCAGATCTTCACACGCACCTCGGCGCGCGCCCGCGCGTCGAGCTGCAGGCGGAACGGCCGCCCGTCCGGCGTGAACGCGTCGACCATCGAACCGAACATCGTGATCACGTGAGGGTCGTCGCCCGGCGAGCCCTGGCACTCGACCGACCAGGTCGTGCCGGTGTCGCGCCACGACGCGGTGTAGAGACCCTTGAGGCGGTCGAAGCCCAGGATCTGCAGCGCCTCGAGCGCGTTGCCCTGCACGTCGAGCTCGAACGCGAGGCCGAGGTAGCGGCCGCCGAGCAGGGCGCGCCCGACGACCTCCCCCGCGTCCTCGTGTGCGTCCCCCTCCGGCGACGTCGTGCGCGTCGTCACCTTCCAGGTCCCGGCGAGGCGGCGGAAGACCTCGTGCTCCGGCGCGGTGCGAGCGAGGTCGCGCGCGCGCCGCATGGCCTCGGCGCCCGGCCGGCGGACGGTCGGCTTCGGGTCCTGCACGGCGGCGAGGGAGAACGCCGCGGCGCAGAGCATCGCCGCCAACGAACAGCTGCGGAGGATCATGCCAGCAGCGTGGCATTGCGCCGCGCTGCCGTCCAGCAGAGGATGCCCCGCCGATGACCGCGCCCCCTGCCGCCGCCCACGCCAGCCGCCCGAGCGTCGCGACAGCCGTGATGATCGCGCTGCTCTGCGTGGTCTGGAGCAGCACGTGGTGGGCCATCCGGGTCTGCCTGGAGGAGCAGCCGCCGCTGTCCTCCTGCGCGGCGCGCTTCCTGATCGCGGGCGCAGCGATGGCCTGCATCTCACCGTGGCTGCGGCGTCGCGAGCGGGCCCCCGCGCCGCGCGCGTGGCTGTGGGTCGTCTGCGGCCTCAGCAACTTCGGCGCTGGCTACGGCGTGCTCTACCTCGCCGAGACCGTGGTGCCTTCCGGCATCGCCGCGGTCCTCTGGGCGATCTTCCCGCTGTTGATGGCCGCCAGCGCGACCTGCTTTCTGGGCGAACGGCTCCGCCTCGCTCAGTGGCTGGGCTTCGCGATCTCCTTCGCCGGGATCGTGGTCGTGTTCTCCGGCGACCTCGGCGGCGTCGACGACCGCAACGTCGGCTACGCCTGGCTGCTGCTGCTGAGCCCGCTGATCGCCGCGTTCGGCACCACCCTGGTGAAGAAGTACGGCAGCGACGCGAGCTCTGTGGTGCTGAACCGCAACGGCATGCTGGTCGGCGCCGCGCTGCTGACAGCCTGGGCGTTCGTGCGAGAGGACCCGCTCGCCATGGCGTGGTCGCCGCGCGCGATCGCGGCGACGCTCTACCTCGCGCTCCTCGGCACCACGATGACCTTCGGGGTCTACTTCTGGCTGCTGCGCACGGCGCCAGCGTCGATGCTGTCGCTGATCAACTACGTCATCCCGGTGATGGCCATGGCCTTCGCGGCGCTCGTCGGCGACGGCCAGCACGGGCCGGCCGCGTGGACGGGCGCGGCCCTCGTCGTCCTGGGTGTCGCGCTGGTGGTGCGGCGATGAAGCGCGCGCCCTCCCGCCGGCGCCGCCCCGCGAGGTGGAGGCCGCGGCTGCGGCCGCCCCCCCCCCGCGGCGCCGCCGCGCGCGCCCCCGTGGTGCTGGCGCTGCGCTGGTGGACCGCGCAGACCCGCGGCGCCGGGGCCCCC
>JBMHDP010000156.1:0-4746 GCA_049889335.1 Planctomycetota bacterium
GATCTGCGGCGACGCTACGGCGCAGCGGCGCGCAACCTCACGGACCTCGGCGCGCCGGGCGGCCCGCTCGACGTCGACCTCGCCGGGCTCGCTGACTCGCTGTGCGACGCGCGCACCGAGACGTGGCTGCTCACCGACGGCCAGGGGCAGGTCCGCGCGCCGGCGCGCGGCGCGCTGGACGTGCTGGACGCCCGCGGCCCCAACGCGTCGCTCGTCGGCCTGCGCGTGGAGGACCGCTGGCCGCTGCCCGAGCTGGTGGTCGACGTGAACGTCGTGGTGCACGCCGCGCCCGACGCCGAGGTGGACGTCGTGGCGCGCGGCGCCGTCGTCGGGGAGACGGAGCGTCGCCGGCTCACGTGGCGCGACGGCCAGCCCGCCAGCGCGCGGTTCGAGCTGCAGCGGCTCGCCGCGGGCGGCGCGCTGGAGCTGCGCGTCGAGCTCGCCGGGGACGCCCTCGACGAAGACGACGCGCGCGTCGTCGAACTGCCGGCGCTGCCGGCGCCGCGCATCGCGGTGCTCGCGGAGGACGACGCCGGCCCGTATGCGGGAGCGGCGGCCGACGCGCTCGCCGACGAGGTAGGTGGACAGGTCGTGTCCCCGACGGCGGGCGGCGAGGTCGGGCTGCTGCTCGTCGACGGCGGCGCTGCGGACCTCGCGGCCGGCCAGGCGCGGGTGGTGACGTTCGGCTCGACCCTCGCCGGTCAGGCCGCCCCGGAGCCGTGGCTCTCGCCAGCCGGGCTCGACTGGGACCGCGAGCACGCGCTGACCCGCGGCCTGGATCTCTCCGAGCTGGTCGTGGACCGCGCCTGGCGCGGCGTGCTGCCGGACGGCGAGCCGCTGATCTGGTCCGTCGAGGACGGTCGTCGAGAGCCGCTGGCCGTGCTCGCCCAGGGCGAGGGCGTCGCCTCGCTGCACTTCGCCTTCCGCTTGCGCGACGCCAACCTGCCGCTCCTGGCGGCCTTCCCGCAGCTGCTGCGTCGCGGCTTCGTGAGGAGCTACGGCCGCGCCGTCCGGCTGCGGGTCGAGGCGCCGTCGCTGCCCGAAGAGGAGCTGGATCTCCGCTACGCACAGCCAGCGACTTCGCGGCCGCTGCGCGCGTTCGGTGCGCCCGGAGAGAGCCTCGCGCGGTGGTGCGTCGCGGTCGGCCTGCTGGCGTTGGGCCTGCGCGCGCTGTTTCGCTGAACCGCGGCGCGGCGGCGCGCCGATCTGTGCGGAGCGGGGTTGCAAGGCGGGGCGCGATGCCTACGCTCTTCCGCCCTCAACAGCGAACGTACGCGGGCCAACGGCGGCGCGCGGACCTCTTCGCCCCTGGACGCGGGAGCTCGGCTCCCGGGAGAACGAAAGATGACGGGTAGAAAGACCCTCGGCATCCTGGGCAAGAAGCTCGGGATGACCCAGCTGTTCACCGACGACGGCGTGTGTGTGCCGGTCACCATCGTGCAGGCCGGCCCCTGCAAGGTCACGCAGGTGAAGAACGTGCTCGCCGGCGAGCACCCCGAGGGCCACCGCACGGCCCACAACAACAAGGGCAAGAAGAGCGGTCGGACCGAGCGCGGTCGCGCGGCCGACGGCTACTACGCCGTCCAGCTCGGCTTCGACGACAAGCCGGTGCGCACCAGCAACAAGGCCGAGCTCGGCCACGCCAAGGCGGCGGGCCTGGAGAACGCGATGCGGTTCACCAAGGAGTTCCGCCTCGAGGAGACGCCGACGGTCGCGCCCGGCGACACCGTCGGGGTCGACATCCTCGAAGAGGTCAGCCACGTCGACGTCACCGGCATCACCAAGGGCCGCGGCTGGACCGGCACGATCAAGCGCTGGAACTTCGCGACGCAGGACGCCTCGCACGGCAACTCGATCAACCACCGCCGCGCGGGCGGCATCGGTCGTCAGTACTCGACCAGCCACGGCGTGCCGAAGGGCAAGAAGATGGCGGGTCACTACGGCGTCGAGCAGGTGACGATCCAGCGCCTCGAGGTCGTCAAGATCGACAAGGAGCGCAACCTCGTCTTCCTGCGCGGCGCGGTCCCGGGCCACGTCAACGGCTACCTCGTCCTCAACCGCACCGTGAAGAACGAGCGCGACCTGACCGACAAGCCGGGCATGCAGGTGTCCAACGCGGCCGCCAAGGCGATGATCGCCAAGAGCAAGTAACCAACCCCCAGCCAAGCAAAGGAGACCGAGATCATGGCACGTTCCCGATACAAGGCTGGCGGCGCGACCGCAGGCCGCTTCAAGCCCAAGAAGATGGGCAAGGGCTACTCGACCAACCGCAAGGTCCCGATCGGCAGCCGCCCCGTGCTGCGGATCACGGAGCCGACCGACGCCGCGCCTGCCGAGAAGCCGGCCGAGTCGAAGCCCGAGACCAAGTCGGAGGACTAGTCCTCTGTCTGCCGACGAGCGGGCCGACGTGCTCGTCGTCGGCGGCGGCGCCGCCGGCATGATGGCGGCGCTGCAGGCCGCGGAGCGCGGCCGACGCACGGTGCTGCTGGAGAAGAACCAGCGGCCCGGGCTCAAGATCCTGATCAGCGGCGGCGGCCGCTGCAACCTGACCACGACGCGTCGAGGCCGGGACCTCGAGGCCCAGTACGGCGCGCGCCGCGGCCGCTGGCTACGACACGCGCTGCGGTCGTTCCCGCCCACGGCGCTCCGCGAGTTCATCGAAGCGGCGGGGGTGCCGCTGCGGGAGGAGGACCTGGAGAAGCTGTTCCCGGTCTCCCAGCGAGCGCGCGACGTGGTCGACGCGCTGCTCCAGCGCTGCGAGCGCGCCGGCGTGCGGCTGGTGCGCGGCGCGGCTGCGTCCGACGTCTCCCGGAACCGGGGGCGCTTCGTCGTGACGACCGGCGCGGGCGCGTTCTCAGCCGAGAGCGTCGTGCTGGCGACCGGCGGGCTCAGCTACCCGAAGACGGGCGCGACCGGCGACGGCTACGCCTGGTGTCGGGCGTTCGGGCACTCGGTGACCGAGACCTTCCCGGCGCTCGCGCCGCTGCGGGTCGACGAGCCCTGGGTGCACGACCTCCAGGGCATCGTGCTCGACGGCGTCGACATCGGGTGCGTCGGCGAGGACGGCAGGGAGACCCTGCGGCGGCGGCGGCCGATCCTGTTCACGCACAAGGGGCTCAGCGGCCCAGCGCCGATGGACCTCGCCGGCGACGTCGAGGAGCAGCGAGGAGGCGCCTCCGCGCGCTTCGACTTCGCGCCGGCGACGAGCCGCGACGAGCTCGAGCGACAGTGGCTCGCGACGGCGCGGACCCACGGCACCCGGCGGGTCGAGGCGCTGCTGCCGCGCTCGCTGCCGGAGCGGATGCGGCAGGCGCTCGTCCGCGTCAGCGAGACCGACGCGCAGACGACGCTCGCCGGGCTCTCGAAGGAGGCGCGGCGCCGGCTGCTCGGGGCCGTCAAGGACCTCCGCGTCGCCGCGCCGAAGAGCCTCGGCTACGGCGCCGCCGAGGTCACCCGCGGCGGCGTCGCCCTCGACGAGGTCGACGGCCGGACGATGCAGTCCAAGCGCTGCGCCGGACTGTTCCTCTGCGGCGAGCTGCTCGACGTCGACGGTCCGATCGGCGGGTTCAACTTCCAGGCAGCGTTCGCGACCGGACGGCTGGCGGGGCTGCATGCCTAGCGCGTCGGGTCGCGGCGGGAGGTCGGCGTGATCGGCGACACGATCGTCGCGCTCGCGACGGCGCCCGGAGCGTCGGCGCGGGCGACGCTCCGGATCTCGGGGCCGCGCGCGTTCGAGGTCGCGGCCGAGGTGTTCTCCCCGTCGCCGGCGCGCGCGCGCGCCCAGGTCGACGGGGCCGTGCGCGTTCGCGGCAGGTCGTTCGAGGCCTTCGCGCTGACGATGGTCGGGCCGCAGTCGTTCACCGGCGAAGACGTCGTCGAGCTGCACCTGCCAGGCGCGCCGGTGCTCGCCCGGCTGCTCCAGGAGCGGCTCCTCGAGGTCGGCGCGGCCCGTGGCGCGCGCGCGGCGCTCCCCGGGGAGTTCACGGCGCGAGCGTGTCAGAACGGCCGGCTCGACCTCGCGCAGGCCGAGGGGCTGCTGCTGCTCCTGCACGCGCAGGACCAGCGCGAGGCCCTGGCCGCGGTGCAGTGGCTCAACGGCGGGCTCGCCGCGGCGGCCCGCGCGGTGCGCGCGCGGCTGCAGGATCTCCTGGCGCTGGTCGAAGTCGGCTTCGACTTCGACGACATGGACACCGGCGCGGTCGCGCCCGAGCTCTGGCAGGCGCCGCTCGAGCCGCTCGCGGCGCAGCTGGAAGAGCTGCTCGCTGCGCTGCCCGTCCAGGCGCCCGGCGGGGAGCTGCTCCTCGTCGGGCGCGCGAACGCCGGCAAGTCCTCGCTGGTCAACGCGCTCGCGGCTGCGCCGCGGGCGCTGGTCGCCGACGTCGCCGGGACCACGCGCGATCTCCTGCGGGTCGAGGTCGCGCCGGGCGTGCACCTGTGGGACGCGCCGGGAGACCTCGACGAGCCCGGCGCGGCCGACCGCGCCGCGCTGGAGCTCCGCGAGCGCCTCTCGGGTCGCGCCGCAGGTCTCCTCGTCGTGCTGGACGCGACGGATCCGCAGCTCTCGCCGATGGCGCTGCGCTCGCCGCTGCCCTGGTTCGGCGTCGTCTACACCAAGTGCGACCTCGTGGCGGGTCCGCCGCCCCTGTGCGACGAGGCCCGCGCCCGGACCCCGACGGGTCGCGTCTTCGAGACCAGCGCGCGCGACCTGCGGGGGGTCGAGCCGCTGCGCGCGTTCCTGGCGCGCCA
>JBMHDP010000157.1:0-15189 GCA_049889335.1 Planctomycetota bacterium
ATGCACGAGATCGTCAAGGCGGACGTGCCGTTCGAGCTGCAGGAGCTGCCGCGCGCCGAGGCGCGGGCGCTCATGGAGCGGCACGGGGAGGACTACAAGCTGCTCACGATCGACAAGATCCCCGAGGGCGAGCCGCTGACCTTCTACCACTCGGGCAACTTCGTCGATCTCTGCAAGGGCCCGCACGTGCCGTCCACCGGCAAGGTGGGCCAGGGCATCGCCGTGCTGGCGCTGGCGGGCGCCTACCTCGGCGACGACGCCGGCAACAAGATGCTCACGCGCATCTACGGGCACGCCTTCGGGGACAAGAAGGCGATGGAGGTCCACCGCAAGAACCTCGAGGAGGCCGCCAAGCGGGACCACCGTCGGCTCGGGGTGGACCTCGACCTGTTCTCGACGATGGGGGACCTCGGCGCGGGCCTGATCCTCTGGCACCCCAAGGGCGGCTTCGTGCGCCACAAGGTGGAGGAGTTCTGGCGCAACCAGCACATCGAGGGCGGCTACGACATCGTCTACTCCCCGCACATCGCCAAGAGCGATCTGTGGGCGACCTCCGGTCACCTCGACTTCTACAAGGAGTCGATGTACTCGGGGATCGACATCGACGGCAGCGAGTACCTGCTCAAGCCGATGAACTGCCCGTTCCACGTGCAGATCTTCAAGTCCAAGCGGCGCAGCTACCGCGAGCTGCCGTTCCGTTGGGCCGAGCTGGGCACCGTCTACCGCTACGAGAACCAGGGGTCGCTGCACGGCCTGCTGCGCGTCCGGGGCTTCACCCAGGACGACGCGCACCTGTTCCTGCGCGAAGACCAGGTCGAGGAAGAGATCACGCGGTGCCTGCACTTCGTGATCGACATGCTGCGGGCCTTCGGCTTCGAGGAGTACGAGATGAACCTCTCGACCCGGCCAGAGAAGAGCGTCGGTGAGGACGCCAGCTGGGAGAAGGCGACCGAGGCGCTGCGCGCGGCGCTGGAGTCGGTCGGCCTCGGCTACGAGGTCGACGAGGGCGGCGGCGCGTTCTACGGGCCGAAGATCGACGTCAAGATCAAGGACAGCCTCGGGCGGACGTGGCAGTGCTCGACGATCCAGTGCGACTTCAACCTGCCCGAGCGCTTCGACATGAGCTACATCGACCAGGACGGGGACAAGACCCGCCCGGTGATGGTGCACCGCGCGCTGCTCGGCTCGCTGGAGCGCTTCTTCGGGGTGCTCGTGGAGCACCACGGCGGCGCGTTCCCGGTCTGGCTGGCGCCGACGCAGGCGGTCGTGCTGTCCGTCGGGGAGCGGCACGCGGACGCCGCTGAGGCGATCGCGCGCGGGCTCAAGGCGGAGCACCACCGGGTGGAGGCCGACACCAGCGGCTGGAAGATCGGCGCCAAGATCCGCCATCACCTCTGGCAGGAGAAGGTCCCGCTGGTCGCCGTGCTCGGCGACCAGGAGATCGACGAGGGCACCCTCGCGGTGCGCTCGCGCAAGGACGGCGACCTCGGCGTGATGAAGGTCGAGGCCTTCGAGGAGCTGCTGCGGGCGCACGAAACCGAGCGGCGCTGACGCGGGATCGAGGGTCGCGATCTGCACCCTCGGGGCTAGAGTCAGCGCGATGCGGACCTTGCTCTCCAGCGCCTCTGTCGCCCTGCTCCTGCTGGTCGCAGGGTGCTCTTCGCCGCGCGACCACGTCCCCGAGATCCGTCGCCTCTACGGCGAGGCGTCCAAGCGGCACGTGCGCAACCCGGTCGTCGTCGTGCACGGGATCCTCGGCGCCCGGCTCGAGCACCGCGAGACCAAGCAGACGGTCTGGGGCGCGTTCACGTCGGGCTCGGCGGACCCGACGACGCGCGAGGGCGCGGTCCGGCTCTCGGTCCCGTTCGAAGACCTGCTCGCGGCGCGCGCTCCCGACCTCGCGCGCGCCAGCGTGTTCGCGACCGGGCCGCTGGAGGCGATCAAGCTGGGGCTGCTGTTCGCCGTGATCAACGTCGGCGTCTACCGGGACATCCTCAAGACGCTGGGCGTCGGCGGCTACCGCGACCCGGTCGGGGTCGACCCTGGCTCGCCGCAGTACAACCTCGACCACTTCACCTGCTTCACGTTCTTCTACGACTGGCGCCGGGACAACAGCGTCAACGCCGCGGAGTTCGCGCGCTTCTTGAAGAACACCCGCGCGCGCATCGACCGCGGCGCGCGCCGGCGCGTCGCGGCGCTGCGGGCGGCGGGTTCTGCCGCCGAGCGCGAGGAGGCGGACGAGCTGGAGGCGTGGCTGGAGGCGGGCTACCGCTTCGACGTCGTCGCGCACTCGATGGGCGGACTGGTCACGCGCTACTTCCTGCGCTACGGCGACGCCCCGCTGCCCGCCGACGGCTCCGTGCCCGAGGTGACCTGGGCGGGCGCTCGCGAGATCGACCGCGTGGTCCTGGTCGGCACGCCGAGCCTGGGCTCGATGGACGCGTTCCAGAACCTCGTCAAGGGCTTCTCCCCCGGGCCGCCGATCCTGCCGGTCTACCCGCCGGCGATCCTGGGCACGATGACGTCGATCTACCAGCTGCTGCCGCGCGGCGAGGGCCTGGTGATCGACGAGGCGGGCGCGCCGATGGACGTCGACCTGTTCGACGTGGACGTCTGGGAGCGCAACGACTGGGGCCTGTTCGCGCCCGACGCCGACCGCTTCCTGCAGTGGTTCCTCCCGGGCGTCGCCGACCGCGGCGCGCGCCGCGCCATGGCGCGCGAGGCTGTCGCCAACGTGCTCGCCCGGACCCGCCGGTTCCACCGCGCCCTCGACCGGCCCGCGCCGGACTGTCCGGTCGAGATGCGCCTGTTCGCAGCGGACACCGAGCCGACCATCGCCCGCGTCCGCATGCGCGCGCGCGACGGCAAGCTGGTCCCGAGCTTCGACGGCGCCGACCTCTACGCGCCGGGCGACGCGACGGTCACGCGACGCAGCGCGCTCGCCGACCTGCGCCCGAAGATGGCGTCGCAGGCGTGGCTGCAGTCGGCGGTGCCGTGGAGCGGCGTGACCTTCCTGCCGGACGACCACATCGGGCTGACCAAGAACCCGATCTTCACCGACAACGTGCTGTTCCACCTGCTGCAGCAGCCGCCGCGCCGGCGCTGATCGGCGGCGCGGCGCGGCTGCGACGCGGTCGCGCCGTTCCGATGGGCAGGTGGGCGCCCTGCGCGACGATCCTTGCAACCGCCGCGGTCCGGTCGGCGATTGCTGTCCCGTCCCGGCCGCAATTCGCGGCGCGCGAGAGGGTTCTACGCGCGCAGCGGGCGGGCCATTCGGCGGTCGGCGCCGAGGTCGGGCGGGACCGGCGGCGACGGCTTGGCTATATTCGCTCCCCTCGATCGAGGCTGATGACAGGATCTCAAACGACTGACGGGCTCGCACAGGGCACCCCCGAACGCGACATCCAGGAGCTGGACCAGGTCGTGATCCGCTTCGCCGGCGACTCCGGGGACGGCATGCAGCTGACGGGGGACCAGTTCACCCGCACGACGGCGCTGATGGGCAACGACATCGCGACCTTCCCGGACTTCCCCGCGGAGATCCGCGCGCCTGCGGGCACGCTGCCGGGCGTGAGCGCCTTCCAGCTGCGCTTCTCGAGCTTCGACATCCACACGCCAGGCGACGCGCCGGACGTGCTGGTCGCGATGAACCCGGCGGCGCTCAAGGTGCACCTCCCGCACCTGAAGAAGGACGGGATCCTGTTGCTCAACACGGCGAGCTTCAAGGCGCTGGACCTGAAGAAGGCGAAGTACGACGTCGACCCGCGTGAGGACAGCACGCTGGAAGGCTACCGGGTGATCGAGGTCGACCTCACCGAGCGCACCAAGGAGGCCCTGGCCAGCTCGCCGCTCGACAACCGCGGCAAGGACCGGTGCAAGAACATGTACGCGCTGGGGATCCTCTACTGGCTGTTCCACCGCGAGATGGAGCCGACGGAGAAGGCGATCGCCGCCAAGTTCGCCAAGAAGCCCGACGTGGTCGAGGCCAACCTGGTCGCGATGAAGGCGGGCCACGCCTACGCCGAGACCACCGAGATCTTCCAGACGGCCTACAAGGTCGCGCCGGCGAAGCTGCCCGCGGGCACCTACCGCAACATCATGGGCAACCAGGCGCTGTGCCTGGGGCTCGTCGCGGCCAGCAAGCAGTGCGGCGTGCCGCTGTTCCTCGGCAGCTACCCGATCACGCCCGCGAGCGACGTGCTCCACCAGCTCGCCGGCTACAAGCACCACGGCGTGGTGACGTTCCAGGCCGAGGACGAGATCGCCGCCGTGTGCGCGGCGATCGGCGCGAGCTACACCGGGCAGCTGGGGATCACCTCGACCTCGGGGCCGGGCGTGGCGCTCAAGACCGAGGCGATGGGGCTCGCGATCATGGCCGAGCTGCCGCTGGTCGTGCTGAACATCCAGCGCGCCGGGCCCAGCACCGGGATGCCCACCAAGACCCAGCAAGCGGACCTGCTGCAGGCCATGTACGGCCGCAACGGCGAGTCGCCGATGGTCGTCATCGCCTGCTCGACGCCGGCAGACGCGTTCGAGGTCGGCTACGAGGCGATCCGCATCGCCACCAAGCACATGGTTCCCGTCATGGTGCTGAGCGATGGCTACATCGCCAACGGCAGCGAGCCGTGGCGGCTGCCCGACGTCGACGCGCTGCCGGCGATCGACGTGCAGTACGCGCCGCCGGGCGCTCCTGGCGAGAAGTTCGAGCCGTATCGGCGTGACCCGGTGACGTTGGCGCGGCCCTGGGCCAAGCCCGGCACCCCGGGGCTCGTCCACCGCATCGGCGGTCTGGAGAAGCAGGACGTCACCGGCAACATCAGCTACGACCCGCAGAACCACCAGCACATGGTGGACACCCGCGCGGCGAAGGTCGCCAAGGTCGCCGACGACTTGCCGCCGATCGAGCCGCTCGGCGCGCCGACCGGAGACGTGCTGGTGCTCGGCTGGGGCAGCCCGCGCGGGGCGATCACGGCGGCCGTGACGCGGCTCCGAGAGCGAGGGCACGCGGTGAGCGCCGCGTTCCTGCGGCACCTGAACCCGCTGCCGAACGACCTCGGCGACCTGATGGCGGGCTTCCGCAGGGTCGTGCTCCCCGAGCTCAACAAGGGCCAGCTGGCGATGATGCTGCGGTCGAAATACCTCGTCGACGTGCAGAGCTACAGCCAGGTGAACGGGCAGCCGTTCCGGAGCCAGGACATCGAGGACTACCTCGCCAACGTGCTGAAGGAGATGGGCTGATGACCAGCGTCGACGAGCCGAAGCTGACCAAGAAGGACTTCAAGAGCGACCAGGACGTCCGCTGGTGCCCGGGCTGTGGGGACTACTCGATCCTGAACTCCGTCCAGGCGGCCTTCGCCGACCTCGGCAAGAAGCTGCACGAGACGGTGATCATCTCGGGCATCGGGTGCAGCTCGCGGTTTCCCTACTACATGGAGACCTACGGCTTCCACACGATCCACGGGCGCGCGCCGGCGCTCGCGACCGGCGTGAAGCTCAGCAACCCGGACCTGGACGTCTGGGTGGTGACCGGCGACGGCGACGCGATGTCGATCGGCGGCAACCACTTCATCCACATGATGCGGCGCAACGTCGGCCTGAAGGTGCTGATGTTCAACAACCGCATCTACGGCCTGACCAAGGGGCAGTATTCGCCGACCAGCCCCGAGGGCAAGGTCACCAAGAGCACGCCCATGGGCTCTGTCGACCACCCGTTCTCGCCGATCGCGCTGGCGCTCGGCGCGGGCGGCACGTTCGTCGCGCGCAGCGTCGACATCCTCGCGCCGCACCTGCAGGCGACAATCAAGCGGGCGGACGAGCACGGCGGCACCGCGGTGGTCGAGGTCTACCAGAACTGCAACATCTTCAACGACGGCGCCTACAAGCACTTCACCGACAAGGCCGTCCGCAGCGAGCGGATGGTGGAGCTGCGCCACGGCGAGCCGCTGCTGTTCGGCGCCGACCACGACAAGGGGATCGCCTTCGACGCGGACTTCCGGCCCTACCTGGTCGAAGGGGACGACCTGGGCAAGGCGTTCGTCTGGGACGAGGCGGCGGAGTCGCCCGCGCCCGCGATGGCGCTCGCGACGATGGACGAGGCGCGGTTCCCCGTCCCGATCGGAGTGTTCCGACGCCAGGAGAAGGCCAACTACGAGCAGGCGGTGAACCTGCAGGTGGAGCACGCCAAGGCGACGACGCAGCAGTCGCTGAAGGGCCTGCTCTACTCCGGCGAGCTCTGGGACGTCTCGTAGCGCGCTGCGCGGCCGCGCGCGAATCGCCGCGGGGCTCGGTCCCCGCGCGAGGCATGGCAGGAGGCCTTGCTACCGGAACATCCGGGATTTCCGGATCTCCGTGCATCTAGAGGTTGGAATATCACGATGCCGTGATATCGTGATCTCTCCAGTGAGCTCCACCCTCGACAGCCTCCAGAGCACCCTGAAGCTGCTCTCGGATCCGCTTCGCTTGCGGTTGTGCGCATTGCTGGGTCGCGCGGAGCTGGCCGTCCAGGAGATGGTGGGGATCACCGGCCTGCAGCAGAGCCGCGTGAGCAACCACCTCTCGCTGCTCAAGCGCGCGGGCGTCGTGCGGGACCGCCGCGAGGGCAGCTGGAGCTTCCATTCGCTGGTCGAGCCGGCGGAGGACGGCGCGCTGTCGCCGTCGCTGTTCGCCGCGACGATCGAGCCCTACCTCGA
This sequence comes from Planctomycetota bacterium, assembly GCA_049889335.1. GTDB lineage: Bacteria > Planctomycetota > UBA1135 > UBA1135 > UBA2386. The sequence continues at coordinate 6,690 of JBMHDP010000157.1, forward strand.
GTCGGAAGAGGGCGCGCGGGACCTCGCGGCGCTGCAGGTCGTGCTCGACCGCCGGCGTGAGAAGAGCCGCGAGGCGCACGACCGCCTCGCCGACCAGTGGCAGGAGCTCGGCGAGGAGTTCGCGGTGGGCACGCTGCGCAGCGAGCTGCTCGCGCACGCCTGGCCTTGCGGCCCGCGGGTCGCGGACCTGGGCTGCGGGGCAGGCTTTCTGACGTCGCTGCTGGCGCAGCGCAGCGCCGAGGTCATCGGCGTCGACCACAGCGAGCGCATGCTCGCCGAGGCGCGCGCCAACGTGGCCGGCGCCGAGTTCCGCCGCGGGGAGGTCGACGCGCTGCCGCTCTGCGACGCGGAGGTGCACGCAGCGTTCGCGAACCTGGTCTGGCACCACGTGCCCGACCACGACGCCGCGGCCCGCGAGGTGCACCGGGTCGTGGCGCCGGGCGGCGTGGTGGTCGTCTCCGACCTCGCGCCGCACGACTCCGACTGGATGCGCGAGCGCATGGGCGACCTGCGCCTCGGCGTCAAGGCCGACGACGTCGCGAGCTCGCTCGCGCGCGCCGGCTTCCGCGACCTGCAGACGGCGACGCTGGTGGACCGCTACTGCGTGCGGTCGCTGGCGGGTGAGCGCCGCGAGTTTCACATGTTCGTCGTGCGCGGGCGTCGGCCCGCCGCGGCGAGCGATCGAGTTTCCCTGACTGATTGACAACGAGAGAGCAAACGATGACTGCTACGAACACGCCGAAGACGAAGAAGGCACGGAAGCCGGCCCCGAAGAAGGCCGGCAGCGCGATCCTCAGCGCGGACGACTACAAGGTCGCCGACCTGCAGCAGGCCGAGTTCGGCCGCAAGGAGATGAAGCTGGCCGAGGTCGAGATGCCGGGCCTGATGGCCGTGCGCAAGGAGTACAAGCGGAAGCAGCCGCTTAAGGGCGCGCGCATCACCGGGTCGCTGCACATGACCATCCAGACGGCGGTGCTGATCGAGACGCTCGTCGAGCTGGGCGCGGAGGTTCGCTGGGCCTCCTGCAACATCTTCAGCACCCAGGACCACGCCGCCGCCGCGATCGCGGTCGGCCCGAAGGGGACCCCGGACAAGCCCAAGGGCGTGCCGGTGTTCGCGTGGAAGGGCGAGACGCTCGAGGAGTACTGGTGGTGCACCGAGCAGGCGCTGACGTGGCCCGGCCACGACGGCCCGAACATGATCCTCGACGACGGCGGTGACGCCACGATGATGGTCATGATGGGCGCCGAGATGGAGGGCGAAGGCAAGGCCCGCAAGGTCAAGGCGAGCGATCCGGAGGACCTGCGCGAGCTGGTCAAGGCGCTCAACGGCTCGCTCCAGCGGACCAAGACCAAGTGGACCAAGATGCTGCCCGGCATCCGCGGGGTCTCCGAAGAGACCACGACCGGCGTGCACCGCCTCTACCAGCTGCAGAACGAGGCCAAGCTGCCGTTCCCGGCGATGAACGTGAACGACAGCGTGACCAAGTCGAAGTTCGACAACGTCTACGGCTGCCGCCACTCGCTCGTCGACGGCCTGATGCGCGCGACGGACGTCATGCTGTCGGGCAAGATGGCCGTCGTCTGCGGCTACGGCGACGTCGGCAAGGGCTCGTGTCAGTCGCTGCGCGGCCAGGGCTGCCGCGTGGTCGTGACCGAGATCGACCCGATCTGCGCGCTGCAGGCGCTGATGGAGGGCTACGAGGTCCTGACGATGGAAGACGTCGTCGACCAGGCCGACATCTTCATCACGACGACGGGCAACGAGCACGTCATCACCGCGGACCACATGAAGCGGATGAAGAACAACGCGATCGTCGCGAACATCGGCCACTTCGACAACGAGATCGACATGGCCGGCCTCGAGAAGATCAAGGGCATCCGGTGCGACAACATCAAGCCGCAGACCGATCGCTGGGTGTTCCCCGACGGCCATGGCGTGATCGTGCTGGCGGAAGGCCGCCTGATGAACCTCGGCTGCGCCACCGGCCACCCGAGCTTCGTGATGTCGAACAGCTTCACCAACCAGGTGATCGCGCAGGTCGAGTTGTTCAACCACTTCAAGAAGTACGACAACTGCGTCTACACGCTGCCGAAGCACCTCGACGAGAAGGTTGCCCGTCTGCACCTCGACCACCTCGGGGCGAAGCTGACGAAGATGAGCAAGCGTCAGTCGAAGTACCTCGGCATCCCGGTCGAGGGCCCGTACAAGCCGAACCACTACCGCTACTAACGAGCGGTCCCGGGCCGCGCCCTGCGGGGGCGCGCGCCGCTGCGCCGCGCCGGCCCCGGATGGGGCGGCCCGGCGACGTCCGCCGGAACGGTCCTTATCCGGGGCCGTTTCTGGTATGGTGCCCGCCCGTTTTGGTCGCGCGGCGCGCCGCGCTCGGCCGATCCCGGAGGGGCCGCGCTCCCCGCTCGCTGGTCTCCCTTCTCTCTACCCACCCTGCGCAATTGACCCAACAACCCCGACACCCAGGCGGCGCCCGGCGCTGCGGTCCCAGCCGAATCCGTGGGGAGGCGGCGGTATGAGCCGCTACAACCCCAACCGCCGCGAGGCGCACACCCAGAAAGAAGACGCCATCATCGCCGAGGGGACGCTGATGGAGGCGCTGGGCGGCGGCCGCTGGCGCGTCCGGCTGGACGACGTCGAGCACTCGCCGATCTGCCTGCCCAGCGGCAAGCTGCGCAAGTTTCGGATCCGCCTCGCCATCGGCGACCGGGTGCGCGTCGAGCTGAGCCCGTACGACCTGACCCGCGGTCGCCTGACCTACCGCCTCTGACCGGCCGCCTCTGACCGGCCGTCCCTGATCGGCCGTCTCTGACCGGCCACCTTCGATCATCCGCCGCGGATCGAGCGGATCGTCCGCCTCGGACAGGAGGAGGCCGCGCGCGACGCGCTGCCGTCGCGCTCCCGCTCGGTGGCGCTCAGAACACCGAGGCCGCTTCGAGCGGCCAGAAGCGCGCGCGGACGCGGCCCTTGATGAGGTGCTCCGCGACCAGACCGAACTCGCGCGAGTCGCAGCTGACGGGGCGGTTGTCGCCGAGGACGAAGAACTCTCCCTCGGGCACGCGTCGCCGCGACATGTCGGCGCGGTCGCGGATGCAGCCGTAGTCGTCGGCGGGAGCGCCGTTGACGTAGAGCACGCCCGCCCGGAGCGCGACCTCGTCGCCCGGGAGGCCCACGACCCGCTTCACGAAGTCGACCTTGGGGTTGCGGGGGTAGCGCAGCACCACCACGTCGCCGCGGCTGACGTCGGCGAGGCTGTAGGTGACGCGGTCGACCACCAGCCGGTCGCCGTCGCGCAGCGCGGGCTCCATGGAGTCGCCCCGCACGATCGACACCTGGATGACGAACGCGTGGACAGCGACCATCACCACGGCGCCGAGCAGCGCGTCGCACAAGAAGCGGAGCTGCGCGCGGGCCGTCCGGCGACCGGCGGCGGGCGCCGCGGCGCCGCTGCGGCGAGCGACCGCTCCGTCCGTGCTCGCGAACCACATGATCTCTCCCATCGACCGGGCGCTGCGGAGAGCTTGATCGTCGCGGCCGATTCAGGGTTTGGACTGAGGGAAATCCCGCGCGCGCACGACGCCATGCGAGCGGCCGTTTCGCCTGCGCGGCCGCGAATCGGGCCGCGGACGTCAAGTGACGCGCAGGCCCGCGACGAAGTTGCTCGGGGGAGGCCACCTGACCCTCCGCCCGCCTCGGCCATGATCACCTCGTCTCTCAGCCAGCTCGCCCGGCAGGAAAAGACGCGACGGGAGATCCTGCACAAGAGCGACCTCGTGCCGCCGCTGCCGGACCTCGTCTCCCGCCTGCTCGAGCTGCTCGGGGGACAGGACACCGAGCCGCGCGACCTGGAGGAGCTGCTCCGGAACGACCAGGTGCTGGTGGCCAAGATGCTCGCGATGGTCAACAGCCCGTTCTACGGCCTGAACCGTCCGGTCTGCACCATCAAGGAGGCCGTGATGGTCCTCGGGTTCCGCGGCGTCCGCAGCCTCGTGCTGGCGACCGGCACGGCGAAGCTCCTGCAGCGAGACTTCGGCGCCTACGGCCACGAACCGCGAGGGCTCTGGCGGCACGCCGTCTGCGTCGCCGCCAGCGCGCGGCGGCTCGCGCTGGGCTGCGGACTGCCGCGAGACGACGCCGAGCAGCTGTTCGTCAGCGGGCTGCTGCACGACATCGGCAAGCTGCTGCTCGTCGCGTACGTGCAGGCGGGGCCGGCGCCGCTCGGCGCGCGCTCGGTGGCCGAGCACGAGCGCGCGACGGTCGGCCTGGACCACGCCGAGGCCGGCGCGCTGGTCACGGCCAAGTGGAACCTCTCCCGCGAGATTCAGCAGGTCATCGGCGCCCACCACGCCGGCGCGCCAGCGGGCGACCTGGACCCGACGACGGCGAAGGCCGCGGCGGTGGTCCGACTCGCCGACGCGGCGGCGCACGCGACCGGGATCGGCTACGCCGACGGCTGCGCCCCGCCCGGCGCCGTCGACGGCGCCGACCTCGCCGCCCTCGGCCTCGACGAGCCGCAGTGGGCGCGCGTCGAGCTCGAGCTCACGACGACCATGGAAGAGGCGGTCGCGGCGCTCGGCGACCTCGGGAGCTGACGTCGTGGTCGAGTCGGCCCCGCCGGCGACGCTGACGGCCGACGCTGCCTTCCACGTCGCGCTGCACCGGGCGCGGACGCAGGGAGACCTCGAGCGCTTGTTCGTCGACGGGCTCACGCGGCTGCTGCCGGGCCGCGGCGCGGCGATCTGTCTGGCGTGCGACGACGCAGCCGTGCTGGAGGTGCGGGGCGTGTCGGGGCCCGAGCTCACCGCGCAGGCCGCGCCGCTGCGCGTCGGTCGACGCGTCGCGCGCGAAGACCGCGGCGCCGCGCGCGGGACGCCGATCGTCTCCGGCGACCATGCGCTCGGTGAGCTCTGGGTCGAGGCCGGCACGCACGACGAGGAGCTGGGGGCCGCGCGCGACGCGCTCGCGCACTTCGGGACCGCGCTCGTCAACCTGACCCTCCAGCAGGAGGTGCGCGCGGCGACCGACGACTACTGCGGGACGGTGCAGGCGCTCGAGGAGGGCATCCTGCTCTTCCAGGAGCCGGACGAAGACGCGATGGTCGCGCGCATCCTGGCGCTCGTCGGCGGCATGGTGCACGCCCAGGCGGGCGCGCTCTACGTCTTCGACGAGGTCGGCAGCGCGGCCGCGCCGCTGCAGCTGCGGCAGGGCTACGGCATCCCCGACGCGCTGCTCGCGGAGCTCAAGGGGGCGGACGGCGCGCCGTGGCCTGACGTCTTCGCGGGCCAGCAGGCGCAGGTCCTGGAGCGCGACGGTCGCGGCCGCATCGCGATGTTGGATCCGGCCTGCGCGCTCCCGATGCTCGAGCGCGTCGCCGTCGTGCCGCTGCGCTACCACGGGGTGCAGGCCGGCCTCTGCGTGCTGTTCAACCCGGGCGTGGACGTCGAGCAGGGCGTCTACGGTCGCCTGGAGACGTTCGGTCAGCTCGCGGCGGCCCTGCTGCACCGCCTCAGCCTGGAGCGGATCAAGGAGCGCAGCGTCTCGATCGAGCGCGAGCTGCAGCTCGCAGAGACGATCCAGCAGCGCCTGGTGCCCAGCGACCCGCCGCCGAGCGACGCGTTCGACTTCGCGTGGTGCTCGCAGGCGGCCGCGCGCATCGGCGGGGACTACGTCGACTTCCTGACCTCGGCGCAAGGGGACATCCAGGCCGTCGTCGCCGACGTGTCGGGGCACGGCATCAACTCGGCGCTGCTGATGACGTCGTTCCGCGCGAACTTCCGCGGCTCGGCCTTCCTCCGCGACGTGCACGAGCAAGCGGCCTCGCTCAACGACGCCGTGGCGCACGAAGTGGGGCCGACGGGGATGTTCCTGACCGCCGCCTTGGTGCGCCTGGACCCCCGCACGCGCCTCATGGAGCTCTGCAGCGCGGGGCACAACCCGGTGATGGTCTACCGCGCCGCCGAGGGCGCGGTCGAGCTCCTGGGCTCGCACGGCACGCCGATGGGCTTCCTCGCGGGGGTCTCGTACGAGCGCGACGAGCGGCAGCTGCAGCCGGGCGACGTCGTGCTGCTCTACACCGACGGGATCACCGAGGCCGCCGCGCCCTCGGGAGAGATGTTCGGCGAGGACCGGCTGCAGGCCGTCCTGCGGCGCCACGCGCGCGACGGCGCCCAAGCCGCGCTCGACGCCGCGCTCGACGCGCTCGCGTCCTTCACCGGCAGGCGCCGGCAGGAGGACGACGTCTCGCTGCTGGTCATCCGCGTCCGCTGACGCCGGCGGGCCCGCAGGCTCAGAAGCGCTTGCGACGCGTGCTGCTCTCGATGCCGAGGGCCTTGCGGTACTTCGTGACGGTGCGACGCGCGATGTGCACCCCTCGCTCTCCCAGGGCGTCGACCAGCTGGTCATCGCTGAGGGGCTGGTCCTTGTTCTCGGCGTCCACGATCTGGCGCAGCGTGTCCTTGACGGCCTGTTGGCTGACCATCGCGCCGGTGTCCGACATGGTGCCGCTGCTGAAGAAGCGCTTCATGTCGAAGATCCCCTGAGGGGTCTGGATGAACTTGCCGGACGTGGCGCGGCTGATCGTCGAGATGTGCACCCCGACGGCGTCGGCGATGTCCTGCATCTTCATCGGCTTGAGCTGCTGGACGCCGTGGCGGAGGAAGCCCTCCTGGCGTCGAACCAGCTCCGTCGCGACGCGCTCGACGGTGTTCTGGCGCTGGTGCACCGCCTCGATGAACCACTTCGCCGCCTCGATCTTCTTGCGCAGGTAGTCGTAGACCTTTGGGTCGTCGCGGGCCTCCTGCAGCAGCTTGCGGTAGACGGGGGAGATCGCAAGGTCGGGCAGCGAGCCTCGCTGCGACTTCACCTCGAACTTGCCGTCCAGCTCTTCGATGACTACGTCCGGGACCACGCCCGACGCGGGGCCGGCGCTGAACTCCGAGCCGGGGTGGGGTTTGCACGAGAACCGCAGGAACTCCCAGCTCTCCTTGATGTCCTCGATCGAGGAGTCGGTCGCCTTGGCGATCTTCGGCAGCTTATTCATCGCGAGGTCGTCGAGGTGGCCCTCGACGATGCGCCGGGTCAACGGCCGCACGAACTGCATCCGGTCGAGCTGCATCAGCAGGCAGTCGCGGAGGTCGCGCGCGCCCACGCCGCACGGCTCCAGGTCGCGCACCACCGCGACGGCCTCTTCGGCGAGGTCGAGCGGGACGTCGAGCTGCAGCGCGATCGCCTCGGCGTCGTCGGTCAGCCTGCCGTCTTCGTCGAGGGAGAACACGATGTGCTCGATGACGCGGACCAGGTCTGGGTCGCTCTCCTGGGTCCGGACCTGCGTCATCAGGTAGTCCGCCAGCGACGTCGACCGGCCCGGGGTGTTCTGCAGGGCCTCGAACCGCTTGTCGTCGTCGTCGCCGCCGAGGGACGCGCCGCGCTGCTGCCAGCTGGACTCCGTGCGCGCTTCCAGCTGATCGATCTCGGCCGTGAACTCGCGGTGCAGCCGGTCCTCGTAGGGCTCGGCGTCGCCGCCGCGGTCTTCGGGGCCCTCGCCGAGGTCGGCGGGGTCGCCGCGTTCGGCGTCGTCCTTGCGCTCGAGGAAGACGTTCTCCTGCAGCTCCTGTTCGACCTGGTCCTTGAGCTCGATAAGCGGGAGCTGCAGGACCTGCATCGCCTGGATCATCTGCGGCGACTGGATCAGTCGCTGCTCCGCGCGCAGGGATTGGCTCAGGCCGAGTCGCATCTCTCGGTAGTTCTAGCCAAGAAGGCGCGCCTGGTCACGGCCCTGCGCGCGGTCGGCGCCAGGACTTCTCGGCGCGGCTTCAGCGCATCAGGGCGAAGATCGGCGCGTAGTAGTTCGTGTAGAACATCACCACGATCGCGCCGACGCCGACCGCAGCGGTGGCGTAGGCGACCGCGCCGAGCGCGCGCGCCGCCGCCCGCAGGCGCCGCTCGGCCATCTCCGCTCGGCGCGTCAGCGCCCGCTGCAGGGCCTCCTCCAGCTCGCCTGCCTGCTCGCCGGTCGCCAGCAGGGTGCGGGTCTCCTGGCTGAGCGCGGCGGCGCCGTGGAGCGCTTCGTGGAGCGACTTGCCCTGCTCGAGCATCCGCTGGGCGATCCCGAGCTGGGCGCGCAGCCCCTGCATCTTCACGGTCGGGGAGGCCGCGCGGTGCGCGTCGACGACGGGGACGCCGGCGCCGTACAGGGCGTGCAGCGCCTCGAGATAGGGGAGCTCCTGCATCTCTTGCACGACGCCCCCGATCACGGGGTAGCGCACCAGCGACGAGTCGCCGCGGCCGAGCTTGCGCGCCAGCACGACGAGGCCGGCGGCGCTGCCGGCGTAGGCGACCGCCAGCACGACCGCGAGGGTCGGGCCGATGATCGCCATGGTGGCCAGCGAAGCGACGAACAGCAGGCCGAACAGGACCGCGGGGTAGGTCACCGCGCCCAGCGCGGCGCGCAGGAACTCCGCCCGGCGGCGCCGCGCGGCGGCGCGGCCGC
>JBMHDP010000158.1:0-8102 GCA_049889335.1 Planctomycetota bacterium
ATGGTCGGCTCGTTCGCCTCGTTGCGGAAGCTCCGCCACGTGACGCCCATCTCCTTCTGCTTCTCCTTGTAGAGCGCCATCCCCTTCTCGGTGTTCGTGCGATCGGAGTTGACGCCGATCAGCGCGAAGGGACGGTCCTTCCACTTATCCACGAGCGACCGCTCGTGCGGGATCATGGCCCGGCAAGGCGGTCACCAGAAGCCCCAGAAGTCGAGCAGGACGACCTTGCCGCGGTAGTCGCTGAGCTTGAACGCGACCCCTTCGACGTCGACGCCCTCGATCTCGGGCGCGACCGAGCCGATCGCCAGCTTCTTGACCTCGACCAGCGCCTCCTTGGCCTCGTCGAGCAGGTCCGCGTCCTTGGTCAGCTCCCGCACCTGCTCCAGGTCGGCGATGGCCCCTTGGCTGTCGTCCCGGCTCATCAGCTGGCGCGAGCGCGCGAGCAGCGCCTTGGCCCGGATGTCGTTGTTGCCGTGGTTGTCCGCGATGTCGTTGAGCAGGGACATGGCCGAGCGCCCCGCCATGCGCTGGACGCGCGGCAGGTAGTCGACGACGTCGCCGATCGCGTCGCTCTCGACGTGGTCCGACGCGAGCGTCTTGACCGCCCACTTGACCGCGTTGCGCTCCGTGCTGGCGTTCTTCAGGATGAAGCCGAGGAACGGCACGGCGGAGTCCTTGCCGGCGTACTCCTGGGCGAACTCCTGCGCCGACTCGACGAACTCCTTCGTCGGCTGGCGGTAGGCCGAGCGCGGGACGCGCTCGCCGGCTTCACGCGCGGCCTTGACGCGCGCCTGCAGCTCGTCCTGGTGCTTGGACATCGCCTGCGCGAAGTCCTTGGCCAGCTTCGTGTATGCCGCCTGCGGGTCCTGCTGGAGCGCCACGAGCGCGCCGCTCTCGGCGGCGACGAACGCGGGGCTGGACAACAGGAGCGCAGCAGCGAGAGCGGGTCTCAACATAACTATGCTTCCTCGGGGTTGGGGGGCGGCGAGGCCTGCACAGACCTCACCTCAGGTGCAGGTAGCGTAGCCGGAATCCCGTGTACGATCCGTATCCAGGTTCGGCAGCGCGGGCGCGGACACCGCCGCGCCCGCTGCAGGCGGCGCTACTTCCCGCCGTCGTCTGCCGGCGCGTCCGCGGCTTTCTTCTGGACCAGGTCGGCGCGGCTGGGCTTGAGCTTGTCGAACAGCTCCCTGTCGATCACGTAGTACCACGGCCCGAAGCGCTGCGTCAGCTCGTCGGCTTCGCCCTGCCCGGTCTTGACCTGCTCGTCGTAGGCCTTCCAGGCGTCGGCGGCCTCGTCGAGCGTGTCTTCGTAGGCGAGCTCCGCGCTGCTGACGTCCTTGTTCTCGGCGCTGCCCGCGGGCTGGCCGTCGCCCGCGTAGCTCACCACCGTGAACGCGTCGCCGTCCTTGGCGTAGACGTACTCGTTGCCCCACGGGTCCGGGCCGACCTCCTGGAGCAGCGGCTCGCCCTCGGCGGGCTTGGCGACGAGCGCCTCGAGGCCATCGGGCAGCGCGCCCTCGTTCTGGGCCTGGAAGGCCGCCACCGCCTTGACGATGCCCTCGATGGTCGTGCGCGCCAGCCGACGCTTGTCGAGCTCGACCGCCTCCATCCGCGGGCCCGCGGGCTTCTCCAGCAGGTCCTCGACGAACTCGGCGCCGACCATCAGGTAGCGGTTGTTGGCCGCCGGCTCGTCGCCGCCTTCGGCCGCCTCGGCGCTGCCGATGCCCGCGGTGAGCTCGTCCCCTTCGCCGTAGACCAGCTCGCCGAAGCGCAGCGTGTAGCGGACGCCGCTCTTGGTCTCGAAGATCAGGTCGCCCTCGTTGCTGTAGAGCTTGCCGCCGGCGAGGAAGAACCCCTTGGACTGCAGCTGCTGGCGGAGGATCTGCGCCTCGAAGCCGTTGGCCCGCTCCAGCCGCGCGGTCAGCCCCTCGGGCTTGGGCCGCACGCCGACGATCTTGATCTCACCCAGCGTGTTGCCGACCTCGGTGGCCTTCTCGACGTTGGTCTCCTCGGCCGCGGCGTCGAGTCCCGCGAGCGCGAACTTGTTGTCTTCGCCCTTCTCGAGGACCAAGACGTCGCCCTTGACCACTTGGCCGCGCTGCTCGTCGACGGAGTAGTTGTCGAACACGATCTTGTCGATGTTCCACGACTTCGCCTTGAGCAGGTCGGTCTCGATCCAGTCCGCGAACTGCGTCGACAGCGAGCCCTGCAGCTTGGTCTTGTAGATGCGCTTCTTGTCCGGGACCCGACAGTAGAACGTGCCCGACTTGCCCTCGACCTCGTTGCCGACGATCAGGTCCGCGAGCACGTTGCCGGCCTTGTCCTTGAGAGTGACGCGCTTGCCGCGTCCCTCGGTCTCCACGCCGGCCGCGAGCGGGTCGACGACGCCGTACTCGGCGTGGCGGCCCTTGGCGTCGCCGACGACGGCGTCCTTCTCGAGGCCGATCAGCATCGCGGCGGCCTTGCCCATCTGGTCGGTGGCGTCGGCCGGGTAGTTGCCGTGCGACGGGATCCGCCAGACGCCGTCCTCGTCCCGGTTGACGACGAACGCGTAGACGTCGCTGGTCGCCTCACGGAAGGCCGTGACCTCCAGCTCGTTGATCGCGTCCCCGTCGGTGAACTGGGGGAAGAACACCTCTCCTTGGTCATCGAAGAGGTCCAGGCGGACCTCGCCGGGCTTCATCGAGACGGCGAGCGCCGACAGCGCCACCGCGGCGCCGAGCGCGACCCCGGTCTTGGCGAACTCGTTCATCAGTTGGACCCTCCGACGAGGCGGTTGGTAGGAATGATCGACGACGCGCGCGACGTGCGCCGCAGGTAGGTGAGGAGCCCCAGCAGGATGCCAGGCAGCGCCGCGAGCAACAGCACGACGAGGCGGTAGCTGTCGTGGATGCCCGCGCGCGCCGCGTCGCGGTCGTGCTGGGCCTCCTCCAGGCGACGACTCTTCCGGTCCTCGATCTGCGCCTTCTCCAGCTCGAACTTGCGGTTCTCGTTCTGCTGGACCTCGACGATCTTGACCTCCTTGGCGCGGGGGTCGAGCGTCGCGTCGCCGCGGATCTTCGCGACCGCGTCGTCGAGGCGCTGCTGCGCCTCCTCGAGCGAGAGCTTGGCCGCGTCCTCGGCCGCCTCCTTCTGCTCCTGCCAGACGTCCTCGAACTCGCGCTGGGCCTCCTCGACCGCCGTGAGCTTGCGCAGGATCGGGCGGCGCTTGCGCAGCGCGATCAGGCTCTCGTCGCCGACCAGGGTGTCGATGCAGTTGAGCGCGAACGTGACGTTGTCGAACCGGATGTTCGGGTTGAGCATCGACGAGCGCAGCTGGAAGAACTGGTTGCCGATGATGTCGAGGTCCGCGACGTAGATCAGGTCGAGCCCCTTGTCGGCGCCCTCGGCGGCCTCGCCCTTGAAGCGACCGGCGAGCGCCAGCGGGCTCGGGTAGGGCCGCGGCAGCGGGTCGGGCTGGCGCTGCTGACCGAAGAAGCTCTGCGCGAACAGGTCGCGGCGGTCGATCAGCCCCGGCGCCTTCGACGTCAGCAGCGGCTGGAACGTGACGCCGTCCTTGCCGGCCGACTCGACGTAGCCGCCGAACATCACGACGACGCTCTGCAGGCCCGACGAGATCTCGGCCTGCTGCGCCATGCCGGACTCGCGCACGAACACGAACGCCCGGGGCAGCATCCCGCCGGGGAACGACCCGCTGCTGTTGTCGCCGACGACCTTGTCGGTGGGCGCCTTGACGCCGGCCGCGGCCAGCAGGCCGCTCCAGTTGCCCTTCTGCGGGCCGCCGCCGCCCATCATGCGCGCCTGCTGGCCGCCCTTGGGGTCGGCGGCCGCCGTCCCGGGAGCGCCGAGCGGGTCCGGGTCCTCGAACAGGATCGTCGGGTTGCCCGCGAGGATCCACTCCTGCAGGCGCGTCATCGGCTCCTGCTCGAGGGAGCTCCCCTGCGGCACGACGAGGCAGTCGAGGTCGTCGGGGTACGGGCTCGCCGGGTCGACGTTCTCGATCGTGTACTGCTGCTCCAGCTCCTGCGCGATCGCCCACCGCGGCTTCTGGGCGAACGTCTGCATGTCGAAGCCGCCGAACAGCTCGACGTCGGTCTTCAGGATGCCGACCTTGCGGCGGTCCGCGCTGGCCACCGTGCGGATGCTCCGCATCAGCTCGTACTCGAGGGGCACGGCCGGCCCGACGAAGGGCGTGACGACCTCGTTGGTGCCGCACTGCACCGCGAAGCCGAGGTACATCTGGATCTCGGCCATGCCGCCGCCGGGCAGCTGGACCGGGACCTTCTGGGAGCGGATGCCGAACTCGCTCTCGGCCTGACGGGCCTCTTGCGAGTACGGCTCGGGGATCACCACCTGCTTCTCGACGGCGGCGCCGCCGATCGCGTCAAACTGGTCGAGCAGGTTCAGCAGCAGCTTCTTCTGCTGCACGAAGGTCTCGGGGACCTCGTCGCTGACGTAGGCGGTGATGTAGACCGGCTTCTCGCGGTCGAGGTCGGCCAGCAGGGCCTCGGTCTCCCCGCCGAGCGAGTGGATCCCCTCGACGGTGAGGTCGACGCGCGGCAGCGACTGCACGCCGATGAGGGTCGCTGCGAACGCCGCGACCGCGAGGCTGCCGAAGCGCACGCCGCTGTGCACGCCCATCAGGCCGTCCGACCAGTGGCGGCGGCCGAGCAGCGCGAGGCCGAGGTAGAAGAAGGCGACGGTCAGGCCGACGAACAGCAGCAGCCCGGAGAACGGCACCTCACCGCCCGCGAACAGCCGGAACTGACCGATCGGGCCGTTGCTCTCCCAGCTCAGGAAGCCGAGCCAGCCCGCGACCATGCCGAAGTAGACGGTCGCGGCGCAGAGCAGGATCGACAGGATCAGCGCGACGGTGCTGTTCTGGGTCAGCTGCGACCCGACCATCGAGATCGCGACGAGCATCACGCCGAACAGCCAGTAGCCGAGGTAGTTGGCGAACAGCTGCCCCATGTCCGGGTTGCCGAGCATCATCAGCGCGACCGGCAGCACCAGCGTGAACAGCAGCGAGGCGGTGTAGACCGAGACCGCGGACAAGAACTTGCCCAGCTGCAGCTCCAGGTCCGACCCCGGCAGCGTGAACAGCAGCTCGTGGGTGCCGTTGGCGCGCTCGCTGGCCCAGATGTTCATCGTCGAGGCCGACACGAACACGATCGCCAGCAGCGGGAACCACGGGTCGTTGAGCGTGTCGAGGTTGGCGAGGTTGTTCGTGAAGAACGCCGCCGAGAACATCAGCGCCGCGCTGCAGAACAGCACGAACAGGATGATGAAGACGTAGCCGGTCGGGTTGCCGAACCAGCTCGCGAGGTCGCGCTTCCAGACGGCGCGCACGATGTCGAGGTTCATCTCTGGCGTCTCCTAGCTGTTTTCCTTGGCGGTCAGCGCGTGGAAGGCCTGGTCCATCTGGCCGGCCCCCTGCGCCTTGAAGTCCGCGGGCGCGCCGTCGAAAGCGAGCTTGCCGTCGTTGACGAGCATCACCCGGCCGGCCATCGCCTCGACCTCCTGGAACAGGTGGGTCGAGAGCAGGATCGTGCGCGTCTCGCCGAGCTTCTTGACCAGCTCGCGCACGTGGCGGATCTGGTTGGGGTCGAGGCCCGTCGTCGGCTCGTCGAGGATCAGCACCTCCGGGTCGTGCAGCAGCACCTGCGCCATGCCGACGCGCTGCTTCTGGCCCTTGCTGCACTTGCCGATCGGCTTGTCGAGCAGCTCGGAGAGGTCACACTCCTGCGTCACGTAGTCGAGCCGCTCGCGGAAGCGGCCGCCGAGGCCGCGCGCGTCGCCGAAGAACTTCAGCAGCTCCCGCGCGGTCATCTCGGGGTAGAGCGGGCCGTTCTCCGGCAGGTAGCCGAGCTTCTGAGCGGCCTTCACGCGATCGCTGGTGACGTCGTGGCCGCACAGGCGCGCCTGCCCCGAGGTGGGGGCGAGGTAGCCGGTCAGGACCTTCATGGTCGTGGACTTGCCGGCGCCGTTGGGGCCGAGGAAGGCGACGACTTCGCCGCGGCGGATCGTGAACGACAGGTGATCGATGGCTGCGAACGACCCGTAGTGCTTGCACAGGTCGACCGCCTCGATCATCGGCTCTGGCTCGGTCATGAGATCGATATCAGATGGGTCGTGGACGGATGCGAGGCCGACGCAGAGCGGGGCGTGGCCGGGGATTCAGGGCAAATGGCTTAGCGGTCCGAGCGGAGGCATGCAACCCGGGGCGCCGCCGCCGCCCGTCAAACGCGGTCAAACGGCACGCCCCCCCCGGATACTCCCGGGAATCGCCCCGGCACCGCGGACGCCGACGACCGGGCCGGCTCAGCGGCAGACCGGGCCGACCCAGCCGCCGCCGGCCCACCCCCACGGACCGCCTGGCCCGTAGCTCCACGCGCCGTATCCCCACGGCCCGTAGACGCCGGGCCCGTAGCCCCACGGGCCGCCGGGCCCGTAGGCGCCGCCCCAGCCGCCATAGACCCCGGGCGGCGGCGCCGGCGCGAACGGCGTCATCTGGCCGAGCCGCACGCCGGCGTCGTCGCGCACGGAGAAGCGGACGCCGAACGAGTCGACGGCGCGGGGGTAGGTCGTCGGCGGCCGGAACACGACGTCGACGCGGGCGGTCGCGCCCGGCGCGGCGCGCGGCGAGCCGTCGACCTCCGCCGGCGGCAGCGGCGGACCGGGCTGCCCGTCCACGTAGAGCTGCTCGAGCTGCAGCGCGGCGAGGTCGAGCTCGAGCTGCGCCGCGCCGTTGTTCTCCAGCTCGATCCCGACGTGCAGGTCGACGACCTCCTCGCCGTGCTCGGCGTACCGCGCCCGCGCGCCGTCCGACCAGACGCGCACCTCGCCGGCAGCGCGCAGCCCCCCCACGTCCTCGAGGACGTAGACGGCGGCGCGCCGGCCGTCGGGGCTCCTGCCGGTGAGGTTCTCGCGCGGCTCGAAGTAGCTGGGCTGCCAGCATCCCGCCGCGACGAACAGGAGCAGGGCCCAGGTGCCGCATCGCATGCCGTCTTTTTCGCCTCCCTGTGCGCGGACGGCAAGAGCCCCATCGAGCGTGCACGCTTTCCTAGGTAAGGACTTAGGAGCCATCGCCCGGGCGCGACTCCGCGCCGGGCGGCCCCGCGACAACATCTCGCATCCAGGCGGACTCCCCGGACGATGCCCGTCCGATGAAGACGTGGCGCCTGCAGAGCACTCTCTGGGTGCCCCACACACCGGAGCAGGTGTTCCCGTTCTTCGCGGACGCCCAGAAGCTGGAGCTGATCACGCCGCCCTGGCTGTCCTTCCGGATCCTCACCGAGATGCCCCTCGAGATGCGCGTCGGAGCGCTGATCGACTACCGCATCTCCTTGCGAGGCATACCGATACGGTGGAGGACCAGGATCGCGAGGTGGGAGCCGAACTACGCCTTCGCGGACGAGCAGCTGATCGGCCCCTACGCCGTGTGGCACCACACCCACACGTTCACGCCGCAGGACGGCGGCACGGTCCTCGGCGACGACGTCGTGATGCGCCCGCGCGGCGGCCCGCTCGCGCCGGTCGTGATGCGGTGCGTGCGGGGCGAATTGGAGCGGATCTTCGAGTACCGCGCGCGCGTCATGGCCGAGAAGTTCGGCGGCAGCGAGGACCGCGCCAGCGTGCGCTGGGGCGAGAGCGGCTACGTCACCGTCCCAGTCGGTGCACCGTGACCGGCATCATGCCGCCGACGCGCTGCACGACCTCGCTGGGATAGCGGCGGAGCAGGTCCCGAGGCCGGCCGAGCACCGGCGCCATGTCGGCGTCGATCGGGGTCTCGATGAGGTAGAGCGCGCCGAGGTCCCCCTGGCGCCGCAGCTGGTCGATGCGCGGCCCGAGCCGCTGATACGTGCGCACCGACACCGCGGCGTGACCCTGCACGATCAGGTGCTGGGCGCCCGCCCCGACCCAGAGCGTGCGCCCCGGCTCGCCGGGCAGCCGCCGCACGACGCCGTCGAGCGCGTCGGTCAACGCCGCCATGTCGAGCGTCGGAAACGCCCGGCCCGAGGCGAGCGCGCCCAGCCGCAGCGGGGCCAACGCCACCGCGGCCGCGAGCAGCAGCGGCCCGCCGCGGCCGGGCAGCGCGC
>JBMHDP010000159.1:0-19080 GCA_049889335.1 Planctomycetota bacterium
CGCTTCGCGGACACGACCGGCGTGCACGCCGACAACCCGTGGGACATCTACCCGTACCGCGACTGGGTCATCCGCGCGTTCGCCGACAACATGCCGTTCGATCAGTTCACGGTCGAGCAGCTCGCCGGCGACCTGCTGCCCGACGCGACGCGCAGCCAGAAGGTCGCCGCCGCCTACAACCGGCTCAACCTGATCACGCGCGAGGGGGGCTCGCAGCCCAAGGAGTTCCTGGCGCGCTACATGGCGGATCGGGTGCGCAACGTGTCGACGGTGTGGATGGCCGCGACGGTCGGCTGCGCGGAGTGCCACGACCACAAGTTCGACCCGATCCCGACGCGCGACTTCTACCGGCTGGGCGCCTTCTTCGCGGACATCCAGCAGGTCGGCGTCTACTCGCAGGGGGCGGCCAAGGGGCGCTTCTTCGGGCCGTACCTCGAGGTGCCGACCGCAGCGCAGGAAGCAGCGCTCGCGGCGGTCGACGCCGAGATCGCGGCGGTCGACGCCGTGCTCGACGCAGAGACGCCGGCGCTGCACGCAGCGCAGCTGACCTGGGAGCAAGAGACGCGAGCAGCGCCGCCCGCGCCGCCGGAGTTCGGCGTGTGGCATGCTGCGGGTCCCTTCACCGGCGGCGGCTTCGCGCAGGTTCACAAGAGAGAGTTCGGGCCCGAGCGGGGCGTGGACCTCGAGCAGCAGGTCGACGGCGCACCGCGCTGGAAGCCGCACCCGGAGTGGGCCGACGGCAAGGCGCACAAGCTGGTCGGCGGCAACACCGCCTACTACCTGCACCGCACGATCGACGTCGCGAGGGCCCAGGCGGGCACGCTCTGGTTCGGCAGCGACGACTCGATCCGCGTCTGGGTCGACGGCGAGCTCCGGCTGGACAAGCAGGTCTCGCGCGGCGTCGCGCCCGACCAGGAGCGCCTCGACGTGACGCTGGAGGCGGGCAGGCACGAGCTGCTCGTCAAGATCACCAACGGCAGCGGGGGCTTCGGCTTCTTCTTCCGCAGCGAGTTCGCGCGGATGCCCGACGACGTGCTGGCGCAGCTCGCGGTGCCGGTCGCGCAGCGCGCCGAGGCAGATCGCGCGCGCGTCGCCGCCTACCACCGGTCGATCACGCCGCTGCTGGCCGCGGAGCGGGCGCAGAAGCAGCAGCTCCAGCAGCAGCGCGCGCAGCTCGTCGACGGCTTCCCGGTGTGCATGGCGACCGTGGCGACGGAGCCCGCGGTCACCCGCGTGCTGCGCCGCGGCGACTGGATGGACGACGGCGGCGAAGTGGTGGAGCCCGGCGCGCCGACGGCGTTCGGCGGGCTGCCGGACCTCGGTCGCCGCGCGACGCGGCTCGACCTCGCGCGCTGGCTGGTCCGGGGCGACCACCCGCGCACGGCGCGCGTGTTCGTCAATCGGATGTGGGCGCGGTTCTTCGGCCGCGGCATTGCGCGCTCGCTCGACGACTTCGGCGAACAGGGCGTCGGGCCGACGCACCCCGAGCTGCTCGACCACCTCGCGAAGGAGTTCGTGGACTCCGGTTGGGACGTGCGCGCGCTCGTGCGGAACCTCGTGACCAGCGCGACCTACCGGCAGTCGTCGGCGTGCGACGCCGCGACGCAGAGCGCGGATCCCTACAACGCGCGCTTCTCCCGACAGGCGCGCTACCGGCACGACGCCGAGGTCGTGCGCGACACGGCGCTCTCGGTGAGCGGCCTGCTGGTCGACCGGCTCTACGGCCCGAGCGCCAAGCCGTACCAGCCAGCGGGCTTCTACCAGCACCTCAACTTCCCCAAGCGCCGCTACCAGCAGGACCGGGGCGAGATGCTCTGGCGGCGCAGCCTCTACACGCACTGGCAGCGCCAGTACCTGCACCCGGCGATGGCCGCCTTCGACGCGCCGTCGCGTGAGGAGTGCACCGTCGAGCGGGCCCGGTCCAACACGCCGCTGCAGGCGCTGGTGCTGCTCAACGACCCGATCCAGGTCGAGGCGGCGCGCGCGCTCGCGACGCGGACGCTGCGCGAGGGCGGCGCAGACCGGCTGGCGTGGATGTTCGCCGAGGTCCTGCAGCGCGCGCCTACGGAGCCCGAGCGGCTGGTGCTGCGCGGGCAGCTCGAGAAGCTGCGCCGGCAGTACGAAGCGGACGTCGACGCCGCGCGCGCGCTGGTCGCCGTCGGCGAACAGCCTGTGCCCGACGACGTGGTCCCGCCACAGCTCGCCGCCTGGACCGGCGTCGCGCGCGTCGTCCTGAGCCTGCACGAGACCCTCACCCGGAGCTGATCCCGATGAACCCCTTGCACGCATGGACCCGGCGCAGCTTCTTGGGCGGCGGGATGACCGGCCTGGGAGCGATCGCGGCGCGCCAGCTGCTCGGCGGGCGCGGCGCGCCCAGCGAGCCGGGCCGCTACGACGGCGTGGTCTCGCCCCGGCACCACGCGCCGCGCGCCAAGCGGGTGATCCACCTCTACATGGCGGGCGGCCCGTCGCACCTGGAGACGCTCGACCACAAGCCCAAGCTGCGCGAGCTGCACGGCCAGCCGATGCCGGAGTCCTTCACGAGAGGCCAGCCGATCGCGCAGCTGCAGGGCCAGCGGCTGACGTGCCTCGGTCCGCAGCACCCGTTCGCGCGGTTCGGAGCTAGCGGCCAGGAGATCTGCGCGCGCTTCCCGCACATCGGCGCGGTCGCCGACGAGCTGGCGATCATCCGCTCGATGAAGACCGACCAGATCAACCACGACCCGGCGCACACGCTGTTCAACACGGGCAGCACGCAGCCGGGGCGGCCGTCGATGGGCTCCTGGGCGACCTACGGGCTCGGCAGCGAGTGCGACGACCTGCCGGGCTTCGTCGTGCTGACGTCGGTCGGCAAGGGCGGCCAGGCGCAGCCGATCGCGGCGCGGCAGTGGAGCGCGGGCAGCCTGCCGTCGCGCTTCCAGGGCGTCGAGTTCCGCAGCCAGGGCGACCCGGTGCTGTACGTGCAGAACCCGGCCGGCGTCAGCCGAGCGCAGCAGCGCGACGCCGTCGACGCGATCGCGGCGCTCAACCGCCTGCACGACCAGGACGCGCGCGACCCTGAGATCGCGACGCGGATCGCGCAGTTCGAGATGGCGTTCCGGATGCAGGCCTCGGTGCCCGAGCTCGCGGACCTTGGCACGGAGCCGCAGGAGGTGCTCGACCTCTACGGCGTGCAGGGGCAGGACGGCTCGTTCGCGTCCAACTGCCTGCTCGCGCGCCGGCTCGCCGAGCGCGGCGTGCGCTTCGTGCAGGTCTACCACCGCGCATGGGACCACCACGGCGGCGTCAAGCGCGCGATCGACATCACCGCCGACGAGGTCGACAAGGCCACCGCGGCGCTGATCACCGACCTGAAGCGCCGCGGCATGCTCGACGACACGCTGGTGCTGTGGGGCGGCGAGTTCGGCCGGACGCCGATGGGGCAGGGCAACGGCCGCGACCATCACATCCGCGGCTTCTCGTACTTCATGGCCGGCGGCGGCGTGAAGGGCGGCGTCAGCCACGGCGCGACCGACGAGCTCGGCTACCACGCGGTCGAAGACGTCGTGCACGTCCGCGACCTGCACGCCACGATCCTGCACCTGCTCGGGATCGACCACGAGCGGCTGAGCGTGCCGTTCCAGGGGCTCGACGTCCGGCTGACCGGGGTCGAGCCGGCGCGGCCGATCGCAGGCGTCCTGGCGTAGCCCTCGGCGCGGGCGACGTCTCGCCGGATCAGACGGTGACCGCGCGGTGCTGCTGCGCGCGCACGGCTTCGATCAGCGCCGCGTTGGTGATCGGCTTCTGCAGGATCGAGGGCGGGACGCGCAGGGGCACGTCCGAGGACTCGACGTCGTCGGAGTAGCCGGTCAGGAACACGACCTTGAGCGCCGGATGGAAGGCGGCGATCTGCTGCGTCAGCTCGACGCCCGACAGCCCGGGCATCCGGACGTCGGTGACCAAGAGGGCGAGGTCTTCGCCCATCTCGCGCGCTGCGGCGAGCGCCTCCGAGGGACAGGTGAACATGGTGACCTCGAAGCCCTCGCGCTGGAGCACGCGCGCCGTGTGCGACGCGATCGAGCGCTCGTCGTCGACGACCAGGACGCGCAGCGCCTCCCCGACCGGGACGGGCCGGGCGATCTCGACGGTCGGCAGCGCGATCTCCACGTCTTCGGCGCTCTCCGACGCGACCGGCAGCAACATGCGGATGCGCGTGCCCTTGCCCTGCTCGGAGTCGATGTCCATCGCGCCGCCGCACTGCTTGACGAAGCCGTGCACCGACGGCAGCCCGAGGCCGTTGCCGTGCTGCTTCGTCGTGAAGAACGGGTCGAAGACCTTCTGCAGCGCGTCCTCGGGGATCCCCTCCCCGTCGTCGCTGAGCTGCAGCTCCAGGTAGTCCCCGCGCTCCAGGTCGAGGTCGCGCGCGTCGTCGTCAGCGAGCGTGACCGGCGCAGCCGCGAGCTGGATGTGGCCGTCACGAGCGGTCGCGTCGACGGCGTTGAGGAGCAGGTTCTGGAGCGCGGTGACGAGCATCGCGCGGTCGCCGCGGATCAGCGGCAGCGACGCGGGGGCGTCGACGCGGTAGGCCCGCGCGGCGAGCTGCGGGACGCGGCGGCCGGCCTCGTCCAGCGCGTCACGGACCGAGATGAGCGCGCTCTGCATCACCTGCTTGCCGCCGAACAGCATCAGCTGCTGGCTGATCGCGCCTGCCTGCTTGGCCGCCGCGTCGATCTCCTCGACGCCCTCCTCGCCCAGCTCGTCGAGCTTGGAGTCGTGGCGCAGGATGTCGGTCCAGCTCTGGATCACGGAGAGCACGTTGTTGAAGTCGTGCGCGACGCCCGCAGCCATGCGGCCGATCGCGGACATGCGCTGCCTGCGGGCGAGGCGGATGTCCTGCTCCGCGAGCATGGCGGCCCGCCGCTCCAGCTCGCGGCGCTGATGAGCGCTGCGGTCGGCGAAGCGCAGGCACACCCAGAGCAGCATGGGCGCAGCGATGACGATGTGCAGCGCGAGGTCGACGAACTGCAGGAGATACTCGGTCTCGTACGAGACGGCGCCCTCGTGGAAGAAGGTGGTGTAGGCGTGCTGGACGTGCTTGAGGCCGAACAAGACGAACCCGAGGCCGAGCCAGACGCGGATCAGCCGGAACAGCGCGATGCGGCGCAGCACGGCGCCCCCGATCCACAGGTAGGCGCAGCCCACCAGGAGACCGCGGACGCTGACCTTGCAGACGAACCGCGTCCGAGAGTCGGCGCCGAAGTGCAGGACCAGGGTGACCGCAGCGCCGAACAGGGCGGAGACGACGAGGACCCTCGTCAGGTTGCGTCGAGACCAGGTGCTGACGCCCCGGCGCTCCGCGACCCATCCGGCCACCAGGGTGGAGACCTGCACGACGGCGCTCGTCATCGCGACGATGCCGGTCAGGACGCGGGCGGGGTCTTCCGCCTGGTAGCCCGCGAGCACGAAGGAGAAGGTCGCGCCCGCGCAGGCGATGTAGACTGCGTGCGCGGCCCACGAGACGCTCCACCAGCGCATCAACCCGGTCGGCTGCAGGCGACTCAGCGTGGCGAGCAGCATCGCCACGAAGGCGCAGATCACGGCCTGGCAGGCGTAGTGCGCCAGGTAGCCGTCGGTGAGCAGCGAGGTAGAGGGCATGGGGCGACGCGAACCTTCGTCCACGTTGCCCCAGTGTGGCCGCATCCCGGGCCTGTGGGAAGTAGCCAAGGAGCGCAGGCGGGAGTTGGAAAAGATCCGGGGGGCGCACGTTCTTGGGGTAATCCCTAGCCATCGTATACGGCTAGAGGCGAGACCCCCCCCATGGCAACGGAGGTTCGCGCGCGGCGACGCAGTCGGCGGTTCGTCGGCGGCCGCGCGACGCGGCCGCTCGGGCCGCGGCGCTATCTACGCAGCTGGCGGTAGGCCTTGTCGAGCGCGCCCCGGAAGGTCCACGCAGACTCGACGGCCTCCTGCTTCTCGCCGCGCTCGAGGCCCTCGGCGAGGACGTCGACGACGTCGCTGGGGAGGCGGTCCTGACCCAGGCCGATCATCGCGCTGATGGCCACTTCGTAGACGGCGGCGCAGCCTTCGCGGTTGCCGTCGTTCCAGAGGCCCGCGCCGCGGTTGATCGCCACCTCGTAGATGCGCATCGCCGCGGCTTCGGCGTCGACGGTCTGCGGCCGCCGGGGCTCGAGGTCCCGCCCGGTCGTGCCGCGGTCCCCGCCGATCGGCTCGGTGATGACCGCGTCGATCAGGTGCACGACGCCGTTCTTGGCCTGGATGTCGGCGGTCACGACCTGGGCGCCGCCGACCTTCAGCTTGCGGTCGGCGAGCTCGACCTGGATCGGCGCGCCCATCAGCGTCGTGAGCTGCTTCTTCGAGAGCAGGTCGCGCGCAGCCAGGCGGCCCGGCACGACGTGCAGGCCGAGGATGCTCGTCAGCGTGCGGCGGTTGCCGCGCTCCAGCAGGGACTCCAGGGTGCCCTCGGGCAGCTTGGCGAAGGCGCTGTCCACCGGCGCGAACACGGTCCAGGGGCCGTTGTCGCCCCCGAACTGGCTGACCAGGCCCGCGGCCTTCACGGCGGCGACGAGCGTCTGCAGCTGGTCGGTCTCGACCGCGAGCTGCGTGATCGACCGGGTCTCGGGCATCAGGACGGCGTCGACGACGTGCACCACGCCGCCGTCGAACGCGACGTCGGTCGCCACGATCCCGGCGCCGCCGACGGTCTGGGCGAGGTCGTCGACCGCCAGCTGTTGACCGATCGCGCTGGTCAGCGAGCGCCGGTTGAGCACGTCGCCCGACGACTGCGCGCCGAGCAGGACGTGGTGCTGCAGGATGGTCCGCAGCGTGTCCCGGCCCTCGGGCGCGAGCAGCGCCTGCACGGTCTCTTCAGGCAGCGCCCCGAAGGCGTCGTTGGTCGGGGCGAGGATCGTCACCGGCGTCTTCGGCAGCTCGAGCTCGGCGGCCTGCACGAGCGCGAGCAGCTGGGTCAGCCCGGCGGCCTTGGCGACCGAGCCGAGGTCGTTGCCGTCGCCGCTCGCCGCGTCGCCGCCGTCGCCGGCGTCCGCGCCGGCGGCGTAGCCGCCGATCGACCGCACCTCGAGGGCGAACGGGCCGGCCTTCTTGTCGGACAGCGTGACGCCGATGGACTCGATCTTGGCCGGGTCGAGCGCAGGCGCCCGGCGCACCTTGCGACCGAAGCTGTAGAGCGTGAACTGGTCGAGCGGCAGGGTGACCTTGGTCCACTCCCCGGCCTCGGTCTCGAAGCTCTGCTGGTAGGAGCCGGCCATCATGCGGACCGTGCTCTGCCGGATGTCGAAGTTGTAGGTGCGCCCGTCGCCCTTGACCTCCAGCACGAGGCCGTCGGCCCCGCGGAGCGCGCCCTGGGCCACGGCCGTGCGCATCTGGGAGAAGCCGCCGTTGTTCTCCAGCGACAGGTCGCCGGTGAACCGCAGCAGCCCCGGCTCGGGCTGCGAGACGCGTCCGGTCGAGAGGCCGCCCATGACACCGTCGAGTACGGTGTTCCAGGCGCCGACGCCGTCCTGGAAGTCGAGGCGGAAGTCCTGGGCCGAGAGGCCAGCGGAAAGGGTGATCACAACAAAGGTTGCGGCGGTTCGGAGAGAGGTGGTCATGTTCGGGTGCGCGGGGCGGAGCGGCCCGCGGCGCGGGCCTCCGTGGCGGTTCGCGCCTGCGCGCGGCGCGGATGCGGTCGCCGCCGTCCCGTGTCGAGCGGAGCGCGGCCGGCGCGCCGTGAGCCGGCGGCCGCGCGCGGCGGGCGCCTGCGTCTGCTGCGCGGTCCCGGGCGAAGCTCCGCCCATGCCCGAGGGCCCCGAGATCCGACAGGAAGCCGACCGCATCGCCAAGGCACTGCGCGGCAAGGTCGCCGAGGAGGTGTGGTTCGCGTTCCCGCATCTCTCGGACCACGCCGACATGCTCCAGGGCCGGGTCGTGCTCGGGGTGGAGTCGCGCGGCAAGGCGCTGCTGACGCGGTTCGAGGGCGGCTGGAACGTGTATTCGCACAACCAGCTCTACGGGCGCTGGTACGTGACGGCGCGCGGCAAGACGCCCGCGACGAACCGGCAGCTGCGCTTCGCGGTCCACACCGACGCGCGCTCGGCGCTGCTCTACTCGGCGTCGGACATCGAGGTGCTGGCCGACGAGGAGCTCGACGAGCACGCGTTCCTGAAGAAGCTCGGGCCGGACATCCTCTCGTCGCGCGTTCGGCCTGCCGCCGTGCGCAAGCGGCTGCGTGACGCGCGCTTCGCCGGACGGTCGCTGGGAGCGCTGCTGCTCGACCAGGGGTTCGTCTGCGGGCTGGGCAACTACCTGCGCAGCGAGATCCTGTTCGTCAGCCACCTCGACGCGGACCGGCGCCCCAAGGACCTGGACGACGCGCAGGTCGCGGCGCTCGCGGACGCGGTCGTGACCATTACGCGGCGCTCCTACAAGCTGAAGGGCATCACCAACGATCCGGACGACAACCGCCGTCTGCAGGCCGAGGGCGTGCCGCGCAGCCAGCGGCGCCACTACGTCTTCGCGCGCGCGGGCAAGCCCTGTCGGCTCTGCGGCGTCAAGGTGAAGAAGCGCGAGAGCGCCGGGCGCCGGCTCTACTGGTGTCCGGCCTGCCAGGGATCCTGACAGGCTTCCTGACGGGGCTCCTGCGAGGGACGACGTGCCCGCCGCCCGACGCGAGTCAGCGCAGCACCGGGCCCCAGTCGGAGTAGCCGGTGCTCCTGGCCATCGACTGGAACTTCTGGGTCACGTCGTCGGGCAGCATCGGTCGGACCTCCTCGCGGAATTCGGCCGACTCCGTGGTGGGGGTTGGCAGGTAGCGATCCCTCAGAGTGTGGGGGCGAAAGCGGTAGATGATCCGATACTTGCCGGCGTTCTCGCCGCGGTCGGCTTTGAGCACCGCCTGGCCGAGGCCCGCGATCTCCTTCGTCCACGCGGCGGCGAACTCGCCTTGGACGAACCGCTCGAAGTCCGCGTCGCGGACGCCTTCCCGCAGCTCGAGGTCGTGCGTGCCGAACATCATGGTCTGCTCGTCGCCTTCCGGGATCGGCGTGTCGGCCAGCATGACGTAGTCGGTCCCGCTGGTGCGCGTGCAGAGCTTGAAGAACTCGTCCATGACCGGCTGGATCCGATCGCCGACCTGTTCGTCCCAGCTGTCGGAGATCTCCTCGCTGCTCGGGAAGTACGCGTCGCGTCGCGCGACGGTGTCGAAGAACCAGGCCAACTCGTACTGGCCGACCTTTTGGCCGCGGTCGCACTTGCCGATGCCGGCCATGACGCCGCCGATGGGCGCCTTCCAGAGCTCCTGGAACGGCCCGGTGACGAACGCCTCGAACTGCGCCGGCGTGACGCCGTCCTTCAGCTTCAGCGAGTGGATCCCGACCGCCATGCGGTGCTCGTCCGGGTCGTAGACGCCGGTGCCGAACATGCCGCACGAAGACGCGAGCAGCGAGAGGAGGGTGGCCGAGGCGACGTGGAGAGAGCGGCGAGACATGTCGACTGTTCCTTGGAAGAGCGGGATGGCGAAGCGAGCAGCGCCCAGGGCAGGTGCCCAGAGATGGTGCGTCAGCGCGCCGTCCCTTCCCGACGCTGCTCCGGTCACGAGGCTCTCTCGGCGCGGCGCAGATGCAAGGTGAACGGGCCTGTCGGCGAGCGATCCGGACACGGCATGGGCTCCGGTCGTGGTGAGCGACTACGCTAGGGCCATGCCTGACCGTCGTTTGCGTGGCCTCGGCGTCGTGTTCTCCGTGGCCGTGGCGGCGCCTCCTGCGCTGCTGGGACAAGCCGCGCTGCGCCCCAACGTTCTGGTGATCGTCACCGACGACCAGGGGTGGGGCGACATCGGCTACCACAACCCCGCGGTCTACTCGCCCAACCTCGACGCGCTGGCGCGCTCGGGCGCGCGCTTCACGCAGCACTACGTGATGCCGCAGTGCACGCCGACGCGCGTCGCGGTGATGACGGGGCGCTACCCGTCGCGCTTCGGGCCGCAGGCGCAGCAGGCCAACAACGCGCCCGCGTTCCCGCTCGGCACGCCGACGCTCGGCACGCTGATGAAGTCCGCCGGCTATGAGACGCACCTCGTCGGCAAGTGGCACCTCGGCACGTCGACGGACCACGGCCCGATGAAGTTCGGCTTCGACCACAGCTACGGCTCGCTCGCCGGCGCGGTCGGGATGTACGACCACCGCTACCGCCAGGGCAAGTTCGCCGAGAACTGGCACCGCGACGACGAGATCATCCCCGGCTGGGAGAACGGCACGCACGCCACCGACCTGACCGCGCGTGAGGCGGTGCGCGTGATCGAGCAGGAGCGCGAGGCGCCGTTCTTTCTCTACCTCGCGTTCCACGCGGTGCACACGCCGCTCGACGAGCGCGGCCGGTTCGTCGACCGCCCGACCCAGCTCGACCCTGAGCGCCCCGGTCGCTGGCTCGACGAGGACGAGATCCCGTGGTTCCACGACCCCGACGGCCTGATCCAGCGCGAGCAGGACCCCGAGAAGCGGCTGCTGCTCGCCGCCGTGCACCACATGGACCACGCGATCGGCGAAGTCGTGCAGGCGCTCGACCGCAGCGGCCAGCGCGACGACACGCTGATCCTGTTCACGTCGGACAACGGCCCGCAGGTCAACTGGGGCGGCGAGGCCTACCCGGACGACCTCAAGCTCACCGACTTCAACCAGCCGATCCCGATGCGCGGCAAGAAGACCGACACCTACGAGGGCGGCGTGCACGTGCCGGGCTTCGCGGTGTGGCCGGGGAAGATCGCGGCCAAGGAGGTCGACGTGCCCGTACACGTCATCGACTGGATGCCCACCTTGGCCGAGCTGCTCGGGGCCGACGCGCCGGCGCAGACCGACGGGCTCGACCTCTCGCCGCTGCTGTTCGACCAGCACCTGCGCGAACAGCCCGAAGTCCGCAAGCCGAGAGAGCTCTACTGGGTCTGGAGCAGCGGCAGCAACCGCCGCGCGCTGCGCTACGGCGACTGGAAGGTCGTGCGCTACGGCAAGAAGGAGCCTGCGCAGCCCAGCGACTGGCAGCTCTACGACCTCGCCAGCGACCCGATGGAGCGCCGCGACCTCGCGGCGGAGCGCGTCGACGTGCTCGCGGACATGCACCGCCGTTACCTGGCCCAGCGGGCTGCGGACGCGCCCAACCCCAAGCGGCGGTAGCGCCGTCTCCGCGAGAGGGGCTCGGAGCGGCCGGTGGCATCGGCGTCTGCGCGTCGGTCCTCGCCGCGGCGATGCGGGTCAGTCCTGACAGGCAATCGGTCGATACCTAGACCGAAGCCATGCAACCGACCGAAGCAGACGAGCGGATCCTGGAGTCCTGGCCGGCCGAGCTGGCGTCGCTGCCGTTCGGCAGCCCGGAGTTCAAGGCGGCCAACGAGCGCCTCGCGCTAGAGGACGAGCAGGCGCTGCAGCCGGTCGCGCGCGCGATGCCGACCTGGATCAACCTGACCAGCACCACGGTCTGCAACCTGAAGTGCTTCATGTGCAACCAGTTCCTCGATCCGGACTCACCCAAGGTGATCATGGAGGACGAGGTCTACGACCGGATCGTCAAGGAGCTCTACCCCTACGCCAAGACGATGCAGCTGTCGGCGTTCGGCGAGCCGCTGATGACGCCGAAGATGGAGCAGAAGCTCGACGACCTCGCGGCTTACGGCGTCAAGCTCGACATGGTCAGCAACGCGACGCTGATGATGAAGGAGAGCCGCTTCCGCGAGAAGCTGCTCGACTCGCTGGAGTCGATCACCTTCTCGATGGATGGAGCGACGCGAGAGACCTACAACTCGATCCGGACCGGCGCGGAGTTCAACGACGTCGTCGACAACATCACGCGCTTCACGGACCTGCGCTTCGCGCTGCCGAAGGCGGCGCGGCCGACGCTCAACCTCAACTTCATCCTGATGAAGCGGACGCTGAAGGAGGCGCCGAAGTTCGTCGAAATGGCGGCCGCCTGGGGCGCCGACCTGGTGGTGTTCAACCACCTCGTGTCGTTCCACCCGAGCCTCGCCGGCGAGATGCTCGACACCTGCCGCAAGGAGACCAACGAGTGGCAGGACCGCGCGCGCGAGGTCGCCGCCGAGCTCGGCGTGAACATCAAGATCCCGCCGAACTTCGCGGACGTCGACGCCGCGCCGCCGCAGCCTGCCGCGTCCGCTGCCGCGCCGGCCGAAGCGCCTGCCGCAGCGCCGCAGGCGGCGCCGGCCGAGCGGCCTTGCATCATGCCGACCTACCGGTGCTGGTTCCTGTGGCGCCGGGTCTACTTCACGCCGCACGGCGACGTCGTCCCGTGCTGTGTGGCAGGCATGCCGAGCTTCGGCAACCTGATGAAGGAGCCGTTCGCGGAGATCTGGAACGGCACCACCTACCGAAACTACCGCGAGAAGGTGTTCACGGAGCGGCCGCTGGGCAAGTGCCGCACCTGCTACCTGATCTACCCGAACGCCGAACTGGCCGGATCCGAAGGCTTCGAGTATTGATGCGCGGCGGCGTCGGATACCGGCGCCCCCGATCATGCGAATGCTCCTGTTGACGTGCGCCCTGCTGCCTGCGTGCGCCTCACCCGGCCTGCCGCCCATGGTCCGCGCGGACCGCGTCGAGCGGGACGTCTCTTACCGCGCCGAGGTCTTCTCCGGTAAGTGGCCGCGCGCGCCGGATGCGCGGGCGGCGGCGACAGCCGAGCCGGAGCCGGAGTCCGCCGCGCAGGTGACCTTCGGCTGCCGCGTGCTGCGCCTGTCCGGCGACGAGCTCTCCGGATGGCTCGGCGATCCGCGCGCCGTCTGCGCGTGGGACGCGCCCGCCGGGAGCGCCGCCGGGCTGCTCGGCGCGCCGCGCGTGGAGGTGCTCACCGCGCCCCGGCTGGTGCTCAACTCCGGCGCGCAGGGGACGCTGTCAACGCTCGATCAGCAGGCGTTCGTGGCCGGGTTCGACGTGGTGGGCGACGGCGCAGCGGTGCTCGCAGACCCGGTCGTCGAAGTGGCGCAGGAGGGGTTCCGGCTGCAGGTCTGCGCGACGATCGCCGACGGCGGCGTGCGCCTGGAGGTCGCCGCGGACTTCGTCGCCGTGCAGGGGCTCGACGCGCCGCGTGAGGTCCAGCTGCCGGTCGGTGCGCCCGTGCACCTGCAGCAGCCGGTGACCTGCGCGCAGCGCGTCGCCGTGGACGCGCCGGTGGCGCCGGGGCGTGAGCTGCTGGTGCGGCTGCCCGGCGAGCAGCCCGGGGACGCGCGCCTGCTGGTGCTGCGCTGTCAGCCGGTGGACGGCGCCCACGAGCGCTCGTCCGGATCCTAGGCGTCGCGTCTAGGCGCCGGCGTCGCGTCTGGCGGCGGGACGATCTGGGAGGGCCTGCTCCAGGTGGAACGCGGAAGCGCCGAAGAGCCCCCTATGACCGCGACGCAGGCGCTGCAGGGTATCTACCGACGGTCTCTCCGCGCGACGGTCCTGTGTTGGTTGATCGATCGCCTGCCGACGCCGACCCGAGCAGAAGGACGCGCGCTGCTGACGGCCGCGCTGCGCATCGCGGCGGTCGTCGCGGTCGCGACCGTCGTGGCGTGGGCGACGTGCGAGCTCGCGGTGGACAAGACGCCGGCGCTCCTCGGCAGCGCGCGCATGACGCCGCACCAGTATTGGGTGATGAAGGGCGTCATGATGCTGCTCGCGTCCTGGAGCGCGGTGCGATGCCTCCGCCTGTCGCGCAGCGGCGACACGCTCAAGGCCTTCGTCCACGCCGGGCTCTCGGGCCTCGTCGCCAGCTTCGTCTTCGTCACGTGGTGCTATCCCCTGATCCTCGCCTGATCGTCGGAGCGGCGGCTGCGGCCGGATAGAGTCAGGCCATGCGCATCGATACGACGGCGTCGGTCCTGCTCGCCCTGGGTCTCGCGCCGCTCGCCGCGCAGGCGGACGCCGGAGAGGTCGCAGCCGTGCGTCTCCGCGTCGGTCACGCGCAGTCCCCCGCCGCCGCCGAGGAGGAGCTCGCGCAGCTCGCGTCCGACTACCCGACCCTCGACGCCTGGCGGCGGCGCAGCGCCACGCTGCGGCGCGAGCTGCTCGCCGGCGCAGGCCTCACCGACCTGCCGGCGCGCACGCCGCTCAACCCGCGCTTCGTCGACGAGCGCCGGCACGAGGGCTACCGCGTCGAGGAGGTCGCGTTCGAGAGCGCACCGGGCTTCTTCGTCACGGGTTCGCTCTACCGTCCGACCGAGTTCGACGGGGAGCTCGCCGCGGTGCTGAGCCCGCACGGTCACGGCGGGCGCTTCGCCCCAGGCCGCCAGGCGCGCTGCGCCGTGCTCGCGAAGATGGGGTGCGCGGTGCTCGCCTACGACATGGTCGGCTACGGCGACACCAAGGAGCGCGGCTGGTCGCACCGCGATACGCCGGAGGTCCTGCGCCTGCAGACGTGGAACAGCATGCGCGCGCTGGACCTGGTGCTCTCCTTGCCGGGCGTCGACGCAGCGCGCGTCGGCGTGACCGGATGCTCGGGCGGCGGGACCCAGACCTTCCTGCTGACCGCGTTGGACGACCGCGTGCGGGTCGCGGTCCCGGTCTGTCAGATCTCGGCGCACTTCTTCGGCGGCTGCGTGTGCGAGAGCGGGATGCCGATCCACTGGAGCGCGCGGCACAAGACCAACAATGTCGAGATCGCGGCGCTGGCCGCCCCGCGACCGATGCTCATGGTGAGCAACGGCGGAGACTGGACGCTCAACACCCCGGCGGTCGAGTTCCCGCACGTCCAGCACGTCTACGGCCTCTTCGGTCGATCTGGAAATGTGGAGAACGCGCACTTCCCGGACGAGGGGCACGACTACGGGCGGAGCAAGCGAGCGGCGGCCTACCCGTTCTTGGCGCGTCACCTCGCCCTCGACCTCTCCAGGGTGCAGGGCGCGGACGGCGAGGTCGACGAGTCGTTCGTCGTCGCGGAGAGCTACGAGACGCTGCTCGTGTATCCGAAGGGGACAGCCTGGCCCGAAGGCGCGGTCGCGCCGAACACGCGGCTGCCGTAGCACCGGCGGGCGCGCGGAGCGGTCGTCCAAGAGGCGGCCAGCGCGCTCCTTCGCCGCGCGACTCGCGTCCTCTCGTGGTGCGCTCCTCGCGCGCGCGCGCGAACGAAGATCGCTCTGTGGAGCGAGGTGGATGCGATCAATCGTCAAAATGTCAAAGCGCTGCCATGGGGGCGTTTCGACGCGATCGTGGGTGCTCGTTTTTGCGGGTTTTTTTGGCCCGCCGCGCGGGCGGCCCGACCCGCTGCGCGCGGCGCGCGTAAGCCGTCTTTTTGCCGACACCTTCGCCGACTCCTGGCGTGGCGGCAGCTGCTCTCGCGCGCCGTCAGAGCGCGCCGCGACGCGTGTCCGCGCGATGCTGCGAGCATCGCAAAAAACTTCGAGGCGAAGACACAGCTACGAACTTGTCCTCCTGATTTCTCGGAGAACCCCCTGACATGCTGTTGAACCTGACGGAACTCGTCTCCAACACCGCAGCGGACGCGGTGATGCTCAAGGCCGATGACTTTGTCGGCATCTCTTTCTGGCTGATCTCGATGGCGCTGGTCGCCGCGACGGCCTTCTTCTTCCTCGAAATCCAACGCGTCGAGGGCAAGTGGAAGACGTCTCTGACGGTCTCCGGCCTCGTGACGCTCGTCGCAGCCGTGCACTACTTCTACATGCGCGACGTTTGGGTCGCGACGGGGAGCACGCCGACGGTCTACCGCTACATCGACTGGCTCATCACGGTCCCGCTGCTGATGGTCGAGTTCTACCTGATCCTGGCGGCCATCGCGAAGGTGCCCGCGGGCGTCTTCTGGCGCCTGATGATCGGCACGATCGTGATGCTGGTCGGCGGCTACATGGGCGAGGCAGGCTACATGGGCGCCTGGCCGGGCTTCATCATCGGCATGGGCGGCTGGGCCTTCATCCTCTACGAGATCTTTGCCGGCCAAGCGGGCAAGATCAACGCCGACTCGGCCCCGCCGGCCGTGCAGGGCGCGTTCAAGCTGATGCGTAACATCGTCACCATCGGCTGGGCCATCTACCCGATCGGCTACTTCCTCGGCTACCTGACGGGCGCCGAAGCGGGCAGCTCGGACGACATGCTGAACGTCGTCTACAACCTCGCCGACGTGGTCAACAAGATCGCCTTCGGTGTCATCATCTGGACCGTCGCGACCTCGCAGTCGGACGCGAAGGACGCCTGATCCAGGCGCTGACCGGGTAGCTCGCTGCGCGCCGCGCAGCCATCCACCTGTATGAGCGACTACGCCCACACCGACGCCGCCGCCCGCATGGCGGCGGCACCCTCCCGAGTGGAGGACGTGCTCTTCTCGCTGCTCGGCTCGACGCTGAGCCGCGGGCAGGGCGCGACCGACACGCTGGAGGCCGCGAGGTATCACCTCGCCTCCGGCGGCAAGCGCGTCCGCGCCCAGCTGGGCCAGCACGCTGCTCGCGCGCTCGGTGTCTCGGGCCCGGACGGCGCGCTCCTCGGCGCGGTCGCCGAACTCATCCACAACGCGTCGCTCGTCTACGACGACCTGCAGGACCGCGACAAGGTCCGGCGGGGCGCGGACGCGGTGTGGGTCCGGTTCGGCCCGGACGTCGCGCTGTGCACCGGCGCGCTGCTGCTCTCCGCCGCCTACGGCGCGCTGGCCGAGCTCTCGCAGCCCGAACGCGTCGCGCCCCTGGTGGCGCTGACCCACCGTCGCACGGCTCACTTGATCCACGGCCAGACGGCCGATCTCTCCAGCCGCGACGTCGACATGACAACCGGCGACTACGAGCAGGTGGCGACCGACAAGTCGGGCGTCCTGTTCGCCCTGCCGCTCGAGCTGGCCTGTATCTACGCCGGCGCGCCCGAGCTCTCGGACCGCGCGCGCCGCGCGGCCAACCAGTTCGCGGTCGGCTACCAGATCGCAGACGACCTCGACGACCTCCAGGTGGACCGCGCAGCGAACCGGCTCAACTACGTCAGCCTGCTGCGCCGAGTCCACGACGAGAACACGGCCCTCAAGCTCGCCAAGGGACGCTCCCTGGCGCTGCTCAAGGACGCCGCCGACCTGGCCCGCTCGCTGCCGAGCGGCGCGGGGGAGCTGCTCTCGAGCCTGTCCGCGGCCCTCGCCGCGAAGGTCTGAGCCGAGCCGTGCGCGCGCTCGTGTGCGGCGCAGGGCTGGGCGGGATCGCAGCGGCGCTGCGGCTCCGCGCGCGCGGCTACGACGTCACCCTGTTCGACCGCGGCCAGCAGCTCGGCGGACGCGCGCGGACGTTCGAGCGCGACGGCTTCAAGCACGACGCCGGCCCGACCGTGGTCACGGCGCCGTTCCTGCTCGAGGAGCTGTTCGAGCTGTTCGGTGAGCGGCTGCAGGACCACCTCAAGCTGGTGCCGCTGACCCCCTGGTACCGCTTCCAGTATCCGGACGGCAGCCGCTTCGACTACGGGGGCTCCGTCGAGGACACGCTCCGTGAGATCGAGCGCATCGACCCACGCGACGTGGACGGCTACCTGCGGCTGCTCGAGCACAGCAAGCGCATCTTCGACGTCGGCTTCACCGAGCTCTCGGCCGTGCCGTTCCACAACTTCGGCACGATGGTGAAGCAGGTCCCCAAGCTGCTGAACCTGCGCAGCGACCTGACGGTCTGGAAGCTGGTCTCGCGCTACCTGAAGAACCCCAAGCTGCAGTGGGCGTTCTCGATCCAGCCGCTGCTGGTCGGCGGCAACCCCTTCGACACGACCAGCATCTACAGCCTGATCCACCACGTGGAGCGCGAGTGGGGCATCCACTTCGCGATGGGCGGCACCGGCGCGATCGTCGACGCGCTCGGCGGCCTGCTCGAGCGCCAGGGGGTGCGGGTCGAGCTGGGGCAGACGGTCGCCAGGGTCGACATCGAACAAGGCGCGGCCAAGGGCGTAACGCTCGAGGACGGGCGGAGCGTCCGGGCAGACGTCGTCGTCTCCAACGCCGACGCGGCCTTCCTGCACAAGGAGATGATCCCCAGGGAGCACCAGAGCATGCGTTCGCGCCTCAAGCTCAAGGCGGCGCACTACTCGATGGGCCTGTACGTGCTCTACTTCGGGACCAAGCGTCAGTATCCGGACGTGGTGCACCACACCATCTGGTTCGGCAAGCGCTACCGACCGCTGCTCGACGACATCTTCAACAAGAAGGTCCTGGCGGACGACTTCTCCCTCTACCTGCACCGGCCGACGGCGACGGACCCGAGCTTCGCGCCCGACGGCTGCGACAGCTTCTACGTCCTGTGCCCGGTCCCGAACCTCCAGGGCGACGTCGACTGGGAGGTCGAGGGGCCGCGCCTGCGCGACCGCATCGTCGGCGCCCTCGACGACTCGATCCTCCCGGGGCTCCGCGAGACGATCACGTCGGACTTCTACATGACGCCCGCGGACTTCAAGCAGGACTACCTCAGCGTCCACGGCGCCGGCTTCTCCGTCGCGCCGATCTTCCGGCAGTCGGCGTGGTTCCGCTTCCACAACCGGGCGGAGGGGGTGCGCAACCTCTACCTCGTCGGCGCCGGCACGCATCCGGGCGCCGGCATGCCGGGCGTGCTCTGTTCGGCGAAGGTGCTGGACGAGCTGGTGGAGCCTGCGGCGACGGCGGCGTCGACCGCGTCATGAGCGCAGCCGGTCGGGGCCGCCTGGCCGACGCCGACGCGGTGCTGCGCGAGCACGGTCGGACCTTCACCTGGGCGCGTCGCTTCCTCGGGCGGCGGCACGCCGAACGCGCCACGCACCTCTACGCGTTCTGTCGCTACCTAGACGACGTGGCCGACGAGGGCGAGGACCGCGAAGCGGCCGCGCGCGCGCTCGACGCGGTCCGCGAGGACCTCGCGCGCGGACGCTCGGACGACCCG
This sequence comes from Planctomycetota bacterium, assembly GCA_049889335.1. Taxonomy (GTDB): domain Bacteria; phylum Planctomycetota; class UBA1135; order UBA1135; family UBA2386. The sequence continues at coordinate 18,845 of JBMHDP010000159.1, forward strand.
TTCGTGGCGGCGTTCCTCGCGCAGCTCGCGGGGCGGCCCGCGGCGCGCGCGGCCGCCGGCGCGCTCATCGACGGCGTCTCCCGCGACCTCCGGCCCGTCGCGTTCGACTCCGACCGCGAGCTCATGCGCTACTGCTACCGCGTCGCGGGCACGGTCGGCGTGATGATGTGCGAGGTGCTGGATCAGCCGGACCCGGCGGCGGCGCCGTTCGCGGTCGACCTCGGCATCGCCATGCA
>JBMHDP010000160.1:0-9644 GCA_049889335.1 Planctomycetota bacterium
GGCGGCGGCCGCCGCCGCCGACGCGCTCGAGGACTGCGAAGCAGGCGGCGGGCGAGACTAGAAAAGACGCGGGCGGCCCCGGACTCCGGGGCCGCCCGCGCGAGCGAACGACGAGCGTCGCTGCTGTGCTACCGCGTGATCACCACGCGATCCCCCGTGACAGCGTCGACTTCGAGGAGCGCGCCCTCGTCCCGACCGGCGATCAGGAAGTTGCCGGTGGCGTCGTCGATGTCCAGGGCAGCGGGGACGTCCATCAGCGGACCGCGGCCCTGCGACGCGTCGCTGAGCATGGTGCGGTGCAGCGTCGGCAGGTGGATGCTGTAGAGGCTCATCCGACCCGCGCCCTCCGGTCCAGCCGCGACGAACAGCGTGGAGGACTCGGCGTCGAAGGCCAGCGCACCCGGCCTCGAGATGGGCGTGCCGGCGCCCGAGCTCTCACCGGCCACCGGGAACCGCAGGCCGCCGATGAGGGTGACGGTCATGACGTTGCCGGCGTCGGCGTTGAAGCCGCCGCCGCAGGCCACGTAGGCGACCTCCAGCGCGGGGTTCAGCACGATCGAGCGGGCGTCGATCAGCGGGTCTCCGCTGCCGACCTGCGGGCCGGAGAGCTCTTCGGGGGCGCCCTGCTGCGGCACGCGGAGCACGCGGTCCTCGCACAGCGCGATCAGCGAGGCGCCGTCGTTGGCCGTGGCCAGGTCGCGCAGGTCACGGAGCGCCGGGTCGGCGCCACGCATCAGGACCTGCTGGCCCTCTTCGTCGATCTGCACGATGCGCCCGTCCGAGCACCCGATCACCAGGTGGCCGTCGCGCTCGGTCGCGGCGACCGGGTCCTTCAGCCAGCCGCCTTCGGAGAAGATCGAGCGCTCGCCCTCTGCGTCCACGACGAGGATCCGGTCGCCGCGACCGTCGACCAGGTAGCGCTGCCCGCGGTGGGCGATCGTGTCCGCCAGCCGGCCGGCAGCCGGGCCCAGGCCCACGCCTTCGCCGATGGAGGGCGTCAGCTCGTTCTGCAGCAGGTCGTAGTCGTAGCCGATGCCGCTCGAGTCGACGAGGCGGAGCGTGTGCGTGGCCGGATCCCACTCTCCAGCGCCGCGCACGAAGTCGGCGCCGGGCTCGCTGCGGTGGTGCACGAAGTCGCCGCTCCAGGCGTTCCACTGGGCGATGTCCTGGGCCCCCATCACGTAGAGCGTGAACTCGCGCGCCAGGACGTCGCGGATCTCGCCGCCCGGGAACCCCTCCATCGAGATGGGCGTACGCGCGCCGGTGTCGAGGTCGCAGAGCATCATGCCGCGGGCACTCGCGACGACGCAGTGCGGACCGCCGTCGAGGAAGCTGACGACGCGCGTCGCAGCCAGGTCCTCCAGCAGGCCCGAGGCAGCGGCCGACTGGTCCGCAGCGGGCGTCCAGCTGGCCGCCAGCTGCCCTGCGCCGGTGTGGGGGTCGATCCGCCGGACCTGGCGCTGGAAGCCGCCGATCAGGCCGCTGTTCTCGAGCACGACGAGCTCGTCCGTCATCGCGTTGTAGTCGATGTCGTAGATCCAGCTGCCCGGGAGCCCTTCGTAGAGCAGCGTGCGGACGCCGCTGAGCTCGTGGATCTTGTGGATTCGGCGGCCGTCCGGCACGAGCAAGGTGTCGAAGGCGCGCATGATGGCCGGCACGCCGGGGTTCTGGACGCCGTCGGAGAACTCGAGGAAGCCGTTCACGATCGGGGTCTCACGCGTGCCCTGGGGACCCTGCGCGATGAGGCTGCCGCGGTCGGCGTCGACGTAGACCAGCTCGTCGCCGCCGTTGACGAAGCCGCGGATCGCGCCGTGCCAGAACTCGGTGCGCCAGACCTGCGCGCTCCCGCCACCGGGGAGCGGCTCGCCCGCGGCGTCGTAGAGCTCCACCGCGATGTCGTTCTCGGCGACGTCCAGCGGCACGTCGGCCGTGAAGGTCGCCCAGCCGTCCGGACTGACCGCAGGCGTGCCGTTGACGAGCACGCTGGCGACGGCGTCAGGGGCGGTGATCGCGCCGCGCACGCAGATCGACGCGTCGTCGGTCATGCTGAAAGGAGGCGGGAACAGCAGGCTCGCCGAAGGAGCAGGCGGCGCCGAGCCGCCGCTGCCGCCGCAGGCGGCCAGGCAGACGACGCTGGTCAGCAAGGAGAGGTTCGAAAAGGAGTTCTTCATGACTGTCGAGGGGGGGGATCAGAGAAGAGTCAGGCGGAGCACGTGCTCCAACCCCTCGAACGAGATCCAGGGCGACAGCCCGACACGCGCGGCCGCGAAAATGTGCGCGCCTCCCCCGACTCCGGCAGGCCGACCGACCATCGTCCGCAAGACACTTCGAGCCTTGGCTTGGTGACCCGGTCCCCGATCCCTCGTCAGCCGCCAGGCGACAGCCCAGCGGCTCGTGACGCACAGGACCCCAGCACGACCCAGCACGCCCCAGCACGTGGCCCCGCGAGACGCCCGCTTCCCGGCGGCCGCCTAGCCACCTGTTCCCCGTCAGCTGGCAGGACCGTTGGGTCGCGCGCGGCGGCGGCGCACATCCGCCAGACCGTGCCAAGATCTGTGCGTCTTGATCTGCTCGACCGTAACCGCGCGCGCTCCGCAAAGGCGCATGCGATGAGGCCTTCGACACGCGCCGCGAGCCCAGCGCCCCGTTGGGACTTTTTCTTCATGCGAATCTGACGCGATCTGGCGCGGTTTCGCGGAGCCTATAGGGGGCAACGTTTGGTCCCGCACCCTGCACCCGGAGGCTCCCGTCATGATCCACGCCGCTCTCCGCGTCGTCTGCTGCTCCGCAGCGGCGGCGCTCTCCGCGACCCTCTGCCACGCGCAGGCCGAGGTCGCTGTCCGACCGCCCGTCGACGCGCGCGCGCTCGGCAACACGGCCGCGAGCGTCGAGATCATCGACGACGTCCTCTGGGGGTTCGGCGCGCGCTACAAGGCGGCCTTCGGCGAGAGCGGCGTCCGGATGACGCCCGCGCTCGGCGACCGCGCGCCGCACAACGTCTCCATCGACCTCGGCCTGCAGTCGATCGGCCGCGGCGCGCACCTCACCCCGGTCACGGCGCCGACCGCGCGCTCGCACGAGCGGCTGCGGGTGACCTACGACCGCCCGGAGGTCTCGGAGCGCTTCGACGTGCGGGACGCGGGCATCGAGCAGAGCTTTCTGTTCGAGGTGCTCCCGCCCGGCAGCGGCGACCTCGTGATCCGCGCGTCGCTCGAGACCGAGTTCGAGGTCTCGCGGCACGGCGACGGCCTCGCGCTCGAGCTCGCCGGCGTCGGCCGGCTGCTGGTGGGCGGCGTCACCGCGATCGACGCGAACGGCGCGTCGACGCGCGGCGCGCTGACCTACGTCGACGGCGCCATGGAGCTGCGCGTGCCCGCAGCCTTCGTCGAGCAGGCTGCGCTGCCGCTCCTGGTCGACCCCTTCGTCGGCGGCACGCTGCAGTCCTTCACCGGCGTGAACACACGCGTCGACACCAACCCTGACGTCGCCTACGACGCCACCACCGACGTCTACCTCGTGGTCTACGAACGGATCTGGTCGGCCACGGACCGCGACGTGCACGCCCAGCGCGTCGACGGCGACGGCAACTTCGTCGGCGGCAGGATCTTCGTCGCCAACGCGCCCATCGACGACTCGAGGGGGCCACGAGTCGCCAACGTCAACCAGACCAACACCTTCGTCGTCGCCTGGTGGAACGACGGCCCGGACGACGTCAAGGCGCGCGTCATCGACGCCGCGACCGGCGGACTCAACGGCACGGAGCTCGCGATCGCGGTCGGCGCGCAGGCGAACCGCCAGCCGGACGTCGGCGGCGAGACCAGCACGGCCGACAACGACGCCATCGTCACGTGGCAGAACACGTCGACCGGCAGCGTGATGGCCGCGCAGGTCCAGACCAGCAACAACACGTTCTTCGGCGTGACCACGATCTACTCTTCGGGGGCGATCCCGCCGTCGAACCCGAGGATCTCCAGCGGCAACGGCCAGACCGGCTACCACATGATCGCGTTCGACGTCGACTTCGGCGCGGATCACGACCCGCGGGCCGTGATCATCGACCGCAACATCGGGCTGCTGGACGACGACGTGATCTTCCCGATCTCCCTCGACGACGACGTGGAGGTCGCGGTGGAGGGCGAGGGCCGCTCGTGGATCGCGGCGTGGGCGACCGAAGAGCCGGGCAACCCGGCGTCCTACGACATCGTGTGCCAGTCGGTCACGGTCGACGCCAGCCGCGCCGTCGGCGACTTCGGCGTCCTGTTCTCGAACGTGCAGAGCGTGACCGCGGACGCGAACGACCTGGAGTATGCGCCGACCGTCACGTGGACGGGCGGCTCGACGCTGATCGGCTGGTCGGACGTCGACGGCAGCGCGATCAACACCTACTTCCGGTCGGTAGATCCGCTGAGCTGTGCAGCGTGCGAGTCCGCGGCGCAGTTCACGCCCGGGAACAACCCCGGCGACGACTACCGCATGGGCGCCGGCAGCAAGGTCGCGAGCGGCGGCCCCGAGGACGACGCGCTGCTCGTCTGGGACAACGACAACACGGCCGCCCCAGCCGGCGACGCGGACCTCCTCGGCCGGCGATGGGCCAGCGCGGACGGCAGCGTCACGCAGCTCGGCGGCGGCTGCGGCGCCGACGCCGGCCAGTCCTACGCGGCCTGCGCGGTCGCCGGCAACGCGAACTTCGCGCTGCGCCTCGTCAGCCAGCTGCCCAACACGCCGGCGGTGCTGGTGATCAGCCGCCAGTACAGCGGCCTGCCGTGCGGCGGCTGCACGCTCGCGCCCGACCCCTACACGGGCTGGATCGCGCCGCTGGTCACGGACAACGCGTCGCGCGCCGCCCTGGCCGTCGCGATCCCCGCGGTGCCCGCGCTGACCGGCACGTACTTCTACGCCCAGTGGCTCGTCAGCGAGCCCGTCACGCCCGGCTGCTACCTGTTCGGCTCGGACCTGACCAACGCCTTGCGCCTCACCATCGAATGAGCACCTCCTGGAGCAACGTGATGACACCGACTCTCCGTCTGATTTCCCTCGCCGCGGCGCTCACCGCGCCGCTCGCTGCGCAGCAGCGGGTCGCGTTCGCCGGCTCGCTCCGTGACGCCACCCGGGTCGAGGCGACGCCCGTCGGCGTCGAGGCCGCAGGATGGGACTACCGCGCCGAAGTCCGCGCCGACGGGATGACCTTCACGCCGGCGCTCGGCTCCTCCGCGCCCACGACCCAGCGCCTGTCGCTCACCCCGCGCCAGTTCGGCCGCGCGGACGGCCTGCAGCGCGTCGCGCCCGCGACGCCGCTCCTCGCCGAGCACCGCACCAGCCAGGCGCGGGGCGCGGGCGTCACCGAGCGCTATGAGGTCACGCCCGCCGGGCTCGAGCTGAGCTGGCGGTTCGCGACCAGGCCGAACGGCAGCGGCGACCTCGTCGTGCGCTACGACCTCACGTCGACGATGCCGCTCCACGGCGCGCAACGCGACCTCGTCTCGTTCTGCCTGCCGGACGTCGGCGGCGTCTCGATCGGCGCCGTCAAGGGCGTCGACGCGCTCGGTCGCGAAGTCCAAGGCGCGCTGGCGCTCGACGGCGACGTGCTCGAGCTCCGGTTGCCCGGCGCCTTCGTCGACGCCGCCGCGTACCCGCTCGTGCTCGACCCGCTGATCGGGACCCAGTTCCTGCCGACGGCCAACGCGAACTTCGACGACACCGACGCCGACGTCGCCTACAACCGCGCGTTCAACGACTACCTGGTCGTACACCGCCGCGTCTTCTCGGCGACCGATCAGGTCATGCGCGGGCAGCGCCTCACCGACACCGGCTCGCTCCTCGGCGGTCTCTTGGTCCTGGGCTCGGCGGACTACATCCACCACCCGACGGTGGCGCACATCTCGAAGCGCGGGACGTGGATCGTCGCCTGGGAGACCGCGCCGACCGTCTTCTCGTCGACCGACATCGACTGCTGCGCGGTCTACGCGCTCAACGGCGCGGTCTCGGCGACGACGACGATCGCGTCGGGCAGCGGCGACGAGACCGACCCGGACGCGGCCGGCGACACCACCGTCGGCGTGACGTCGGACTCCGACGGCGCGCTGATCACCTACCGCGTCGCTGGCGGCGGGATCCGGCTCGCCCGCGTGGAGTGCGCGTCCAACGGCGCGCAGCCGACGCTCGTGTCGACGACCACGATCTCGAACGACGCGTCCGCGATCCTCCCGGCGATCTCGAAGAGCAACCCTGGCACCAGCCGCTACGTCGTCACCTGGCGTGAGCCGTCGCTGGTCAGCGTCGCCCTCCGGGCGCGCGCGTGCGACCGCCTCGGCAACCTGCTGGGCAACCCCGTCACCGTGAGCTCCGGGTCGCTCCTGCTGAGCGGCCTCCCGGGCCGCTCCGACGTGGACGGCGACGGGACCGACTTCGTCGTGCTCTACGAGTACGGACAGTCGCCGCTGACCTCGGCGAAGGACATCTACGCGCGCGGCGTCCGCTGGGACGGCGCGACGCTGATCACGAGCACGGCGGAGATCCCGATCTCCACGGTGAGCGGGATCGACAAGAAGGAGCCGGCGATCGCCTTCTGCAGGCACAAGTACGTCGCGCTCTACGCCGAGCAGTTCCTGCCCGGCACCGCGAACTACGACATCCGCGGCGTCGAGCTCAGCGCGAGCTGCACGACCTGCGGCCCGTCGCACCTCTTCACCGGGCTCAACGGGACCCTGCTGCGCAACGTCGAGCACATGCCGGCGATCTGCAGCGAGATCAGCGCGGGCGGCGACAGCGACAAGGGCATGATCGTGTTCACGGAGTCGGACGACGGCCCGCCGTTCACCAGCAGCGTCGTCGCGCACTTCTACGAGGCGCTCGCGGGCACGCCGATCCCGGTGTTCGGGACGCCTTGCGGAACGGCCGCAACCATCGGCGCCGACGGCCCGTTCGCGGTCGGCAACGCCGACTTCGCGATCACGGTCGACAACCTGCCGCTGATCAGCCTGCCGCTGATCAACGTCGGCGCCCCGGGCGCGACCTACCCGGTCGGCGTCTGCAGCAACTGCGTGATCCTCAACCCGTTCGTCACGATCTTCGTGCCGCCGGTCGGCACCAGCGCCAGCTTCAGCCTGCCGCTCGGCTGCCCGACGATCTCCTCGCTCGGCACCCAGCTCGACGCGCAGTGGTCGATCTTCTCGCCCAGCCACAACACCTGCGGCGGCGTCGGCGTCGCAGCCCTGGAGCGCTTCGCCTGGACCGCGCGGCTGCGGCTGACGCTGACCTACTGAGCCCCGACCCCGCCGACTCACCCGCCCCCCCTACGATCCGCCATGACGAAGAACCTCTCGCTGGTGCTCGCGCTCACCATGTTCGCCGCCGCGTGCGCGGCGCCGCCCCAAAGCGCACGCGAAGCTGCAGCGCGCGGCGCTGCGGCCGTCGCCCACGCCGAAGAGGAGTCGTACAGCGGCGCGACCGAGGCGATGAAGTGGCGCCTGCTCACCATGCAGGACGAGTTCGGCAACTACGACCCGGGCGACCGGGCCAAGGCCAAGGCGCAGCGGCGAGCGACCGTGGAGCACCTGGAGGCGACCGACGGCGGCGGCATCGGCAACCTCAGCTGGGTCGAGCGCGGCCCCGACAACATCGGCGGTCGCACCCGCGCGCTGTTGATCCACCCGACGATCCCGTCGCGGCTGTACGCAGCCTCCGTCGGTGGCGGCGTGTGGCGCTCCGACAACGCCGGCACCAGCTGGTATCCGCTCGACGACTTCATGGGCCACCTCGTCGTGAGCAGCCTCGCGTTCGATCCGGGCAACCCCAACACGATCTACGCGGGGACGGGCGAGGAGATCCGAGGAACGAGCACGTGGAGCCTGGGCGGCATCGACGGCGAAGGGATCTACCGATCGACGGATGCCGGCGCGACGTGGCAACAGCTCCCCGCGACCGCGACCTGGGACAGCACCAACCGGATCGCCATCGCGCCCACGGGCGCGTACATGCTGGCGGCGACGAACAGCAGCCTGCAGCGGAGCGTCGACGGGGGCGTGAGCTGGTCGCTCGTGCGCGCGGGCGACGTCTTCCAGGTCCTGGTCGACCCCAACAACAGCGCGCGCTGTGTCTGCAGCTACCGATTCGGCGGCGTCCACCGCGTCGCCTTCTCGACGGACAGCGGCGCGACCTGGACCGACGCGGCCGGGGGCCTGCCCGGCAACGAGCGGATCGAGATGGCCTTCGCGCCGTCGGTCGCAGGCAGGATCTACGCGAACGCCGGCAACGGCCAGTGCTGGCGCAGCAACGACGCCGGCGCCAACTGGGTCCTGCGCAGCACCGGCCAGGCGCCCGCTTCCTTCTACTTCTACTGCAACTCCGTCTGGGTCGACCCGACCAACTCCAGCTGGGTGACCTTCGGAGGCAGCACGATCTGGCGCAGCAGCGACGGCGGGCTCACGTTCTCGAGGATCAGCGACGGCGGCTCGAACCTGAGCACACCGCACTCGGACGTGCACGCGATCACCAGCCACCCGTCGTACAACGGCAGCACCAACCGGACCGTCTACGTCTCCACGGACGGCGGCGTCTACCGGACCGACGACATCCGCAACGCGACGACGGCGTCGGGGTGGACCCGTCGTGACAGCAATTACCGGACGGTCCAGTACTACGGCGTCGCCGGCCACTCGTCCGGCAAGCTCGCGGGCGGCACCCAGGACAACGGCAGCCACATGATCAACATGGGCAGCATGACCGCCGTTCGCTACGCCAACGCAGACGGTGCCAACTGCCAGATCGACCCGACCGACCCGAACTTCATCTGGGGCGCGAAGCAGAACAGCAGCATCCACCGCTCCACGGACGGCGGCCTCACGAGCACGTCCATGATCCAGGGGCACCTCGAGACCGGCGCGGCCGGCGGCGGCAACTTCATCGCGCCGCTGGTCGGCTCCAGGGTCACGCCCGACTTCATCTACACAGGCGCGCGCTCGCTCTGGCGCTGCCTGAACGCCAAGGCGGCGAGCCCGTCGTGGACCGCGATCAAGCCGCCGACGCCCTCGGCGTCGCCGATCAGCGCGATCGCCATCTCTCCCAACTCCTCGAGCATCGTCTGGGTCGGCCACAACAACGGCCGCCTGTTCCGCACCAGCAACGCGCTCACCGCGACCCCGACCTGGACCGAGGTCGACCTCGGCAACCAGGTCCCCAACGGCTTCATCACGCGGATCCTGATCGACCGCAACAACGCCACCCACGCGCTCGTCGCGCGCAGCGGCTACGTCACCGACAACCTCTGGCGCACGACCGACAACGGCGCCACCTTCACCGACGTCACCGGCGCCGGCCTCACCGCGCTGCCGTCGGCTCCGCTCTACGGCATCGCCCAGCACCCGACGCTCGACGGCCGCTACTACGTCGCCACCGCGGTCGGCGTCTTCGGCACCTCCGACGACTGCGTCAACTGGTCCACCAGCAACGACGGCCCGGCCGACGCGCCCTGCTACGACATCTGCTTCCTGCACGGCAACAACACGCTGCTGGTCGGCACCCACGGCCGCGGCATGTGGACCACCGAGATCGTCGAGCCCCAGGTCGTCAGCTTCGGCGCCGGCTGCGCTGGCTCCAACGGCGTGCCCACCCTCACCGCGACCGCGCCGCGCATCGGACAGGACTGC
>JBMHDP010000161.1:0-7011 GCA_049889335.1 Planctomycetota bacterium
CACCACCTGGGCTGCCGCGACCGCCGGCGTGACCGGTCCGTCGCCGAGCTCGCCGCTCCGCAGCCACGTGAACGCAGGCGCGTCGGCGAACTCGCCGTGCGCCAAGAGCCGCGTCGCCGCGACGTGGAAGCCGCGCGCGGCCCGGTAGCCGATGCTCGCCTCGGCCAGCGCGCGATCCGTCGGGAAGCGGTCCAGCAGGCGGGCGTCGACCTCGTCGCTGAGCGACAGCGCGCGGAAGCACAGCGCCAGGCGGCGCAGCGCGTCCGCGCGCGCGCGCAGCCGCGGGTACTGGTCCAGCGTCTCGACCGCGCCCGCGGCCGCCGGCCCGAGCGCGTCCAGCTCCTGCCGGGCCGCCGCGGCCATCTCGGCCAGGTAGGTCGCGGCATCGGCCTCTGGCATCGTGACCAGCAGGCCCTCGATCAGCTTCGGGATCGTCTGCTGCAGCGCGTCGACGTTCCGCTGGCCGCCGTAGATCGACATCAGGTCGTTCGGGTCGGGCTCCTCCTCGGTGGCGACGTGCACGCGCGTCGCCGTCTGCTGGAGCGCGGACGCGAGGCCGTTCTGGTAGATCTCGCAGGCGACGCGGTCGCGCCCGACGAGCTCCTCGAGCCGCGCGATCTTCGCCATCAGCGCGACGTCGGTCACGTCGACGGAGAGCAGGCGACGGTAGAACTGCAGCGCCGGCTCGTAGCGCTCCGCCTGCTCCAGCACGGCCGCGGCCTGCCGGTTGACCTCGGCCCGGTCGAGCAGTTCTGCCGCGCGCGAGAACGTGCGCATCGCGTCCGGGACGGCGTCGGCGTGCAGAAACACGGCGGCGAGGTCCATGAAGACCTGCGGCGGGACGACCTCGCCTTGGCCGAGCAGGCGCCGGCCGACCATCACGTAGGGCTCGTAGTCCCAGTCCTCGCTGATGCGCAGCTGCCGGCTGCCGCCGAACACCACGCGCGCGTTGCGGTCCAGCGACCGGATCTTGCCGAGGATCTCGCGGAGCAGCGCCGTGCGCCGCTCGCCGGCGACCGGGATCCCGGCCGTGAGCGTACGGATCGACATCGGCATGTCGTTCAGCTCCTCGGCGAGGTCCGCGGCGAGGCGGTGCAGGTAGAACCTGTGCGAGCGCTCGGCGAGCCGCTCGAGGGTCACCCGCATGGCCCACTCCACCAGCTCGTTGGGCACCTGGGTCTGCTGCTGGGCGCGCAGGTTGAGGATGCCGTCGATCGCGATCGTGAACAGGTCGTCGCGCGCGGCCGTGGCGGCGAGGTACTGGAAGCGCCGCGCCGCCTCCATCTCGCTGCCGGTCTCGCGCATCAGGTTCGCGACCAGCAGGTGCGTGTCGATGCGGTCCGGGTAGCGCCCGAGGCCCTTGGTGTAGCTCAGCAGCGCCCGGTCGGTGAGGCCCGCGAGCTGGAAGATGCCCGCCTCGAACTCGTCGGCGATGCCGCCGTCCTCGGCGGCGGCGCGCAGCTTGGGCAGGTTCTCGATGGCCTGCGCGCGGCGGCCGCGCTCCAGGCGGCTCAGCGTCAGCTCCCGCATGTGCTCGACCCGGTTGTCCGGGTCGCGCTCGATCAGCTGTTCGATCAGCTCCTCGTATTCGCGGTAGTCCTGACAGGCGAGGTAGATCGTGGCCTTGCGGCGGATCAGGTCGAGGTCGGCGACGTCCTGCCCGCGCAGGGCCTGCTCGGTGATCTCCGTCGCGGCCGCCGAGTCGCCGACCTTGATGTAGAGCCGGACCAGCAGCTCGACGTCGGTCGTGTCCGCTTCGCCGGCGTCCAGCCGATCCTCGAGCTCGATCGCGATCTTGGCGAGCACGCCCAGCCGCGAGGCCACCGTCATCATGCGGTCCTCGACGTAACGGCCCCGCGGCGTGCTGCGGACCCGGGTCCACAGCGAGCGCCAGACCGCCAAGGCGTCCTCCTCCCGGTCGACCTTCGACAGCAGCAGCGCGTACTTCATGTCGAGGTCGGTGCCCAGGAACCCGCCGTAGGCCGCGCGCATCCGGTCGAGCACGGCGACGGCCCGGTCGAGCCGGTCGATGCGCTCGTAGATGCCGGCGACCTCGCTGAGCACGCTGTCGCGGCCGTCCGCGGACGCCTCGACCTCGTCGAGCATGGCGGTCGCCTCCTCGAAGCGGCCGCGGTCGACGCGCAGCTTGACGATGAACAGCTGGGCGGCGCGGCGCACGCGCTCGTCCTGGCTGGCCCGCTCGGCGCGCTGCTCGGCCAGCTCGTCGAGGCCGAGGTCCATCAGGTAGAACGCGGCGTCGAGCTCGGACTGCGCGTCGCTCGCGTCCGCGCCGTAGCTGCTCCACGCGGCCTTGGCCCGGGCGCGGTCGCCGCTCTCGAGGTAGTGGCGGCTCAGCCCGCTGCGCCACTCCAGGTTGCCGGGCTCCGCGGCGATCAGCTCCTCGAACTGCGCGACCAGGACCTCTTCCCGGCCGGTCTCGCGGCAGATCTCGAGCAGCTGCCGTCGCAGCGCCGGCGTCCAGGCGCCGTCGCCCTCCTGCCGGAACAGCGCCAGCGCGTCGTCGACGCGGCCTTCGTCGCGGAGCAGGTCGATCCAGATCTGGCGCGCGTCCTTGTCCAAGTCGGGCGCCGCCGCGAACCGCTCGAGCAACGCGTCGACCGCGTCCCCCGCCCGGTAGGCGGAGACGACGGTCGTCAACGCGTAGCGACGGTCGCGCCGCATCTTCGCCGCGCCGACCGCCTGCCACGCGAGCTCCTGCGCGCGCTCGTACTGCTCGGCCGCCAGCGCCCACTCGGCGAGCCGCACCAGCTGCCGGAAGCGCGCGGTGCCCTCGCCGGAGACCTCGTAGAGCTCAAGCGCCGCCTTCGGCTGGTCCCGCAGCGCCAGGATGATGGCCGCCTGGTTGCGCTGCTCCCGGTCGTTCTCGGGCCGCGCGGCGAAGTCCTGCAGCTGCTGGATCGAGTCCGAACCGACCAGCGCGCGGCGGAACAGGATCTTGCGCCGGAGCGCCGGGTCGAGCGCTCGCGCGAGCAGCTGCTCGTAGGCGGCGCCGGCGTCGTCGCCGCGGCCGAGCGCGTCGAGCAGCTCGGCGCGCAGCAGCAGGTCCCGGTCGCTGCGGACCGCAGCGTCGATGCCCTCGAGCGCGCGCAGCGCCTGGCGGGGGCGGCCTTGGTAGCGCAGCACGCCGCACAGCACGCGCCGCAGCGACGGCGCGTCGGCCGCCGCGATGCGGCCGCGCAGCTCGGCCACCAGCTGCGTGCACTCGCCGTGCTCGGCCGCCGCAGCCTGCCAGAGCGCGTCCGCCTGCGACTCGGGCGCGTCGGTCGCCAGCGCCGCGTCGAGCGCGCGGACCACCTCGGCAGCCAGCCCGCTGGCGTCAGCTTGGGCGCGGAGCGCGAACGTCGAACACCACAGCGCAGCCAGCGCTGCGCCGACACGTACCACGGACATCAGACAGGCCTCCGCGCGACCGCGCGGCGGCGGTCGTAGACATCGAACAGGTAGAGGATCAGGGCCAGCAGGACGGCCCACGGCCACACCGGCGAGGCCTGCAGCGGCGCGCCCGCGCGGGCCACCGCGAGCGTCGGCACGCCCGCGCCCGGAGGGACGAACGCACCGCCGCTGTAGTCGGCGACCGCGGCGAGGGGCAGGGCGCGCCGGGGGTCGACCTGGCGCTCGGCGGCGACCGCTGCGCCCGCGTCATCGCAGAGCCGGTGCTGCCAACCCGCGCCGTCGGCGGCGACCAGCTGCACGTCCTCGTCTGTGCCGCAGACCAGCGCGCCGCGGAAGACGCCCGGCGCGACCTCGGCGAGCGCCATGGGACCGTCGTCCCCGTCGGCCCGCGCGCGGCGCGGCGCCGGCGCGCCGCGCACGGCGCTGCGGGCCTCGACGTGCAGCCGCTCGTGCGCGCGCCGCAGGGTGAAGGTGAACGGCGGCTGCGCCGAACGGGACGTGCGCGCCAGCAGGCGCCCGAGCATCGGGCCGTAGCCGTCCCAAGCGCGCCAGCCGCGCGTCCCGGGACCGACCGGCTCGGTCGTCATGGCCGTGACCCGACCGAGCCCGTACTGCCACGAGGTCAGCACCGGTCGGCCGCTCCCGGCGACCGACATGAGCACGTCCGCGCCTGGGCGCGGCGACGTCTCGACCAGCGTCTGGACCGGCGGGATCTGGGCGGGGTCGACGTCGCCCCACCAGCCGCGCCCGCCGCGCGTCTCGACGTCGTAGCGACCCGGGCGGTAGGGAGGCAGCATCGACGTGCTCGGCTTCTTGAGGAGCAGCTCGGGCAGGTTGAAGCGGTCGGGCGAGTGGTAGTAGCGGCCGCCGCCCCAGTCGGCGAGCTCGACCAGGAACTCGCTGTGACGTCCGGGCCCGACCAGCACGGTCGAGACCGCGATCCCCTCGTCGGACATCTTGCGGAGCAGGCTCTCGTAGGGCCCCGTCTCCACGCCGGCGTCGGTGACCACGAGCACGTGCTTGTAGCGCGTCTGCACGTTCTTGAGCGCGTAGTAGCACTCCTCGATCGCCGGGAAGAGCACCGTGCCGCCCGACGCGCCGAGGCGGTTGATCGCGCGCTGCAGGTCGATCGAGTTCGCGGCCGACTGGATCGGCGCGGCCCACTGCTTGGTGCCGTAGAACTCGACGATGCCGACCTTGTCGTGCGGCAACAGGCGCCGGATCGCGAGGCGCGCGACCTCCTTCGCCAGCGTCATCCGGTTGCCGACCATCGAGCCCGAGGTGTCGATCACGACCGCGAGCGTCGTGCTCGGGTCCTTCTTCTCCTCCTTCTGCACGTACTCGACCGGCGAGATGGTCTCGATCACCGTGTCGTGGTAGCCGCCCGGACCGAACGCCGACCGCCCGCCGCTGACGAACAGCCCCATGCCGCGCTGCTGGACGGCCTCGGCGACCGCCTGCTGCCACGCGACCGGGACCTCCGCCGCGACGCGGTCGTCGAGCATCGTCAAGTCGACGTCCGAGAGGTCGACCGCGTCGCCCGAGGGTTCGCGGACCGCGAAGCCCGCGCCGAGCAGTTGTCCGACGAACCCGCTGCCCTGCTGCACGCGGCCGCCGAGGTAGAGGACCCGGAGCGGGTCCTGAACCGCGACCGTGCGCGTCAGCACGTCGTCGGTCGCGTCGGCGTCGGCGGCGTCGGTGCGGCGCGCCTCGACCGTCAGCTCGACGAAGCCCGCGCGGGCCGGCTCGATCGGCAGGTCGACGCTCGCCACGCCGCGGCACGGCAGGGAGACCGGCTCACCGACGACGTCCCCGTCGGCGCGCAGCGTCACCTGGACCTGCGCGTCCGTCGCCGCGACGGCGACCCGGACGCGGCCGACGTGGCCCACGCGCAGCTCGTCCATCGGCTGCAGACCGACCGGGCGGACGTCCTCGTCCGCGGCGTCGAGCGCGACCGCGTGCAGCGGGATCCCGCGCTCGGTCAGCTCCTGGACCGCGTCGTGCCAGCCGTCGTCGGTGCTCCGGCCGTCGCTGATCAGCGTCACGGCGCCGCCGGCGCCCTCAGGGACAGCGCGCAGCGCGTGGTGCAGCGCGTCCCCGATCGGCGAGCGCGCGTCCGCGGACACGCGCACCACCTCTTCGAAGCCCGCGGGCGCCTCGTCCGCGCCGCCGCCGAGCTCGACCAGCACGCGCACGGCGCCCGCAGGCAGCCGCGCCGAGACCGCGGTCAGCGCCCGGTCCGCCGCGGCGGCGTCCGCGACGCTCGACGTCCGGTCGACCACGACGACGTGGTGATCCTGCCACGTCGGCTGCACCCACACCGGCCGCGCCAGGCCGAACAGCAGCGCGACCATGATCCCCGCCCGCAGCAGCGCGCGGCGGCGGTCGACGGGGCGACGCGGCAGCACCCAGAGCAGGGCGAGCAGGGGCAGCAGCCAGAGGAAGCCGGGAGACTCGAAGGACATCAGGGTGGCCTCGGCTAGGGGATGCGCGACGTGCGGAACAGGACCCACTCGGCGGCCAGCAGCAGCAGCGCGAGGACCAAGAGGACGGTGACGAGGTCGACGCCGGACGACGACCCCGCGGACAAAGGCGGCACCTCGAGCGCGTCGGGGAGCGGCGCGCCCGACGCGACCGGGTCGAGGAGCGCGGCGTGGAGGCCGACGCCGTCGGGCAGCACGAGCGCGCCCGGGGCGCGCGGTTCGAAGCTCGCGCCGAAACTGCGGCCGCGCACGCCGGCCGCGACGACCTCGGCGTCCCGCGTCGTGACCGGCTCCCCGACCGCGACCCGCACGGGGCCGTCTTCGACCCCTGCCAGCCAGCGCACGCCCAGCCCGACGAACAGCGGGAACGAGCGCGACCGGACGAAGTCGAAGTCGGCGGAGAGCAGGTCGCGCCAGACCCAGAGCGCGCGCCGGGGCGCGGGCTTCGCCCCCATCGTGAGCGAGCGCCCCAGCGCAGCCGCGGCCGCCATCGCGTCGATCTCCTGCAGGCCCAGCCCGGTGTACAGGTCGGCGAGCACCGCGTCCGGGTCCTGGTCCTCGGGGTGGAAGACCAAGAAGGCGTCCTCGGCCGTGGACGGCTCCGACAGCTCCAGCGCCGGCAACCCTGCCCCGAAGTCGTCCGCCCCGGCCGCGCGCACCGCGACCCGCGCGCCCGCGACGTCGGCGGCGACGACGAGGCCTGGGTCGGCGTTGATCGCCTGCC
This sequence comes from Planctomycetota bacterium, assembly GCA_049889335.1. GTDB lineage: Bacteria > Planctomycetota > UBA1135 > UBA1135 > UBA2386. Next base: position 6,622 of record JBMHDP010000161.1, read on the forward strand.
GAACGACCGCCGGGCAGCCGGGCTGCACGGCGACCGGGATCGGCTGCCGGTCCGGGAGCCGGAACGCGGCGACGTCGTCCAGGTCGAGCGCGTCTCGCCCGGGCAACGAGACCCGCAGCAGCTGGCCGGTCGCAGGCACGTCCAGGTAGCGGAGCCTGCGGCCGTCGGCCAGCGACTCCGCGGTCGGCGTCACCGCCAGCGGCGCGTCGTCGAGGCTCACCTCCGGAGTCGGCCCCGCGGGGTCCGCCGATCCGACTCCGCGCACCTCGACCAGCACGTCGACCGTGTCCCCGCGCCCCGACGCCGCCGGCCGCGCGCCGAGCGCCGTCACGCCGAAGTTGCCCCCGACCCGCGCGGGCACCGGCAGCCGCCGTACCTCGACGGACGCGG